>NZ_KL370794.1:0-7026 GCF_000701565.1 Selenomonas sp. FC4001 | reverse complement strand
GCCACCGGGCGTCTTAGCATATCAATGTAACTAAAGCCCTTTTCGTGCTTTAGCCTTTGCAATCAATGCTTCTGCCTGCGAAAACGCTCCCGGCAGGAACTCTTCCTCCCACTCGCGTCCCGCCTTCTCGCTCTTTTTGATAGCCTCCCAGTCAACCGACGCTGCGTCCGCCCCCGCAAACACATGCGGATGCCGCCGCTCCATCTTATCACTGACCGCCTTAGCCACATCATCGAGCGTAAACAGTCCTGCTTCTTCTGCCAGCCGGGCATGAAAGACGACCTGCAGCAGCAGGTCGCCCAATTCCTCTTTGAGATTTTCCGCCTTGCCCGTGGCCTTGAGGATATCTATGCCCGCCAAAACTTCCGCGGCTTCCTCAATACAGGCTGGCTTCAGGCTCTCATGGGTCTGTTCCCTGTCCCAGGGACAGCCCTTATCCGAGCGCAGGACTTCGACAATTTTTTGCAACCGGCGAAGTTCATCTTGTTTCATTTCAGCGTCACCAATTCATATTCACGCGTGCCCATGCCGATTTTCTCTGCATGTTCCAGCGTTTCCTTCCAATGCACGTTGGGATTGTTGTCCATAAACACATCGTGGTGATGGTGCCAATCTTCTTTAGCCAGATTGTCGCCTAACTGACTGTCGCGAACAGGCGTTGCCTTCTGACAGGCATCGGCGCTGGCCTGGTCGATAGCCACGGGGTCAAAGGACGCAAACATGCCGATATCCGGCAGAATGGGCGCATCATTTTCCCCATGACAGTCGCAGTTCGGCGAAATATCCATCGCCAGATTGATATGGAAGCAGGGTCTGTCCTGTACCACAGCCTGCGTATATTCCGCCATCTTCTTGTCGAGCAAATCGCCTGCATCCCACTGCTCATTGCGGATAGCCGAGAAACCACAGGCACCAATGCAGCGGCCGCAGCCCTTGCATTTTTCCGGGTCGATATAAGCCTTGCCCGTATCGAAGCTGATGGCATCCGAGCCACATTCCTTGGCGCATTTATGGCAGTTGCGGCAAAGTTCCTGATTGACCACACACTTGCCGGAAGAATGCTGCTCCATCTTCCCGGCGCGGCTGCCGCAACCCATGCCCAAATTCTTGATGGCACCGCCAAAGCCCGTCATTTCATGGCCCTTGAAGTGCGCCAGACTTATCACGATATCCGCGTCCATCACGGCCCGCCCAATCTTGGCAGCCTTGACATATTCGCCATTCTTTACGGGAACTTCCACATCATCTGTGCCTTTAAGGCCATCGCCGATAATAATCTGACAGCCCGTAGTCATGGGATTAAAGCCATGCAGATTGGCAATGTCCATATGCTCCAATGCATGCTTGCGGCTGCCAGGATAGAGCGTATTGCAGTCCGTCAGGAAGGGAATACCGCCCTGTTCCTTGACCAAATCCGCCACCACTTTGGCATACTGCGGACGCAGGAAAGCTAAATTCCCCATTTCCCCGAAATGCATCTTGATGGCCACAAACTTGCCTTCCATATCAATGTTCTTAATCCCTGCCGCAATGCAGAGACGGCGCAGCTTTTCCAACCAGCTGGTGCCCACCTGCGTACGGAAACTGGTAAAATAAACCTTGGCTTTTTCCATGATATCCTCCTAAAATATAATACACACAAATCTATTATACCATGAAAATAACCACCAGCGGCTTTCTCGTCACCTGCTGATGGTTATTTTCTTCGCAACCAATTCGCACTTCATGTTTTCCTTATGGGTTTCTGCCTAAAATCCCATCGGAATCTCCTCCTTACATGAATTGCATGTCGGCAGCTGTGGGAAAGGCTGAACTTCCTTCCCTTTGCTTACTCTTATTATACCGAAAAGAGCTTCGCCTGTCAATTATTTTCAGAATTTTTATTGTGTTCTGTGTTCACATCTATGATGGAAAAATCCTGCCGCTTCGCGTATTCTTCTCCAACATTTAAGGCCTGCGCCCTGTCCGCGTCTCCCTGCACATGGAGATACGCCGCAGCCTGCACCGGCGTCATGTCCCTGGTTGTGGTACTGCGGGACTGCATGTAACAGATATTGCCGTCTCCATCATAAATACATTCCTCCAGCGTTAGACGGTAATTATCCTTTTCGTTGCGGATGCGCTTGCCTGTGTATTGCTGATAGAGGATATAGCCGCAGCCTTTCGCCTTCGCCTGCTTCATCATTCCCCGAAAATCCTGCTTTTTTTCTGCCTGCTGCTGCGGGGTATAGGTGGCTTCCGTCAACTCCCGAACCATCCGCTCCATATATGGCAGTTCCCGACGCAGATTCTTCGGCATATCAAAGACTGGCGCGGCAACATACAACGCATTTTGCAGGTGAAGCTGCGGCTCCCCGGCCAGCTTGGGCAATTCTCCGGCTGGCTTGGCATCCACATAATGCCGCCAGGCTTCATCCAGATACAGGACCATTTCATGGGGAAAATGTTCCGTAAGTTTGCTCTCCCAATCCACCCGTTGGCCGAATTGGACGAACCCTCCCGTCAAAGACTGCAGGATACTTTTCACCGGGTCACCTGCCATCCCCACGCGTGTCAGGGAAAATTTATGCTCGTAAGCCCGGGCAAAGGCTTCATTGCCCACGGCCGGAGCGCCAAAGGTGATGACCTCCAGCTGTTGCGGGGAAACGCCCATATCTGCCAGCCGGGCAGCCGTCAAAGTAGCCGCGGCGCCCCCTAAGCTGTGCCCTGTAAGGTAAAGTTTACGTTGTGGATGGTCCTGCAATTCCCTGGCCATTTCTTCCCCGAAAGTCAGGTTTTCCATCTGTGGCAGCGGCTGGGTAAAGAGCAGCTTCTGCACATATTCGTTAAACCCGCGATGTACCAAGGGCTTATCCCCGGATTTTCCGGCCATGTCACCTGCCTTTTGCGCAAACTCCGCAGGTGTATGGCCTCCGAACGGTACGCGGCTGATATGCAGGTCGAGTTTTGCATCCTCGATGGTTTCTGTTCCCGGAAAAGTCACAAAGACAATGTCATGTTCCTGAACGCGATGTGCAAAAATATAAAGCCTGCCGCCTTCTCCCGGTGTCGGCTGATAGGAAAGCACCTGCCAGCCCCGCGCCATCAGCCAGTTGCGGGCCAGTGTCTTGAGTTCACCATTATAGGCCACATTGGCAATCATCGCCGCCGTCAAATGCAGTTCCGCCTGCTCAGACTGCGTCCTGTTCTCTTCCTGTACCACTGCCTGCTGCGCAGATATTGTCCCCATCCCAACACATAGCAAACAGATGACCAACAGACAGCGGACCAAAATCCTCTTCATACTGCCACACCTCCCGGATATACAAATAAAGCCCAGACAATCCACACTGTGAAACTCGTCTGAGCTTAAAATTCAAATGGTGCGGTCGATGGGACTTGAACCCATACGTCTTGTGAACACTACCCCCTCAAAGTAGCGCGTCTGCCAATTCCGCCACGACCGCCTATGCAGTTATTCAGTGAACTCACCGAATTAACAAAAAATATTGTAGAGTACTTTGGGCCTTATGTCAATATCTTTTTGGAAAAAATCAATCTTCGTCAAAAATTATCTGCCCATTGGCTAAGGAAGCAATTTTAGCGAGGGACTCTACCCGGTAACCGGCCTCCCGTACACGTTTTGCCCCATGCTGGAAAGACTTTTCAATGGCAATACCAATACCGACTACATTGCCGCCAGCTTGCTCAACGATGTTCGCCAGGCCCATAGCCGCGTTGCCATCGGCCATAAAGTCATCGATGATGAGGACATTTTCCCCGGCCTGCAGGAACTTTTTCAGCACGTACACCAGCTTGGCTTCCTTTTTGGTATAGGACGCAATCGGACAGGTATACATATCCTCCTGCATGAGCAGCGAAGGATTCTTGCGGGCAAAAACCAGACGCTTTTTGAGCTCATAGGCCACAGCCATACCAATGGCAATACCGGAAGATTCAATGGTCAGCACCTTGTCAATCTTTACATCGGCGAAGCGGCGCACAAATTCCTTGCCCATCTCCATCGTAAATTCCGGATCAATCTGATGGTTGATAAAGGAATCCACCTTCAAAATATTGCCCGACAGGCAGTGTCCCTCTTTTAAGATACGGTCTTTCAACAATTTCATGATAAAAAACTCCTTCCCTTAGGCAATATCCGTTGCTGGTTCAGCATTTTCTTCTTCTTCAGTTACCTTAGCGGCCTCCATATTAGCCGGCAGGAAGGTATCGAGCAAAATAGCCACCACATACACGACCGCCACGCAGTTGCCACTGAACACATCCTGCACCACCTGCGGGAAAATATGCCAAATGGCATTTTCCGTGGCCGTAGTCGTACCGATGCCAATCGAAAACGAAAGCGCCGCAATCGTAGCATTGCGCTGCGTCATTTCCACACGGCTCATCATCTGAATACCGCTGACCATGATGGAGCCAAACATCATGATGGTACAGCCACCTAAAACCGCATCAGGCAGGGAAGCAAAAAAGGCCCCGATAGAAGGAACCATGCCGGCAATAATCATCGCCACAGCACCAGTCATAATGGCAAAGCGATTTACCACCTTTGTCATGGCAATAAGGCCCACATTCTGGCTGAACGACGTGATGGGTGAACAACCAAAAAGAGAAGCCACGGAACTGCAAAAGCCATCACAAGCCAAAGAGCCGGCAATTTCCTTTTCGGCAACATCACGCTTCAAGCCCACAATGGCCATCGCCGTCGTATCGCCAATGGTCTCCGCTGCCGATACCAAAAAGATAATCCCGATAGAAATAATCGCGCCTAAGTGAAACTCTGGTGCAACGGGCAAAAGCACCGGCAGAGAAATAACACTGCCATTGAAAACAGCTGACAAGTCAACCTTGCCCATGCCCAGGGCAAGTACATACCCAACAACCAGCCCCACCAATACCGCCAGCTGCTTGTAATAACCTTTGGCAAAGGAAGAAAAGAGCAGACAGGTAACGAGCGTTACCGTGCCTAAAAAGAGATTGTCCGCAGAACCATAGCCATCATTGTAGCCGCCGCCAAAAGAACGGATTCCGATTCCGAGCAGAGAAAAACCGATAGTCGTTACCACAATAGAGGAAACAATCGGCGAAATAAGACGGCGCCAATACCTGGCCATAAGCCCTAAGGTTCCTTCGAAAATACCGCCGACCAGAACTGCGCCGACAACTGCTCCATAGCCAAAATTAGCTGCTACAAAGCAAATAGCCGTCACAAAAGTAAAGCTGACGCCCATGACAATCGGCAGACGCGCTCCCACTCTCCACAGTGGATACAACTGCACCAGGGTAGCAATCCCTGCTACAAACATAGCGTTCTGCACCAGCATGGCTGTCATCGCTTTGTCAAAGCCTGCTGCCCCGGCAATAATTACAATCGGGGTCAGATTGGCAACAAACATGGCCAGGACGTGCTGCAAGCCAAAAGGTATGGCTGCTTCCAGAGGCACCCTGCCATCCAGCCGGTAGATGTTCTCGATACTCGCTTCTTTCATGTAGATTCATCACTCCTGCAAAATGATAAAAATGAGATATTTATATAAAAAAAACTTGTCCTATGAAATTTATATCATAGAACAAGTTTTTATGTTCATAAAAAATGGTGCGGTCGATGGGACTTGAACCCATACGTCTTGTGAACACTACCCCCTCAAAGTAGCGCGTCTGCCAATTCCGCCACGACCGCAATTTATCAAAAAACAGTAGTAAACATAAAAATGGTGCGGACGAGAGGACTTGAACCTCCACGATGTCACCACCACTAGTACCTGAAACTAGCGCGTCTGCCGATTCCGCCACGTCCGCATTATATCAGCCTCAAGGGCTTTACAACTATATGAAATTGGTGGTGCCGAGGACCGGAATCGAACCGGTACGGTTGTTTCCAACCGACGGATTTTAAGTCCGTTGCGTCTGCCAGTTCCGCCACCCCGGCAGTATCTAAAACTGGAGCGGGTGATGGGAATCGAACCCACGTGACCAGCTTGGAAGGCTGGGGCTCTACCATTGAGCTACACCCGCACATAACCATCAAGTGGAGCTGGCGAGAGGAATTGAACCCCCAACCTGCTGATTACAAGTCAGCTGCTCTACCAATTGAGCTACACCAGCTTAATAAACAAAATGGTGCCTTCGAGCGGAATCGAACCACTGACACGGGGATTTTCAGTCCCCTGCTCTACCAACTGAGCTACAAAGGCACATATTATATATATAACGCCCGCAGGCGTTAATATCAAAGTGGCGACCCGAAGGGGACTTGAACCCCTGACCTCCGCCGTGACAGGGCGGCATTCTAACCAACTAAACTACCGGGCCATAAAATGGTGGGCGATAACAGGATCGAACTGCTGACATCCTGCTTGTAAGGCAGGCGCTCTCCCAGCTGAGCTAATCGCCCATATAATGGTGACCCACCACGGAATCGAACCGTGAACCTACTGATTAAGAGTCAGTTGCTCTGCCAGTTGAGCTAGTGAGTCATGATATTGGTGACGCGTATGGGATTCGAACCCATGAAGCCGCCGTGAAAGGGCGGTGTCTTAACCACTTGACCAACGCGCCGAAATTAATGGTGGCTCACCCGGGATTCGAACCCGGGACACCCTGATTAAAAGTCAGGTGCTCTGCCAACTGAGCTAGTGAACCATTATCTGGCTGGGGTAGCTGGACTCGAACCAGCGGATGCGGGAGTCAAAGTCCCGTGCCTTAACCGACTTGGCTATACCCCAATCACCCCAGAGGTATATCATAATTGGCTCCCCGAGCAGGATTCGAACCTGCGACATATGGATTAACAGTCCACCGTTCTACCGGCTGAACTATCGGGGAAGCATAACTCCTAAAAAGGAGTTCTTAACTGGCAACGCCCTATCCTCCCAGTCCGTCTCCAGACAAGTACTTTCGGCGTACGAGTGCTTAACTACTGTGTTCGGTATGGGAACAGGTGGAACCACTCGGCTATCGTCACCAGATTCAAACCAGCAACGCCCTATCCTCCCAGTCCGTCTCCAGACAAGTACTTTCGGCGTA
>NZ_JNJF01000006.1:0-176787 GCF_000701565.1 Selenomonas sp. FC4001 | reverse complement strand
ACTTATTTGACCAGCCGCAACCTCGGCCCCTTATCCTCTTTTCCCCCAGGCGCATCTCTATCTTCCGATGTTTTGCTCCCGTGGTCACAGATATTTAAGAGCATCCCCATGGCCACCATGGAGACCATCAGTGATGAACCGCCATAACTGATAAAGGGCAAGGGTACACCGACTACAGGCAGCAGTCCGCCAACCATCATAATGTTGGCAATGGCCTGTCCGGCTATGAGCACCATAATGCCCGTAGCCAGCATCTGTCCAAACTCATCCGGTGCCCGGTTGGCAATGCGCACGCAGAAGAGCACCAACAAAGCCAAGAGCAGGAATACCAGAAAGGCTCCCATATAGCCGTGCTCCTGACTGAAGATGGCAAAGGCAAAGTCCGTATGGGCTTCCGGCAAGTACTCGTACTTGCTGACACCTTCGCCCAGCCCCATACCCCAGAAGCCGCCGGAGCCGATGGTGGACAAAGACTGCACCGTCTGATAGCCCATCCCCTGCGCATCCGCCCAAGGGTCAAACCAAACCTTAAGTCGGGCCATACGATAGGGCTGAACATTGACCAAAATGAGAATGAGCAGGGCGAGAAATCCTCCCAGCCCCAACACATACTTAAAGGACATGCCGGCCACCACCGCCATGATAACGGGCACGCCCAGCACAATGGCTGCCGTTCCCATATCCGGCTCCAACTCGATGAGCACAGCCATCACCACGATGATGCCGTATTTCAGATTGCATACGTTGAACAATGAGTTGGCCTTGCCCCGCTTTATCCTTGCCGACAAAGTTGAGGCTGCAAGCATTAACGACACCAGCTTAGCCAATTCCGCCGGCTGAGCACCGAAGAGCCACCTTTTGGCGCCGTTAACCTCCGTACCGATAACCAGTACCCCGACCAACGACAGGAATGTCGCGCCAATGACCGCCAACATCAACGGCCCCTGCAAGGGCCGCCAGCGCCGGTAGTTAATCTTGCGGAAGACAAAGAACAGTACCAACCCGGCCAGCATAACCAATACATGGCGGCGCAAAAAGTGATAGGGATTTTCGTAATCCGTAGTGCCCAGCACAAAACTGGAACTAAAGACATTGATGGTTCCCAGCACCATCAGCACCACCATAATGGCAATAATGGGCTCCGCATCGTTATTCCAAATCTTTTTCCGAATCCGCACGAAAAAGCCTCCTTGTGCCTTATGCGAATATTACCTCACAACGGTTGATTTTCTCGCCAAAGCCGCTGAACTTGCGTTCATACTCCGTCATGATATTGTCCGGTCGATTCTCCGCATGGAGGTCAAAGGAAACATCCTGCACCTTGAGGCCCGCTTCCTCGAACTGCTCCAGAGAGAAATCAAACAGCGGACGGTTGTCCGTCTTAAAGTGAAGCTCGCCAGGCTTTTTCAGCAGCTTGCGGTATTTTTCCAAAAAGCCCACATGGGTCAGACGGCGCTTGGCATGGCGCTTCTTCGGCCAGGGGTCGCAGAAGTTCACATAGAAACGGTCCACTTCGCCTTCCGCGAAGATATTTTCAATGTTGTTAATATCAAAAACCAGCAACCGCACATTGGTCAGGCCTTTTTCCGCAACTTTTTTGGCCGCGGAATAAAGCACATCCTGCTGAGCTTCAATACCGATATAGTTAATGTCGGGATTGCGTTCTGCCAGCTGGGTGATAAAATCGCCCTTGCCAGTGCCCAGTTCCACATGCAGCGGTGCCTGGCGGCCGAAGATGTCTCCCCACTGGCCCTTTTTCTCCTCGCCAATTTCCTGGTCCTTGCTGAACACAAAGTCATCGAATTCATGGATAGCTTCATCTACCCAAGGCTTTCTCCGTAAACGCACAATCTTTCTCCTTACTTCTTTTCCAATCCATACTTCTTCAAATACCGGTACAGGGTTACACGGCTCACATTCAGGAGGTTAGCCAGTCGGCTCACATTGCCGCCGGCAGCCTGCCAAGCCTTTACAAAGACTTCTTTGTCTTCCTTCCACTTGTTGTCCGGCTTCACATCTCCCATAAGACTGATGTCATTGGGATTGATTTCCGTGTCACTCGTGTTGAAGAAGGCATACTCCAGCACGCTCTGCAGCTGCTTGATATTGCCCGGCCAGTCGTATTCCCGCAGCACACGCTCCGTTTCCGGCAAGATTTTCTTGGGCTGCATCTGATGCTGCTCTGCAAGCTCGCTGATGATATGGGAAGCCAGCTTGGGAATATCCTCCCGGCGGCTGCGCAGCGCCGGTACCCGCACGATGCTCTTGGACAGCGCTTCATAAAGGTCACGGTCAAAGAGGCCGCGTTCCGTGAGGCGCTTCAAGTCGCTGTCGCAGGCGGCGATGATGCGCACATCAATGCTGCGCTCCACCTGTTCGCCCACACGGCAGGCCTTGCCCTTGTTCAGGGCATCTGCCAGAGCCTTGGCGATATTTTTCGGCATCTTTTCAATTTCATCTAAGAACAGGGTACCACCAGAAGCCAGTTCCAGACGGCCCTGATGGCTGACTTCACTGTTCAGCACCACACCAAAGAGTTCCTGTTCCAAAAGTTCAGGGGTGGTATCGCCGCAGCGCAGGGTAATCAGCGGGCCTACCGCACGATTGCTGGCCTGATGAATGCCATGGGCCATACGCTGCTTGCCCGTACCAGCTTCGCCCTGAATCAGTACATGGTGTTTGTTCTTCGCCACGCGGGCCGCCTTGTTGCGCACGCTGGCAAAAGTCGTACCTTCTCCGACCATGGAACCCAAGCTGTACTTCGCCGTATACCCTGCCGCATGTGCAACCAACGTACGCAAATCTTCAATGGGCATGGAAACTACGACCACACTCTGCACAGCCTGGTCTTCATCACGTTCCAAGGGAACCACCGTGGTGATGTCCTCGTAGGTCTTGGCCGGGGTAATCCAGGTCACTTCTTTATTATAAGATGGTATCCCACGGAAGCCCTTATAGATAGGCGTATGCTGATAGTTCATAATCACATCATTGAGGTTGGATGCGCTGCGGCGGGCGCCAGGGTCACGTTTGGCGCCAATGCCTTCCAGACGGGTATGTCCCAGGCGGTTGGCATAGGCCACTTCCCCGCCGGGCAGTACATGATAGACAGCAAAGGGCGTAGCATCTAAGATAGCTTCATCCGCCTTGATGCGGATGGCTTCGTTCAAATGACGCTCCAAAGCCTTGCGCATGGTAAAGAGCAAAGAAATTACAGCATCCTGCGGCATGGCCACCTGCTCCATGGACACCAGGGTAATGATGTAGTTCAGTTCACCGCTGACCATAACCGGTGCCGAGCAGGCATCACCGAGCTGACATTCCTTAACCCACATCTCAGGGCCGAACATCCAGAACGGTGCCTTATGTTCCAAGGCCACGCTGATGGACGAGGTGCCCACCTGGTCAATACCCACATTCGCCCCTTCGATTTCGCCCGGGGTCATCTGATAAAAGGGCAGGGAATAGCTCTTGAGTACCGTGCAGTCTGCGTCAATAAGCAAAAGACTCAGGTTGTATTCCTGAAAAAATTCCTTGATGCCATCGGAAAGGTCGCTTAAATACTCAATGGCATCCGCATGCTTTAACTGAAGCTCGTGAAATTCCTCTTTGGTAAGCAGATGCTTAATGGCCATCTTCTCCAGGCCCACGCCGAACTTCTTGCTCTGCTGCCAGGAATCCGCCACCCAAGGATGGACGTTAGGGTCCAGTACACCCTCCTGGGCAAATTTTTCATAATAAGCTTCGAGCTTGGCACGGCTCCGATGCTCTCTAATCATAATTTATCCTCCCTAAGAACCGTTATTTTATCTACCTTTTCAAGCAGAATATCCTTCCGCAATTTCTTCCGGTCAATAAGTTTCGTACCTTACATTTTAACAAGCCTAAAAAATTACTGCAACAACTTTCGGAAAAAAAGTTTACATTTTTTGAAAAAAAACACGTAAATTCGTAAACATATCGCAAAACACCCTTGCAACAGCTGTCAAGACAGTGTATAATGCAACTTGTTATTTTTCATTGTCATGACAGTTGTCGTGTTATTTTTAGGAAAGAGGTATGATTATGATTTTACAGCGGCTGGAATCCCTGCCTGTGGGGAATTTCCACTACAAGCTCTTATTGCTGACAGGTCTGGGCTGGCTTTTTGACTCCATGGATACAGGTCTTATCGCCTTCGTACTGCCGGTACTGGCCAAGGAATGGGCTCTGACTCCCGCGCAGGTGGGCTGGATTGGTTCTATCGGCCTTATCGGCATGGCCTTGGGCGCTGTGCTGGCCGGCACTTTGGCTGACCGCATTGGCCGCAAGCGGGTATTTTCCCTGACCGTGCTCCTCTACAGTTTGTCCACGGGGATGTGTGCCCTGTCCTGGAGCTATGAATCTCTGCTCGTGTTCCGCTTCCTGGTTGGCTTCGGCCTCGGCGGCGAACTGCCCGTTGCCGCCACCCTCATGAGTGAGTACGCTCCGGCACATCTGCGCGGCCGTTTCATCGTCCTCTTGGAAAGTTTCTGGGGCGTGGGCTGGCTGGTGGCCGCCTGCATCTCCTATCTTCTGATTCCTGCCTTTGGCTGGCAGATTGCTTTCGTCATCGGTACCCTGCCCGCTCTCTATGTATTCCTGATTCGCCTGCACATGCCGGAATCCATCCGCTACCTGCTGACGAAAAACCGCATTAAGGAAGCGCAGGATGTCATCCTGATGCTCGAAAGAAAATTAGGCGTGGAAAGCAAGCCCTTCACCGGAGAAGTTGACATGTCAAAACTTTCCAGTCAAGGCACGGAAACCAAACCCAAGTTCTCCGCTCTCTGGAGCGCTCCCTTCCGCACCCGCACGGCCATGCTCTGGCTGGCCTGGTTCGGCATCGTCTTCAGCTATTACGGTATCTTCATGTGGCTGCCCTCCATCGTTTATGCGCAGGGCTTTGCCGTGGTCAAGACCTTTGAATACGTGCTCATCATGACATTGGCGCAGCTGCCCGGTTATTATGCCGCCGCCTGGCTCGTGGATGTAATTGGCCGCAAGTACACCCTGTCTCTGTTCCTGCTGCTCTCCGGTGTCTGCTCCTTCTTCTTCGGCAACGCCGAAACTTCCACCGCATTGCTCGCCTGGGGTTCGGCCATGAGCTTCTTCAACCTGGGTGCCTGGGGTGTTATCTACACCTACACGCCGGAACAGTACCCGACCGCCATCCGCGCACTGGGCAGCGGCTGGGCTGCCGGCTTCGGCCGTATCGGTGGCATGCTCGCCCCGATGCTCGTGGGTGTAATGCTCGGCAATGCCTTCGGTATGAACACCATCTTCCTGATGTTCGCCTCCGTATTCGTCATCATCTCTGCCGTAGTAATCCTCCTGGGTAAGGAAAGCAAAAAGAAAACCTTGGAAGAACTGGAAGTCGCCCTTGAAGGCTGATAACCAAAACAGATATTCATCATACGAAAATGTAAAAATATCTAAATAAACTTCGCAAGCCCATGAATACTTGTTCCTAAGCGATTTACGCGCCCCGCGCGTACTAGCGCAGGAATAAGCATTCATGGGCTTGCGGCACGTATGAGGAATTTATCTCTGATTCCCCATTGACTTTTTTTAGTACCTGCTTATATAATGAATTATCTTATTCATATTATTTTCATGCTCTAATTAATTGGAAAGGACTTGATTTTTTGTTTTTATTAGCGCTTTCACCAATCCTTTGGCTGGCTATAGCGCTGTGCGTACTGCACATGCAGCCGCACAAAGCCTGCCTCTTGGCTCTGCTCATCTCTGCTGTAGTGGGTATTGGTCTCTATGACATGACCACTATTCATGCGTTCCAGGCTTTCCTGGAAGGTGTAGCTCTTGCCTGCTGGCCGATTTTGCTGGTCATCATTGCCGCTATCTTCACTTACAACCTGTCAGAACACACCAAGGGCATGGAAGGCATCAAAAAGATGCTGACTTCCGTCAGCAACGACCGCCGCGTGCTGATTCTTCTGATTGGCTGGGGCTTCGGCGGCTTCATGGAAGGCATGGCCGGTTTTGGTACGGCTATCGCCATCCCCGCCAGCATGCTGGTTGGTATCGGTGTGAACCCAATCTTAGCTGCCAGCGTCTGCCTGGTTGCTAACTCCGTCCCCACAGCTTATGGTTCCATTGGTATTCCTCTGGTAACGCTGGGCAATGTCACGGGCACGGATGCCACGACGCTGGCTACTTACACCTGCCTGCAGCTGGCTCCGCTGACCATTCTCTGCCCCTTCATCATGACGCTCGTTGCCGGCGGCTCCTTGAAAGCCCTCAAAGGCATGACCATCATCTGCCTGGGTGCAGCACTGGGATTCCTGATTCCGGAACTGGCCGTAGCTCTTACCATGGGCCCGGAACTTGCCGTTGTCGCTGGTTCCATCGGTGCTATGGGTGCGATTGTCGCCTGCGCCAAAATGTTCCCGGTCAACGACCCGGCTTATGCTATGCCTGCCCATGAAGATGACGAGGAAAAGCTGACGATTGGCAAAGCCATCACGGCCTGGCTCCCGTTCATTCTGATTTTCGTCTTCCTGCTGGCTACCTCCAAGCTGATTCCGGCTATTCATGACCCGCTGAATCTCATCAAGTCCTCCGTACTGATTTATGATGGCGAGGGCGGCGCTCCCTATACCTTTACCTGGGTTGCTACTCCGGGCGTGCTGATTTTCCTGGCTGCCTTCATCGGTGGTTCCAAACAGGGCGCAGGTTTCGGCGAAATGCTGGGCGTCCTCAAAAACACGGTATACGGCCTGCGCTTCACCATTCTGACGATTATCTCCGTTATCGCTACGGCAAAAGTCATGGGCTATGCCGGCATGACCCACGAAATCGCTGAAGCTGCTGTTGCCGCTACGGGTACAGCTTACCCCTGCATTGCCGCCTTTATCGGTTCCATTGGTACCTTTATCACCGGTTCGGCAACGTCGAGCTGCGTGCTGTTCGGTAAACTCCAGACCGAAGCTGCGCAGGCTATCGGCGCTACGCCTGCCGCACAGGCATGGATTGCTGCTGCTAACGCTACGGGCGCCTGCGCCGGCAAGATGATTTCCATCCAGAGTATCGCCATTGCCGTTGCAGCCATCAAAACCGCTGGTGCTGATGGCAAGCTGCTGGCGTTCGCTGCCAAGGTTTACGTTCCCTTCATCATTGTGATGGGCCTTATCGTTTACTTCGGCCAGAGCTTAGTCGGTTAAAAATTTGCATATAAAAAAATCCCGGAATGACCGCCGTCATTCCGGGATTTTTTCTATGCATAATTCCTGCTGCTTGATTTTTCCGTTCTAATGCCTTCAGGATGTTTTGATAAAAGTTATGATGTGTTGAAGTGATGTTTATCACATGAAAGAACGCCTTCATCCGCTAAAATAATACCGATTTATGTGATTTTGTTTTGGGAGGGATGTTAACGTGAGCAATATCTTTCAGAAGTTCAAATATTTGATTCCGAAAGAGCGTTCTGTCAGCGGACATCAGCAGCTAAATGAAGGCGGCCGTGACTGGGAAAACACCTATCGGGACCGCTGGTCATTTGACAAGTGCGTACACTCCACCCATGGGGTTAACTGCACGGGTTCATGCAGCTGGAACATTTATGTCAAAAATGGTTTAGTAGCCTGGGAGAATCAGATTCATGATTACCCGGAAACCAGCCCGGATATGCCGGACTTCGAGCCCCGCGGCTGTCCCCGCGGCGCGTCATTTTCCTGGTATCTCTACAGCCCCCACCGCATCAAGTATCCCTACCTGCGCCGTGAGCTGGCGGAGGTTTGGCGAGAGGCCAAGAAAAATCATGCGACGGTGCTGGAAGCATGGCAAAGTATCGCCAATGACCCGGCCAAGATGAAACGGTATAAGGAAGTCCGTGGTCTCGGCGGTTTTGTGCGTTCCACCTGGGAGGAAGCTTCGGAAATCGTGGCGGCCTCCATGATTCATGCCGCGGTCAAATACGGACCGGACCGAAATTTCGGCTTTTCCGTTATCCCGGCCAAGTCCATGCTGTCCTATGCCGGCGGCTTACGCTTTATGCAGCTGATGGGCGGTGCCGGCCTCTCCTTCTATGACTGGTATGCGGATTTGCCGCCCGCCAGCCCGCAGGTTTGGGGTGATCAGACCGATGTGCCCGAGTCTTCGGACTGGTATAATGCCGGCTACATCATCACCTGGGGTTCCAACGTGCCCATGACGCGCACGCCGGATGCGCATTTCCTGGTGGAAGCCCGTTATAAAGGTACGAAAGTCGTTTCCATTGCGCCGGACTACGCCGAATCCACCACGGTTGCCGACACCTGGATTCCGCTCAAGGTCGGCAGTGATGCGGCCATGGCCATGGCTATGGGGCATGTCATCCTCAACGAATACTATTGGGGTGAACCGGCGGATTTCTTTGTGGAATACACGCGTAAATACACGGACTTCCCGTTTCTCGTGCGCCTGGAAGAACGGAATGGTAAATATCAGGCTGTCCGCTTCCTGAACGGTCAGGATATGGGACGCCAGGACAAGCACGCGGACTTCAAGCACTATGTGCTGGATGAAAAGACCGGCAAGCTGGTGGTGCCCAACGGTACCATGGGCGACCGCTGGGACCGCAAGGAAAAATGGAACCTCAAAGAGGAAAACAGCGACAATGGCACAGCCATTACGCCACAGCTTTCTGTCCTTGGTTCCATGGATAAAGTCGTAGAAATCGAACTGCCCTACTTCGGCAACGAGCGGGAAAACCGCATGCTGACCCGCGCCGTCCCCGCCAAGCGCATCAAGACCGCTGACGGTGAAGTACTGGTAACCACGGTTTATGACCTGACATTGGCCAACTATGCCATTGACCGCGGGCTGGGTGGCGAAGCAGCAACCTCCTATGAAGATGATGTGCCCTATACGCCGAAATGGCAGGAAAAATATACGGGCGTTCCAATGGAAACCGTGATTCATACGGCCCGGGAATTTGCCGATAACAGCCTCAAGACAAAGGGGCGTACCATGGTCATCATGGGCGGCGGCATCAATCACTGGTTCCATGCGGATGTAGTCTACCGCACAATTCTGAACCTGCTGCTCTTTGTCGGTGCCGAAGGCCGCAATGGCGGCGGCTGGGCTCACTATGTCGGTCAGGAAAAACTGCGTCCGGCCGAAGGCTGGCAGCGGATAATGACCGGACTCGACTGGAAGAAGCCGCCCCGCCTGCAAAACAGCACCTCCTTCTATTACTTTGCCGCCGACCAGTGGCGCAGTGATGAAGTGGATGTGGCCGATTTGACCGCAGCTGGTGTAAAGCCCCGCTATCGTCATGCTGGTGACTATAATGTCATGGCAGCACGGCTGGGGTGGCTGCCCTCCTACCCGACTTTTAATAAAGGAGGCCAGCAGCTACATGATGAGGCCAAGGCAAAAGGCATGGATGTGAAGGAATACATCGTAAGCAGCCTCAAGAACAAGAGTCTGGAATTTTCTGTAGAAGACCCGGACAATCCGGCCAACTTCCCGCGCAATCTCTTTATCTGGCGCAACAACCTGATTGGCTCGTCTGCCAAAGGCCATGAGTTCTTCCTCAAGTATCTCTTAGGCACGAAGAATGGCCTGTTCTCCGAAGAAGAAGGGCCCCATCGCCCCGAGGAAATCAAATGGCGGGAAGCGGCAGAACTCAACCAGCTGGATGGCGCGGCCAATGGCAAACTGGATTTGCTGATTGACCTGGACTTCCGCATGGCCAGCTCTGCCCTCTACGCCGATGTGGTACTGCCCACGGCTACCTGGTACGAGAAAGACGACCTGTCCTCCACGGATATGCACCCCTTTGTGCATCCCTTCCAGGCTGCCGTTAATCCCATGTGGGAAGCCAAGACCGACTGGGAAATCTTTAAGACCTTAGCGAAAAAAGTTTCCGAAGTGGCCAAGGAAGCAGATATCAAACCTTACCACGATGTGGTGGCTATGCCCATCCAGCACGACAGCGAAGGCGAAGTTGCCCAGGCCGAAGGCCGCATCCGCGACTGGAGCAAGGGCGAAGGCGAACCCATTCCGGGCAAGACCATGCCGAACCTCATTGAAACCGAGCTGGACTTCACCAAAGTCTATGAAAAATGGATTGCCCTGGGCCCCGGTGTTTCCGAAAAGATGGGCAGCCTGACCATGAACTGGGATTCTGCTGCCGAATATGCAGAAATCGGCCGGCGCAATGGCACGATCCAGAATAAGGATTATATCTCCTATGGGATGCCCTCGATCGAGGATGCCAAGCAGGCCGCCGATGCGGTGCTCGGTCTTTCCACCACCACCAACGGCAAAGTCGCTGTCAAGGCCTGGAAATCCCTGGAAAAAGAGACTGGTTTGTCTGACCTCACAAAGCTGGCCAAGGACCGCGAAGATGAGCGCTTCACCTTTGAACAGGTTGCGGTACAGCCTCGGGAGACCATTACCTCCCCCACCTTTACGGGCAGCAATCAGAACCGACGCTATACGCCGTTCACCACGAGCATCGAGGAACTTGTGCCCTTCCGCACGATTACAGGACGCCAGTCCTTCTTCCTCGACCATGAGATGATACGCGAGCTGGGTGAATCCATGGCGACCTATAAGCCTATCCTCGACTATCTGCCTATCAAGAATAAATTGGGCAGTACGAAGGAAATCACCCTGAAGTATTTGACGCCCCATAATAAATGGAGCACCCATTCCATGTACTTTGACAGTCAGCAGCTCCTGACCCTGTTCCGGGGCGGCCAGACCGTCTGGTTCAACGAAAAGGATGCGGCGGAAATCGGCGTCAAGGACAACGACTGGGTAGAACTTTACAACCATAATGGCGTGGTAGCCTCCCGGGCGGTGGTTTCCCCGCGCCTGCCCCGCGGCGTGGTCTATATGCACCATGCCCAGGACCGCCATATCAACGTGCCGGGCTCCAAGATTTCCGGCACCCGTGGCGGTACCCACAATACACCCACACGCATCCATATGAAGCCCACCCATATGATCGGGGGCTATGGACAATTAAGCTATGGATTCAATTATTATGGCCCCACAGGCAACCAGCGGGACATGTATGTGGTAGCCCGCAAGATGGAGGAGGTAGATTGGCTTGAAGATTAAAGCACAGATTTCCATGGTCATGAATCTGGACAAGTGCATTGGCTGTCATACATGCTCCATCACTTGCAAGAACGTCTGGACCAACCGCCCCGGCGCAGAATACATGTATTTCAACAACGTGGAGACCAAGCCCGGCATCGGCTATCCCAAGCACTGGGAAAATCAGGAAAAATGGAAGGGTGGCTGGGAGCTCAAAAACGGCGAGCTCCGCTTGCGCTCCGGCAATAAGCTGGAACGACTGGCCAAGCTCTTCTACCATCCCGACCAGCCGGAAATGGATGATTACTACGAGCCCTGGACCTATGACTATGAAACACTGATTACGTCCAAGCGCAAAAACCATCAGCCCATTGCCCGGCCCCGTTCCCTGATTACCCAGAAGCGTATGGAAATTAAATGGGGCCCCAACTGGGAAGACGATTTGGCCGCTGGCGAATCCGCCCGGCAGGATTACAATCTCCAAAATATCGCTGAGGATATTACCTTGGAGTTCCACGACCTCTTTATGAAGTACCTGCCCCGCACCTGCAACCACTGTCTGAATCCGGCCTGCGTAGCTGCCTGCCCCTCCGGGGCCATCTATAAGCGGGACGAGGACGGCGTGGTGCTGGTATCCCAGGACGGCTGCCGCGGCTGGCGTCACTGCATTCCGGCCTGCCCCTATAAGAAGGTCTACTTTAACTGGAAGACGAATAAGGCGGAGAAATGCATCTTCTGCTTCCCCCGCCTTGAAAATGGCCTGCCCACGGTTTGTGCCGACACCTGCGTAGGGCGCCTTCGCTATATGGGCGTACTGCTCTACGATATGGATAAGGTCAAAGAGGCTGCTTCGACGCCGGATAAGGGTGAAATATATCACAGTGTGCTGGATATTATCCTGGACCCTAGCGAGCCGGAAGTTATCAAGGCCGCTAAGGAAGCGGGCATTCCCGCCAACTGGCTTAAAGCTGCTCAGAATTCCCCTGTGTTCAAGATGGTCAAGGAATGGCAGGTGGCCCTGCCCCTGCATGCGGAATACCGCACCCTGCCCATGGTCTGGTATGTACCGCCCCTGTCCCCCATTACCCGGCGGGCCGAGGCCGATGTCTACCTGCCAGCCGTACAGGAAATGCGTATTCCCCTTTCCTACATTGCGGAGCTCTTTGCCGCCGGCAATGTAAGCGTGGTAGAAAAGGTTCTCCAGCGCCTGCTGGATATGCGTATGGTCATGCGCACCCAGGAAACCGGCGAAAAGCTTTCCCATAAGCTCGAATACGATGTGGAAACCTACAAAGATATGTACCGGCTGATGGGCATCGCCAAGTATAAAGACCGCTTCAATATTCCTGCAGGCCTTACCGGTGAATCGCAGGATAAGCTGCGGGAATTGCAGGGAAGCTGTGGCTATAACTGTCCAGGGGGGTGCTGATGATGAACAACAACCAGGAATATCAGACCACACTGGCCCTCGTGGCCTACCTCTTTGACTACCCGGATGCAGACTGGTGGGCGAAACTGCCGGACTGCCTTGACCAGTCAAAAAAATTGACCCGTCAACAGAATCGTCAGGTCCTTATGGATACGCTGAATTACATCGAAACCATGGGCCGAGAGGAATACGAGGACCTCTATGTACGCACCTTTGAATTTTCCAGCAACACCAATCTGTATCTGACCATGCACGACCGCACAGATTTCGGCAAACAGGCCCGGGAAATGCTGGAATTCAAGAATCTCTTCCTGGATAACGGCTTTGACCTGGATAAGGAGCTGCCGGATTTTTTGCCGGCCATCCTGGAACTGGCGGCTGCCTTATCCCCTGAGCAGGCAGGAAAGGTTCTGGCCGCAGCCCGGTCAAAGATTGAACTTCTGCGCCAGCAGTTTGTGAAAGCCACGCTAGCCCATACCTTCCTGCTGGATGTAATCCTAACCGAAGCAGATGTATTGGAGGGTAAGACAGCATGAATGAATTTTTCTACGGCGTGCTGCCCTATATCGCCCTGACGATTTTCATAGGCGGCACCATTATGCGCTACACAGTCTATGAACGCAACTGGACCACAAAATCCAGTGAGTTCCTGTCCAAGCGCGATTTGAAATGGGCAAATCCCCTTTTCCATATCGGCCTCTTCATGGCCCTTGGCGGTCACTGCGTGGGCATTCTCGTGCCCAAGTTCGTAACCGAGGCTGCAGGTACCGATGAGCATATGTACCACCTGATTAGCCTTGCCGGCGGCCTGCCGGCAGCCGTGCTGTTCTTAGGCGGCTTCTTATGGCTCTGCAAACGGCGCTTTGCCGGCAGTGACCGTATGCGGGTGAATACGAGCAGTATGGATAAGCTGCTCTATCTCGTACTGTTATTGACCATTGTCTCCGGCACCATTGGCACAGTGAGCAATATCCCCGACGGCTTTGACTACCGAGAATCCATTTCCCCCTGGTTCCGCTCCCTGCTCATGATGCAGCCGGATGTGAGCCTTATGGAAAACGTCCCCCCTGTTTTCCAGGCCCATATGCTGCTCTGGATGATAACGGCCATCCTATTCCCCTTTACCAGGCTGGTGCATTGCCTGAGTTTCCCCTTTGAGTATCTGCTCAGAAGCAATATCATCTACCGGAAGAAATAAGTTCTTACACAAAACGATACCCACATTCAAAAAGCCCGCTGACGATGTCAGCGGGCTTTTCCTGTAAATTGCAGTTTGTCAATACGTCATTAAATACAACCTGTTACAGCTCAGTTAGGCGGAGGTGGGAATACTTTTGCGCCGGGCAGGCCGGCGCATCCAAGCTAAGGAACGCTAACCTTACCGAGCGGGTCGTTTAGCAGAGACAGAAAAAGTACTCCCCCGTTCCCCCTGTTGACGCATTAACGAGCTGTTATTGAGCACGCACTAGCCAACAAACTGCAATTTATTCGATATTGCAGACTTCACAGCCGCAGTTCTCACATTGAATGGCTTCTTTGAGATAGTTGATGTCCTTGATGAAGATAAGATGGCCCCGGTATTCGATAATCCCGGCTTTCCTGAGCTCACTGAGCATCCGGTTTAAGCTTTCCCGGGCGGTGGCGGAATAATTGGCCAGCTCCTGATTGGTCAGCGGCACCGAAATCAGGATGCCGTCCTCGTCTTCCTTGCCGTAGCTGTTGGCCAGGCGGATAAGGGTGGAATAGAGGGCGCCCTTCTTGCCATAGAGCAGCAAGTCCCGGAACTTGGTATGCTGCTTGCGCATATGAGCACTGATAATCCGCAGAAGGTTCACCGCCATCTGAGGACGCTTTTCCAGATAACTCTGCAGCACAGGAAACTCTATGGCATAAACTTCTGCAGCACTTTGGGCAATGGCATTGAAGATATAGGTGGGATTTTCCTCATAGAGGGGCAGTTCCCCGATAATGCTGCTGCGGGCAGCCAGCCGCAGGGACAGCACCCGCCCGCTGGTGGCGTATTTCGTAATGAAAATCTGCCCCGTCCGCACGATGTAAAAATACCTCGCCGGATCCCCTTCATGAAACAGATACTCCCCATCGTGGAGCATCAGCACCTTTCCCGGAATTTCATAGAGCTGCCGTACCAATGATTCCATTTCCTTACCTCACTTGCCTAATAATCTTATCCTTATCATACAAGAATCTTTTCCCGAAAAAAGTGATATATGTTACAAGGCAGGTGATATTTGTTACTTACACGTTGATATTATTCAATTATACTTAATACGAATCAATACAACTGTGATAAAAGGAGCAGGTGATTAAGAAATGACAACAAACGCAGCCCTCAACGGCCTGGGCGAAAATCCCAGCCGCCAGGAAATACTACGCCATTGGGAACCGGAAAATACTGCCTTCTGGGAAAGCTACGGCAAAAAGATATCCAACCAGAATCTGGCCGTATCCACCTGGGCACTGGTGCTGTCCTTCGTGGTCTGGACCCTTTGGGCCACCATTGCCGCCAAGCTCAACACCGTAGGCTTCCACTTCAGCGACGAACAGATTTTCACCCTGGCTGCCCTGCCTGGGCTGGTAGGCGCCACCGGACGCCTCTTCTACACCTATCTGCCAGGACTCTTAGGGGGCAAGACCTCCACCCTCATCACCACCGCCTTGCTGCTGCTGCCCATCATCGGCCTGGGCAATGCCCTGCAGGATACCTCCACCTCCTACGATACCTTCGTGCTGCTGGTGGCCTTTATCGGCATTGCGGGCGCCAACTTCTCCGCCTCCATGGCCAATATCGGCTTCTTCTTCCCCAAGGCAAACAAAGGGCTGGCTCTGGGCATTAACGCCGGAGTAGGCAACCTGGGCGTATCCCTTATCTATCTGACAGCTCCCCTGCTCTTAGGCTGGAATCTTTCTTCCTTCTTCGGTGACGGCCTTGTAAATGCCAGCGGCGATATGGTCTATCTGCAGAATGTCTGCTACTTCTGGGCTATCCCTACGGTGATTACCTTAGCACTTATCGCCCTCTTTATGGATAATCTCCCCCTGCCCAAACAGAGCCCCAAGAGCATTCTCTCCATCTTCGGCAACAAGCACACCTGGCTCATGTGCTGGATTTACACCTGCGGTTTTGGTTCCTTTATCGGCTTTTCTGCCGCATTAGGCCTGCTGGTAGCTAAGGAATTTCCCGATGTGTCCTTCTCCATGGCCGCTTTTCTTGGCCCCTTTATCGGTGCAAGTGTACGTCCTTTAGGCGGCTGGCTGGCCGATAAGATGAACAGCGGCTCCCGGGTGACGCTGCTCTCCCTCTTTGTGATGCTGGGCGCCAGCCTGGTGACCCTGATGGGGATTCAGGCCCATAACTTCGTTCTGTTCTTCGCGTCATTCCTCGTGCTCTTCCTGACCACCGGCTTTATCAACGGCGCCTCCTTCCGCATGATTCCCTATATCTTTAACAATCCCTTCCATTCTTCATTGGTGACGGGCTTCACCGCCGCCATCGCCGCCTACGGCGCCTTCCTGATTCCCAAAATTTTCGGCTGGGCCTACTCCACTTACCAGAGTGTTGCCCCCGCCTTCTACATTCTGATTGCCTTTACGGTCAGCACCATTATCATCACCTGGTACTTCTACGACCGGAAGAACTCCGGCCAGAACTGCTGATACCTCAGCCATGGTCGCTGGCCAGTACCAGTCCTCGGACGGATTTTGCCCCGGCTTCCCTTAACACCCTGGCACATTCCGCCATGGTGGCACCGGTGGTCAGGATATCGTCCACCAACAAAACAGTTTTCCCCTGCAGCGCCTTTGCCTCTGTTACGGCAAAGGCGTTTTTGAGGTTCTCCGCCCGCTCCTGCTCGCTGAGCTCGTACATGGGCTTAGTCGCCCTCCGCCGTTCCAACAGACGCAGCAGCGGGATGTTTTGACATGTCAAAAAGCTGCCAAAAATCAACTCCGCCTGATTGAAGCCCCGCTGTTTTTCCTTGGCCGGATAAAGGGGCACCGGCACGGCTATATCCACCGCCGCCAGCAGCTCCTTAATGTCAGCCTCGTCCCCCGCTGCTGCCAGCAGACTTTCCAGATAGGGCAGATTGCTGCGCTGCTTTTGGTATTTCAGATGGCGGATTAAATCCCGCAAACTGTCCTTATATAAACCAAGTGCCCATGCGTCGGCTAAAAAAGCACGCATAGGCACGGAAAGAGGCAATCGATGAGGCTGCAAAGCCTGGGTGAGGCACGCAGGGCACCAGCCGCCCTTTTTCTCCACATAAGCATGGCACAGGGGACAATGAGGCGGAAACAGAAAATCCAACAGCGTTTCCCACAGATTAACCACGGCCAAAGAACCTCCGTTTCGGCCGCTTGTTTTCCCAAACCATCACGGCCTCCAATACGGAACCGGCCACACAGCGAGCCTTGTCGGAAATCGTGAAGCATTCTTCCTGCCCCATGGTGGGATGGATATCGGCAATCTTCTGCTCCTTCTTCACCTTGCTGCCCCGATGCAGGGCACCGCGCAAGACGCCGTCAATCGTGGCCTTTATCTCAATGTCACGGCCATCTTCCGTATGGAGCACCGCCAAGGGTTCTCCCTTTTTGACCATCAGGGAAATGGTACTCAGCACATCCACCGTGCCAGCTTCCGGCGCGAAAATCAAATGCTCCATGTTGGCGCTTTCTCCCACCGTGCTGCTCTGAATATCCTGACTGCGGGCAGAAAATCCCTCGTAAATCAAACGGCCCAGATTGTGGCCGCGCATGGTTTCCACCACCACATCGACATCACGGCCGGCGCAGAAGCCCGGGCCTAATGCAATGGTATGCTCTGCCATATCCTTGGTCGTACCATTGGTGCTATGGGAAAGAATGGCATCCACCAGCACCTGCGGCTTCAATTCCTTCACGCTGCGGGCAGTCGGATCTTCGAGCATCACGAGCTCACCCTTCTTCAAGCGTTCCTTGGCCTCGATGAGATTCTTGGCCTTATAACAGGTTATGCGCTCCACTTTGGCCTGACCGCGGTACATGGCCTCCGAAAAAGCCACACGCCGTCTGGTGGCCGATGGTTCTTTTTTCTCCAGTACCAGCACCCGGAACCCCGCCCGGTATAAAGCATGAATCGTCCCGCTGGCCAATTCGCCACCGCCACGCACAACAACCAAATGTTTCATTGCCTCTGCTCCTTCTCCGTTACAAATGTTATCTTTACTATTATACTATATATTTTCCTCCATGGTTTACGATAATTTCTCTCAAAACGTTAATTTTATTATTCATAAGTATTGCAATTATCAGATAAGTATGTTATTATGGAATCGTAAAGAGGAGATGGATACGCAAACCACTAGAAAAGTAATTCTGTCGTTTGAAATTTTAGCAGGTGGGTATCTAGCCGAAACAGGCTCTCTTCAAAACCTTACATACTTGTTTTACGAAAGGATGTGAGTGTTTATTGAAGAAATCACTTGGCAGGAGCTCTTTTGAAACCTAGCTAGCAAGTGCATTGGTGAAGTACAATAATATCCAACAGTCGAAAAAGAGACGTGATGATGGCTATGCCGCCAGACGTACTCAAAAGCAGTTGGAAGTTGGGAGCACAACGCTAGGATTGAGGAAGCACATACTGCTACCCCGGGTAAGTCTTTACGTTCATCTATGAGCATCGAAACTGTAGTAACCCTATTGTTATCGAATGAGAGATGACGCGCGCGCAACAAGTGAATCTGTGTATTCAAAAATGTTTCAGCTGAACATCCATATATTATGGAACACTGCGCAAGATTTCTGCTCGAGAGGAAATCTTTGCCGACAAATGAATATGAGAAGGATACGTTAATATCTATGAATATCCATAAATAAAGCCGGTACGCGATGCGTGCCGGCTTGCCTTATTTGCACTTGTTTTACCTGTTATCTTTCGGCATTATATGATAAAATAAAAGCGTAATAATCTATTTATAAGATTGGAGATGTTACTTATGGAAAATCCTATGCTCGGTAAAGTACAAGACCTCAGCCGTGGGGCTTTCATGACCGAAGCAGCCAGCTATTCCGGTATTGCCATGAAGGAAATCCTCATGGTGCTGCTCGTAGCAGCTTCGGCTTTTGCCACCATGATCAGCGGCTATGCCACCATGGTTACAACGGTAGTCGCCTGTGTGGGCTGCCTGATTATGACCTTTATCGTGAGCTTCAAGCCGGGGACGGCAGGCTTTATCTCCCCGCTGTTCGCTATCTTTGAAGGTGCTTCCATTGCTATGCTGTCCATGGTTGCAGAAGCCTTCTTGCCCGGTGTAATCATCCAGGCAGTAATGCTTACCTTCACCATCGCCATCGCCGCTGCTTTGGTATTCAGCCAAGGATGGATTACAGTAGATGGCAAGTTCATCAAGGGCGTTACCATTGCTTTAATCGGCCTGCTGCTCAGCTATCTGCTGCGCTTTGTCCTGGCCCACTTCTTCGCTGTGGACTTTGGCTTCATGGAAGGCGGCCTGATTGGCGTTGGCATCAGCCTTTTGATTATCGCCATTGCCACCGCCTGCCTGTTCATTGATTACCATCAGATTCAGGAAGCAGTAGCCCAGGGCCTGCCCAAGGACTACGAATGGTACTGTGCGTTCTCCCTGCTGATTACGCTGGTCTGGCTCTATGTGCGCTGCATTGACCTCCTGCTGACCATCAGCAATATGGGTGATGACTAAATCACGCAATAAAAAAGCTTGTGGATGATAAAAATCTGTCCACAAGCTTTTATTTTTGTCTTAAATCAGCTGTCTTCGTAAGGACGCACCCGCAGGGTCAGCCCCCGCGCATCACAGATGGCCTGGCATTTGGCGATTTCTTCCGGGCCTTCCACTTTGTCCACTATGGTCAGCACCACGTTCGGCACATACTTCTTGCAGTGCTCTGCAAAGTCCAGCATGGCCTCGTAGGACTGCAAGCCATACTTGGCTCTGGTCAGCTCGTAATAGCGCTCCGCATTGGAAGCATTGAGACTGATGGAAATGGTATCGAGAACACCCTGAAAATCTGCAGCGATTTCCCTGCCATATTCCAGTTCCCCGAGCCCATTGGTATTGAGACGGGTCGGCAGTTCCGGATGCTGTTCCTTCACATAATGCAGAAGTTCCGTAAGTGTTGCCAGCTGCATAGTAGGCTCACCGAATCCACAGAACACCACTTCCCGGATATATTCCCAGGGGACATCATCCAAGGCTGCTTTTAGCTCATCGACTGTGGGCCGCTTTTTCAGCCACAGGCTGGATTCTTCCGCCATCTTTTTCATATTGCGCAGGCAGAAGGTGCAGGCGCAGTTGCATTCATTGGTAATGTTGACATAGAGATTCCGCTTGCCTTCCGGCTGCTCTTTCAGGCTTTCCTCCAGAGGCAAGTACCTGCCCCCCTTGTGGGTTGCATAGACTAACAATTTACTTCAGCTCCCTAAGATATTCTTCAAATGGCAAACCATAATTCCAGGGCAAATCCAGTTTCACCGCATAGCCCAGACATTTCTTGATAAACTCCGCAGCCTTGACAGCGGCTTCCTCTAAGGATTCCCCGTTGATAAGGCTGCCGGCCACGATGGCAGCAAAGGCATCTCCGGTGCCGGAGCGGTCCCCCCCGACTTTTTCCACCGTGAGCACCTTGCCCCGGCCAGCCTCGTAGATAAAGTTCCGCAGGGAATCCTCACCATGCAGTCCTGTGATAATCACCTGTGACGGCCCCTGCGAAGCCAGTTCACTGGCCATATACTCCAATTCCTCGTTGGTCACCTGACCATCCTTGGGATAGGGAATATCCAGCAGGATGCAGGCTTCCGTGAGGTTCGGCGTCACCAAATCCGCATAGGCCAGCAGGCGGCGCATCTCCGCACACATCTCCATATTGTAGGAGCTGTAGAGCTTACCGTTATCCCCCATCACAGGGTCAACCATCACCCGGGTATAGGGCTGCTTGAAGCGGCGGATAAACTCCTCCACAATGGCAATCTGCTTCACCGAGCCCAAAAAGCCTGTGCAAATACCATCAAAGGACAGCTGGTTTTTCTCCCAGCTGTCCATATAGGGCTTCATCCTCGCTGTATAGTCGTCCAGATAGTGGTGCTCAAAGCCTGTGTGCACCGACAGGATGGCTGTGGGCAGCGGGCAGGCCTGAATCTTCATCGCGGAAATCAGGGGCAGCTCCACCGCCACGGAACAGCGGCCAAAACCGGTTATATCATTTATCAGGGCAATGCGTTTTTGACGTCTTCGCAAGGAATCTCCTCCCAGAATCTAGTGGTTAGCGGTTGTCCACCTTATCCATGGCCACCATATCGTGCTCCGCAAAACGGCGCCAGGCCAGTTCCTCGAACTTGGTACCGGGCTGTCCATAGTTGGCATAGGGATCAATGGAAATGCCCCCACGCGGCAGGAATTTGCCCCAAACTTCGATATACTTGGGCTCCATCAGCTTCACGAGGTCCTTCATGATGACATTGACAACATCCTCATGGAAATCCCCATGATTGCGGAAACTCACTAAATACAGTTTCAGGGATTTACTCTCCACCATCTTCTCATTGGGCACATAACTGATGTAGATTGTCGCGTAATCCGGCTGTCCCGTAATGGGGCACAGCGCCGTAAATTCCGGGCAGTTGAACTTCACCCAGTAATCATTCTCCGGATGACGGTTCTGGAATGTCTCCAAAATCTCCGGACAATAGTCATAGTGATACTTGACTTTCTTCTTGCCCAATAATGTGATATCTTCTTGTTCCTTGTTTCGCATTATGCTTCTTTCTCCAACTTAAGAAATTTCTCTTCAAAGTCGGCCACACTTTCCGGATGGCCGAACAAATATCCCTGAATGGCATCTGCCTTGCATTCCTTGGTCAAAAGCTCATATTCAGCTTCTTCTTCCACCCCTTCAATGCAGCAGTAAATGCCAATGCTATGGCAAAGGTCTACCACATACTGCACCAGACGGCGATCAAACTCATTTTCCAGAATCTTCTTCACGAATTCACGGTCAATCTTGACGATATCGCAGGAAAGATTCTTCAAAGAGGCCAACGAAGAATAGCCCGTACCAAAGTCATCCATGGCCACGGCAATCCCCATCTGACGGAAGGAATCAAACTGCTTGTTGATAAACGTCCAGTCCGCTACAATCTTGCTCTCCGTAAGTTCCAGCACAATGGAATCCGACGGCATATCATAACGCTCCAGACACTCCTCTACGAATTTCTTAAAGGATAAATCCTTTATTTGCTCGTAGCTCATATTGACGCTGACCCGGAAATTCGGCACATAACGCCGCCACTTCTTACAGGTCTTGATAGCCTGCTCTGCCACCCATTTGCCCACGGGTATGATGAGCTTGGTTTCCTCCAAAATGGGAATGAATTCCATCGGTGCCACCATGCGGCCCTTGGGATTTTTCCAGCGCAGCAGGGCTTCCGCACCGATAAGCTTCTGGTCACCGGCGCTGACCTGAGGCTGGAAGAACAGACTGAACCCTACGCAGCCGTTTTCCACGCTCTCCCAAATACTATCCCGCATGGAAATCGAGCGCACCCAGCGGTTGTACTGCTCTTTGCTGAAAATCGTATTGCGGTTCTTGCCTTCCCGCTTGGCAATATCCATAGCCGCTTCTGCATGCTTATGCAGCACCAGATAATCCTTCCCAGCCTCGGGATAGAATACGGTGCCACAGGAAGCCGTGCAAAAATACTGGTGACCTTCAATGTCCTGAGGGCGTGACAAGGCACTCTGCACGCTGGCAAAGATTTCCGCCACTTCCTGCTCCTTAGCACCGGGATAAATCAGGGCGAACTCATCCCCGTCCAGCTTGAACAGCGTGAGCTCTGAAGGGATAACATTGCCAATGATATCCGACACCCGCTTCAAGACCAAATCCCCGGTCATACGGTTATACGTTTCGTTGACAATCTTGAAATTATCCAGGCCCATCACCATAATGGCCCCGCCTTCACCAGTTGCCCGGTACTGCGCCAGCGCCATCTTGACCGCATGCTCAAACTGATACTTGTTCAGGAGGCCCGTCACCTCATCCGCCTGATTACGCTGAGCCATGCGGGACATGGTTCCCACAAACATATAGGGATTACCGTCACGGTCAAGTCCGACCCGGCCACGGCAGCTTATCCAGACATACTCGCCTTTGCGGGTCTTAACCCGGTACTCCATATTATGTTCACAAGGCACCTTAGAAGCCATGACCTTGGCGATTGAAGCCTGATAGCTCCCCCGCTCCTCGGGATGAACTAGTGGCATCCAATACTGGTCAAAGTCATACATGATTTCGCCGGGCAGGTCAAACTCATTGGCCAGATTCGGCGACACCATTACCAAATTTTCCTGTAAATCCGTAAAAAACAGATAGTCTTTGGCCGTCTTACCCAGCAAATCAAAATAGAAGCGGAAACGGCGCAAACAAGGGCTTAGGGGAATACGATTATTCTTTCTCATAATTATCATCCTACATTGCCGATTATCATTATTGGGGCAACATACCCACTTATCTATATGATATACCTAAACAGGGGTTATAAGCAAGTGAAAACAAGAAAAATACCGCCTATTATCAGCAAATGCCCCCGCCAACGGCGGGGGCATTATTGCTATTGCTTATGCAATTAGTGGTTGAAGATATTCTTCAGAGCCTGCTTATTCACATCGCGGTTAAGCTGTGCGAGATAAGTCGTGAGCTTGATGTTCTTCGGGCAGGCCTGTACGCAGTTCTGGCTGTTGCCGCAGCTGGTGATGCCGCCTTTTTCCATCAGGGCATTCAGGCGCTTCGGAGCGTCGAATTTTCCCAGCGGATGCAGGTTGAAGAGATATGCCTGAACCGTCGGGGACGGGCCGATGAAGTCGGACTGCGGACCAACGTTCGGGCATGCTTCCATGCAGCAGCCGCAGGTCATGCAGTGAGAAATCTCGTAAGCCGTCTGTGCGGTGTACGGGTTCTGAATCGGAGCATCCTTAACTTCCCAGGAACCGTCAACTTCAACCCAGCCCTGAATGCGTTTGAGGCTTTCAAACATAACAGAGCGGTCGATTAAGAGGTCGCGGATAACCGGGAACGTACGGGCCGGCTGCAGGCGGATGGGCTGTTCCAGATTGTCAATCAGGGAGCAGCAAGCCTGACGAGCTTTGCCGTTGATAACCATCATGCAGGCACCGCAAACTTTTTCCAGGCAGTTGCATTCCCAAACAACAGGAGCAACTTTCTTGCCGTCAACGGTGACCGGGTTCTTCTGAATTTCCATCAGGGCGGCAACAACGTTGAGGCCCGGACGGTAATCTACATCGAATTCTTGCGTATAGGGGGCCGAATCCGGGCCATCCTGACGCTCGATTACGAATCTGACTTTTTTCTGTTCTGCCATTGTTATTGTCCTCCCTCTTACTCTTTCTTAGCTACAGCGTAGTTACGCAGACGCGGCTTAATGAGAGAGTGTTCAAATTCACGATAGGAAACTTCCGGTTCACTGTTGGCAGCGTCAAAAGATACCACCGTGGTACGCATGAATTTCTCATCATCACGGCCAAAGAACAGCAAATCATCATTGCCATCGTCAGTCATGGCACGGCCAGTCTCAGCATCAAAATGGTATTTACCATTCTTTTCATCGAAGGCCTGCTTCTTAGCTGCATCCCAGGAATCGTAGTCGGATTTGAGCACAATCTTGGCATGAGCGCCACGGCTTTCATCACGCTGCAGAGCGGACTTAGTGATGGCCATAGCATAGATGATCATGTTGCGGAGCTGACGGACGAACATAGCTTCCTGGTTTGCCCAGTTGCCATGGTCCGTAACACCGATGTTATCCCAACGTTTGAGCAGGGCATGGAGTTCTTTCATGCACTGTTTGAGGCCGTTGTTATCGCGTTCGATGGACACATACTTGTACATGATGTCACCGAGTTCATGGTGCATCTGATGTGCATTTTCCGCACCGTTCATGTTGCGAATCTTATCGAATTCAGCAACGCATTCCTGACGGGCTGCTTCGAGTTCTTCAGCGGTGAGAGCGTCACCGAGCTTGCCGCTGCGAGCGAGGCGCAGAGCTTCCGGACCGGAAATCGTGCCGGAGTAGGTAGCAGACAGCAGGGAGTTTGCACCCAGACGGTTTGCACCATGGTACTGGTAGTCGCATTCGCCGGAAGCCATGAGGCCCGGGATGTTGGTGTGGTGTTCTCTGTCTACCCAGATACCACCCATGGAGTAATGGATGGACGGGAAGATTTCCATCGGCACCTTACGCGGATCCTGGCCTACGAAATCATCGTACATTTCGAGGATACCGCCGAGCTTGCGTTCGAGGTAATCAGCCGGGATATGGGAGAGGTCGAGGTATACGCGGTTCGGGTTGGTCATGCCGAGGCCCATGTGCACAACGACCTTGTAGATTGCACGGGAAGCAACGTCACGCGGTACGAGGTTGCCGTATGCCGGATACATATCTTCGAGGAAGTACCAGCGTTCTTTTTCGCCCGTCTGGGGGTTCTTGCGATATACCCAAACGCGGCCGCCTTCACCACGGCAGGCTTCGGACATCAGACGGTTCTTGTCGGAGCCCGGAATAGCCGTCGGATGAATCTGCAGGAATTCGGGGTTACCGATTTCTGCGCCCTGCTGGTAAACAGCAGATACGGCGGAACCATTGCAGATGGTGGAAGCCGTGCAGCGGCCATATACCTGGCCAGGGCCACCAGTAGCAAGGATTACCACATCAGCGGGGAAAGCCTGGATTTCGTTGGAGTTCATGTTCTGGGCAACGATACCACGGCAAACACCGTCTTTGTTCTTGATGATCTTGATGAATTCCCAGAATTCATATTTCTTTACGCCGCCCTTAACTTCCCAACGGCGAACCTGCTCGTCGAGAGCATAGAGGAGCTGCTGGCCCGTCGTAGAACCGGCAAATACGGTACGTTTGTTCTTCTGGCCACCGAAGTTACGGAGGTCAAGAACACCTTCCGGCGTACGGGTGAAAGGCACGCCCATGCGGTCAAACATGTGCACGAGCTTCGGAGCTGCTTCAACCATGCCCTTAACAGCCAGCTGGTCAGCCAGGAAGTCACCGCCGTATACCGTATCATCGAAGTGCTCATAGATGGAGTCATGCTCGCCCTTGGTATCCATGCAGGCGTTCATACCGCCCTGTGCGCACAGAGAGTGGGAGCGTTTTACCGGGCAATAAGAGAAGAGGTCAACCTTACCGCCGTCTTCGCAGATTTTCAGCGTAGCCATGAGGCCGGAGAGGCCGCCGCCTACGACAATAATCTTTTTTTCAGGTTTATTAGCCATTGAAATTCTCCTTTACTTTGCCATACACAAAGGCAATTACATCACAAAGTAGCTGCCCATAAATGCCAGGGTCACAAGGCACAGCACAGCGCAGAGGCCCATGCTCAGTGCACTAATCACATTCTGGACGCGGGGGCCTTTTGCAATACCCCAGGTCATGCAGAAGGTGGTGATACCATTGCAGAAATGGAAGATGGCAGCAAACATACCGAGGATGTAGAGAACGGCATAAACAGGATTTGCTACGAAGTAGTTCTGCAGAAGTTCATAGGAAATGGGCACGCCAGCGATACCTTTGGTGAAGATACGCAGGTAGAAGATGTGCCATACGAGGAACACTACCAGGAACCAAGCCGTCCAGCGCTGGAGAGCGAACTGCCAGTTGCGGACATAGCCATAGCGTTCCGGATTGTTCTTAGCCTGCAGGCAGATGTAGATGCCATAGATGGCATGGAAGAGCAGCGGTGCTGCGATTGCACCAATTTCCAGTCCGAGGAAAATCGGATGCGGAATGAGCTCCATCATTGCCAGGGCTCCGTTAAGTGCAGGAGCGCCGCCCAGAGCCATGGAGTTGGTGAAGATATGCTCAAAGAGCACCATGCCCAGCGCCAAGAGGCCCACTAGTGAATGCAGACGACGCACGTAAAAAGTTGTGTGAAACATTCTATACCTCCTAAAATAATTCCTGGAATAGCGGGCAAAATCTCGTGCCCGCCTTGTTCCACTCTTTTACCTTTATCAGTAGCCTTTCAGCGTACGATACTTAGCCTGATTCGTCTCGTAAAGGTTGTTGCCTTCACAGTCGATTACGACGATAGCGGGGAAGTCCTCAACGGTGAGGCGGGCCACAGCTTCAGGGCCGAGCTCAGGATAAGCGAGAACTTCATACTTCTTGACGGACTTAGCAATCAGGGCAGCAGCACCACCCACGGCAGCAAAGTAAGTCACGCCGTTTTTCTTCATGGACTCAACGACTTCCTTGGAGCGGGAGCCTTTGCCAATCATGCCCTTAATGCCCTGTTCGAGCATGGTCGGGGTGTAAGCGTCCATACGGCCAGAGGTCGTCGGGCCACAGGAACCGATGGGGTCACCCGGTTTTGCCGGCGTCGGGCCGAGATAATAAACCATCTGATTCTGCCAGTCAACCGGCAGTTTTTCGCCACGGGCAAGCGCTTCCGTCATTGCCTTGTGAGCAGCGTCACGGGCAGCGATGATTTCGCCCGAGATCAGTACCGCATCGCCTGCTTTAAGCTTGCGGCTCATTTCTTCCGTAAACGGAGTCTGAATCCGAATCTGTTCAGCCATTTATATTTCCTCCCGTCTTCCATCAAAGTACACGCTGTTTATGACGCATAGCGTGGCAGCAAATCGTTACAGCTACCGGCAGGCCTGCAATATGCGTGGGGCCCCACTCTACGTTTACAGCCAGTGCCGAGGTGTTGCCGCCCAGCTGGGGGCCAATACCCGTCTGATTGATGAGTTCGAGGAGTTCACCTTCCAGTTTGGCATATTCCGGCATCGGGTTGCGTTCGTCAACAGAACGCGTCAGAGCCAGTTTGGAAAGGAGGGCTGCTCTGTCCATGGTACCACCGATACCAACGCCGACAACCATCGGCGGGCACGGATTCATGCTGGCATGGAGGATGATGTCCATAACGGCTTTCTTAACGCCTTCCACGCCATCAGCGGGCACCAGCATCTTAACGCCGGACTTATTCTCGGAACCAAAGCCCTTCGGAGCTACGGTGATTTTGAGCTTGTCACCGGCTACAATCTTCGTGTAGATAACACCCGGCGTGTTGTCCTTGGTGTTTACACGGTTGAAGAGCGGTTCGCCGACCACGGATTTACGCAGATAACCTTCGGTGTAGCCTTTGGAAATACCGGCATTTACGGCATCTTCCAACAGGCCGCCCGTAATGTGCAGGTCCTGACCGACTTCCAGGAATACAATGGTCATGCCCGTATCCTGGCAGTAAGGACGGTCTTCTGCCTTGGCGATTTCCGCATTGCGGATAATCTGGTCGAGAACATTCTGACCGACCGGAGAAGTCTCCGTTTCTCTTGCCTTCTTCATGGCGTTATACACGTCATCCGGAAGGTAATAGGCCGCTTCTTTGCACATCTGTGCCACGGTTTCCGTGATTTGTTTTGCGTCAATTTCTCGCAAAGTAATCCCTCCCATAAATACACTTTATCACACATCAGCAGGCACATAATAACACATTTTCTATTAGTTTTCAAGCATTCTGAAAATGCCATCTAACCGCATAAATAGTGAATCGCGTTCACTTTTTGTATTCTTTGTTACCTCTTAGCGTGACTATTATCACATCAATATTAATATTAGATATTCGCAAAAAAAATCCTGCTAAAAGCAGGACTTTTTTATAAAAAAATATAAAATTTTTCTATTTGATAATGATTATACGATTAATAGAATTTATATTCTTATCAGTTTTACACAAGGAGATTTATCGGGCTGCAAATCCATCACCATGAACGAACCATTGCTTGCATCCCGCGGACGTGATATGCTGCCAGGATTTAATATCAGCACATCACCTTTCATCTCCTCTACTGCCACATGCGTATGACCGTAGACTGCAATATCTGCGCCGACATCCAAGGCTGCCTGCTGCAAATTGTTCAGGCCAAAATTCACGCCGAACAAATGGCCATGTGTCAAAAGGATGGTATGACCTGCAATATCGACGGTTTCATAGTCAGGCAGACGCCCCCCGGGCCAATCGTTGTTGCCTGCTACACGGATGACTTCCTTATCCGTCACCATAGCCAGATAGTCCGCGTCCATGGCAATATCCCCGGCAAAGAGCCACAGTTTCACATTCTTGGCTTCTTTACAGGCCAGCATCGTATCAAGATACTGATAGCCGCCGTGGCTGTCGCTGACAATGCCTATCTTCATGCCAGATGCTCCTCTAATTTCTGCGTAAGCTTGCGCAGAGCCCGTCCCCGATGGCTGATGCGGTTCTTTTCCTCCATGGTCAGTTCTGCCATGGTACGGCCAGCATATTCATTCGTATAGAAATACGGGTCATAACCGAAACCATTCTTGCCATGGGGAATTTTCCTTACGACGCCATCGCAGCGGCCATCTGCCGTCAGAAGCGTACCATCCGTATCCGCAAAGCAAAGGCTGCAGCGATAGTTCGCCGGAGATTCTTCCACATCGGCAATGCAGAGTTCTTCCAGCATCTTCTGATTGTTGGCCCAATCCTCGGCATTATAACCGGCATAGCGGGAAGAATACACGCCAGGACGGCCGCCCAATACAGCTACTTCCAGCCCGGAATCATCCGCGAGACAGGCACAGCCTGTTTTTTCCATATAAAACTTCGCCTTGATGGCCGCATTTTCTGCAAAGGTTTCCCCGTCTTCAATGGCATTGGGCAGCTGCCCAAATTCCGACAAAGCCACCACTTCCACAGGCAGATGTGCAAAAGCATCCTTCATTTCCCGAACTTTGCCTGCATTTTTCGTGGCAATGACAATCTTCTTCATGTAAAACTCCCCTAAAATTATCCTTCTCGGCCAACCAGCCAGACCAGTTGGCTCCCCAATATATCCTTCTCGTAGGAAATCAGCTCACGGCAGCCTTTCTCCCCCAGAGAAAGCAGGCTATTAAGTTCCTGATGGTCAAAGGGACGGCCTTCTCCAGTCCCCTGTACCTCCACGAACTTGCCAAACCCCGTCATCACGACATTCATATCCACCATAGCCGTAGAATCTTCCTCATAGCACAAGTCCAGCAGAGGCTCATTATCAGCGCTTATGCCCACACTGATAGCTGCGAGAAAGTCCTTGACGGGAAAGATTCCCCCCTTCTGATAGAAGGTCGCACAGGCCTCCACCAAAGCCACAAAAGCACCGGTGATGGAAGCCGTGCGCGTGCCGCCATCGGCCTGAATCACATCACAGTCAATCATGATGGTGCGCTCGCCCAAAGCCTTGGTATCCACCACAGAGCGCAGAGAACGGCCGATAAGCCGCTCGATTTCCTGGGTGCGGCCGGACTGTTTGCCCTTCACCGCTTCCCTCTGCGTGCGGGTTCCTGTGGCGCTGGGCAGCAGGGAATACTCCGCCGTAATCCAGCCTTCGCCAGTGCCTTTCAGAAAGAAGGGCACTCTTTCCTCCACGGTTGCCGCACAGATGACCTTGGTGTTGCCCATCTCGATAAGCACGGAACCGGCAGGATACTTTTGAAATTTGCGGTGAATTTTACAGGGGCGCAGTTCGTCTGCGGCACGGTGCCTAAAACGCTCCATATCATCACTCCTAAAAAAGAGCCGTGAACTAACACAGCTCTCCTTACAATCACTTTATTTGCTTTCCTGATACTGCTTGTAATTCTTGATAATGCAGATTGGCGTCTTCTGGGAAGCGTTGCCGAACGGATTATCAATGAGCAGATTGCGGGCAATCTCGCCGTCCGTACCTTCGGTAATGCCCACCACGCGGCTGCGCTTAAGGTCATTAACGTCAGCAATCATAGCACCGAAGCAGCCCAGGCGTTCCTTGATGCGCTTTACAACTTCATACGGTTCGCCCGGCCCGTAGACAATGCACTTATCAAACGGAGGCATGGTGCCCGTAACATCGTCAATCATGGCCGTTTCCTTGCCGCCCCAAACGTAGAACATCCCGCTCTTGCCAAAGATTTTGGCCACGAAGCCGGCGAACAGAGCAAAGGCTACCCGCCATTTGCCTTCTACGTCCATCAGGGACTGCATGCCATGCGGCGAAGCAAGAGAGCCGTAGTCCGGAATAAAGCGGCAGCAGAATTTTGCCAGACCGGAGATTTTGAGGTCCTCAGGACGCACGAAGCGGCCCTGGGTGATGGCTACTACAGATTCAGCGCAGCAGAGCAAATCGTTTTCCCCGATTTTATCTTTCGTGTAATGCTCGATGGCATCCACAATATCATCTTTTTCCGTCAGGATGCGCGTAGGCACCGGGATAAGTTTCATTTCGTCAGCCATTTCAGTGCCTCCTTAGTCCTTCACCAGCTGTACGCCAGCCAGTTTTGCAATTTCTTCCGCCGTGATTTCGATGCGCAGCTTGTTGTAATGCTGAACAGCACGGCCCGTTTCCTGCCAGATGAAGTCCACAGGCAGGTCAACCATATGGGACAGTGCTTCATCAAGGCTCATACCCTTGCGCGGGGTCAGCTTGATTTTGGCAAAGACGTTCAGGCTGTCTTCGCCGGCCTTGTCGCCCTTCTTCTGGATGATAACAGCTTCGAAGTAATCGTCCTCACGAACTTCGCCCTCACGCTCCGCCTTGGCACGCACTTCAATGCCGTCATACTGCTCGTAGGGCAGCTGGCTGCGGCAGATGGCATCCATGATGGTTGCGCACTGCTTGCCTTCATTATAGAAGTGCAGCTTCTTGGACAGAACAAGGCTGTTTTCGTCCTTGCTCAAAAGTTCTACCGGGCTGCTCGTATCCACGCGGATGTCCTCCCAGCCCAGATAGGCCAAAACGAGTTTCGTCACACAGATAACAATCAGGATGACGAGTAACACTATGGTCAAAAAACTCACGATAATTCCTCCCTAGAATTCCCTGCTTATTCTTTATTTTGCGCCTCTGCCACCGCTTTTTCTTTTTCCATAGCAGCCTGCAGACGCGTAAGATACTTTTCCGGCAGACGGGTGATATGCCCCGTCTCCTTGCTGGTGTAGACGTTCTGGGACTTGCCCGTCACCAGCACTTCCCCGGTCTCCTTCCGCAAGATGCGGTATTTGAAACACATCTTGACCTTGGTAAGAGCCGTGGCCGTGGTTTCAATGATGAGGTTATCATCAAACTTACCCGGAGAAACGTATTTGGCGCTGATGTCCGTAATGGGGAACACATAGCCGTCATCCATCATTTCCGTCAACGTAATGCCAATCTCGCGCAGGTAGGCCACGCGGCCGATTTCAAACCAACGGATGTAGTTGGCGTGATGAACCACCGCCATGGCGTCCGTGTCGTAGAAGTTTACATGATGTTCGATATTTACTGGCACAAGAATTCCTCCTTAACACTTTACGCACAATGTATAGACTAGAACAAAAACACCGTAAAGTCAAGTTATGAATGCCTTAAATCCGGTACATCTTCTCCAGCCGGGAAAGGCAGTTTTCCAGCCGTTCCAATTCCACCACATCCGTGACCTGACGGCCGGAGTAAAAGTACGTGACCGTCTGGGGATTGTGCTCCAGCTGATTGCGCTCCTTAAGGCGGCGGATAAGTTCCCGCACCGTGCCCTCATTGCCATCCACAAACTGCACATTGTCCGGCAAAAGTTCACGCAAGGTGTCCTTGAAGTAGTTGAAGTGCGTGCAGCCCAATACCAGCGAGGAGTATTTGCCCAAGTCAAATTGCGATAGTTCTCCCCGCAGGTAATCCGTCACCGCCGGCGAGTTGAACTCCTGGCGTTCTGCAAAAGTCACAAGGTCCGGCAAAGCCAGTCTATCCACCAGATGGTCCTTATCCACCTTTTCAATCAAAAGTTCCATCTTGCGCCCCTTTACGGTAATGGGCGTAGCCGTCACCAGCACGCGTTTCGTGCCGTCCATGTCCAGCGCCTTCTTGGCCGCCGGCTCCATGCCGATAATGGGCAAATCATAACGGCGGCGCATCTCCGCCACCGCTACCGAGGTTGCCGTATTGCAGGCCACCACAATGGCCTTCACGTCCTGTTTCAATAAGAAGTCAAAGGCCTCGCCCACAAATCTCTGCACATCTGCCGTGCTCTTGGTGCCGTAAGGAACATTATCCTCATCGGCGTAGAATATAAACTCCTCATGGGGCAGAACTTTCATGGCATGATGCAGTACCGAAAGGCCTCCCATGCCGGAATCAAAAAAGGCAATTTTCAACGCCCTCAACTCCTGAACTTGCAAATTCTATCTTTAATATGTAACGAAACAAAGTAGCAACGTATGATAGTATAGCGCAATCACCGTCATTTGACAAGTTCAGGGACCACCTGCTATAATAATTCTGTTGACTAATGGAGAGGTACTCAAGTGGTTGAAGAGTCCGGTCTTGAAAACCGGTAGGCTCGAAAGGGTGCGTGGGTTCGAATCCCACCCTCTCCGCCATAATGGAGTGGTACTCAAGAGGCTGAAGAGGACGGTTTGCTAAATCGTTAGGCTGGGTAACCGGTGCGGAGGTTCGAATCCTCTCCACTCCGCCACTAGAAAATACGGAGCTGCAACAAATGCAAAAGCATTTGCCGCAGCTCCTTTTTGCTGCCTGCAAAATACTATGCACGTTCTGTTTAACACCATTTTCTACACACATAAATTGCTGTATATCGGTGTTATTGCGAGCTTGCTTATATTTGGTTACAACTCAGTTTGGGTGGAGGTGGTAATACTTTTCGCCGTTGCACTAAATGACCCACAAGTAAATTTATGGGCTTTTTAGCTGCCTGCGCCGGGCAAGACCGGCGGCGCGTATGTTCAACCCAGTGTTTAGCCTGTGCCGTTTGTGGGCCAGTCCTCACTGCGTTCGGACAGTCGTTCCACAGCGAAAAGCATCACCACCTCCGCCCTAAGTGATGTCCGTACAAACCGTCATTTTCGCAGCGATAAGCTACAAGTACATCGATGTTCTTGTAACGGGAGCAACGAGTTCGTGTCAATAGCATAGACCGTATCTTGGGGCGAATGGGGAGTGATTTTTCTGTAGGGAGCGACTGCCTGAACGAAGTGAAGGCCGGCCCCTGTAGAAATCAGCTAAGCAAATACGCTGAAAGCAGCGCCGTTGGCCTGCCCGGCGCGAGTAAATGGACAGCTATTTTTTCCGAGGGGGTCGTTTAGCGGAAAACAGAAAAATTACTCCCCGTTCGCCCCTGACAACGTATGAACCAGATACCTTTAGCATGAACTGAACTCCACACAAACTGCAATTTGCACAACAAAAAGGCTCCGCAAATGCGGAGCCGTAATCCTCAATGGAGCTGATTATAGGACTTGAACCTACGACCTGCTCATTACGAATGAGCTGCTCTACCAACTGAGCTAAATCAGCAATATTTATGGAGCTGATTATAGGATTCGAACCTACGACCTGCTCATTACGAATGAGCTGCTCTACCAACTGAGCTAAATCAGCAACATCTGCCACTTTCCGTGACTGACAGACTATATTATAAGCGAAAGTGGCCACTTATGTCAACATCTTTTTTCAAAATCTTTTCAGACCGAACCAGCCGTCCTGTGCATTCCAGAAAACCTGTGCCCGCCAGTCCATATTTCCACGGGCAGTATAGCTCGTAATAATGAGCTGCTGGTTCTCAATGGTCGCCTTCAACTCATGCCATCTATCGGTACGGAATCCCAGATTGGCAAAGCTGTTCCAGGACACATAAGTGGTCCAAGCACCGCCAATATGATTGCCCACGAGCCAGTAGCCGCAGTTCTTACCCTCACGGGTAGCAGCGATTTCAAAAATACGCATAGCCGGATCTGCAGTTTCCACGGCTCTTACGCTGTAGTCCACACCGCTGTAAATGCCATCGAAGCTGCTGAAGGACAGGAAATCCTTCGTGCCATCTGCACTCATCAGGCGCAGAACCTTGCCATCCGACACGAACTTAATCTTTTGCCCATTCTCATCACTGGCCGTAACCGTTTTATTGGCAATGGTCATTGCCTGGCTTACACCGGTAATATTCATAGCACTGGCAGAAGCTGCAGAACCAGCTACTACGGAAGATGCCAACAATGCACATGCCAAAAACTTTGCCAATCGATTCATAAAAGAAACACCCCTTCTAAATTTGACTCTTAGTTATTATTCCACACTTCCGCCCAGATTCCTTCTAAAAATATAAAAATCCCCACAGGTATAAGTTCCTGCGAGGATTTTATATACAGCAATCAATGCTCACACAGCTGATAGTCCGTATCGCTGTCGATAATCTGCAGCATGACATCCGCAAACTGCGGGTCAAACTGGGTACCACGGCCCTTGGCAATTTCACTGCGCACCACATTCTGAGGCAGCACATCGCGGTAACTGCGCCGGGAAGTCATGGCATCATAAGCATCCGCCACGGCAATCACCCGGGCATAAACCGGAATCTGACTGCCGGCAAAGCCGTCCGGATACCCCTTGCCATCATAACGCTCATGATGGGAGCGGGCGCCCACGGAAAGCTCCGGGAACTCGGCTACCAAATCCAGAATCTCGGAGCCGATAACCGTATGCTGTTTAATCTGACCGTATTCATAATCCGTGAGACGTGTGGTCTTGTTGATGATGGCTTCCGGCACACCGATTTTGCCAATATCATGGAGCAGCCCCATAAAGTATATCTTGCGCTGCTCTTCCTCGAGCCAACCCAATTTATGAGCAATATGACGAGCATAGCGGGCCACACGCTGAGAATGACCACGGGTATAGGCGTCCTTGGCATCGATAGTCTTTGCCAGTGCCATAACCGTCTCTTCAAAGAGCCGTTCACTGGCCGCCAGCCGGTCTTCTGCCAGCTTGGTCTGCCGATGAACCTCTTCTTTTAATTTGCGGTGCAGGTACTCCATCTCCAGTACCTGTTCCACCTTTTTGACTACGATGATGGGGATAAACGGCTTGCGGATAATATCAGTACCGCCTGCCATAACCACCGCAGCCTCTGCCTTCTGTGTCTGGTCACTGCTCAGCATAATGACGGGCAAGTCTTCAAACCGAGAATCCGCACGCAACGTACGCAGAAGCTCAAAACCATCCATATCGGGGAGCTTGACCGACAACAGCAGCAAATCAACGCTATTCCTTTTAATGTACGTTAAAGCCTCGCCACCGGTCTTAACCCCGTCAAACTGCACACGGGGTTCAAGCATCTGCTGAAGTCGCATGCGGTCGCTGTCAATACCGTCAACCACCAGCACGGAAGTCTGCATCATTTGGGAAATTTGCATGTATTCGATCGTCCTTGCTTGACTAGAAAAAAACTCTGCAATTCATTTTGCCCTATTTTGCAGAAAAAATCAAGCATCCGACATGAAAATTTTAGCTATATATGCTCTGTTTTGCCGCCTGGTCCTTGAGAATGCTGATTAACACATCCGAAACCACCTTTTCCCAGTCAAACTCGCGGCTGTTCCGCTGCGGTGTCTGCTTTTTCCGCGGTTCCTCAGCGGCAGGCGGATAAGCATGGCGCTTGGCGCGCAGCATAGCTGCCTCGATATCACGATCCTGATGTCCCGAAGCATCCCAAGCCCGGGCCAATTTCCCATAAGCCATTTCCCACTGTTCCCGGTCGGAATAGATAAGTCCCTGATAGTAGTAAGTCCGCCAGACTGGATATATCTTATCATTGTGAGGAGTGGATTCTGCAGCGGAAAAATCATTCAGCGCCTGATTGTCCAGATTGCGCTCATAGTAAGCGCGGCCCCGCAGGTAATAAGCATAGGCTAGCGGACTGTCCGTCACCTTGCTGTCGGCGATGACCTTATCAAGTTCTGCGATAGCCCGGCGCTGTTCGCCCTGCTGAATGTAACGGGCACAGCGGTCAAAGACATCCTGCAGCGAATACTGGTTTTCCAGTTCCGTGCCGATTTTCTTCTTTTCCTGACCCTTGGCTTGCTTGTATTTCTCTAAGAGTTCCTCATTCTGCTTTTTGAGTGCATCCCGCTCCTGCTGCAACTTTTCCAGCTTGTTGCGGTTTTCCAGCAGATTTTTCAAGTCAATCTTATCCGTATCCACTTCACAGGTAAGGGTGACGGTGTATTTCCATACACCTGCCGTAAGTGTCGGTTCTGCCTTTTCCTGCATGACCTTCAGCACGGCACCGGATATAATCTTCACATCATCCGCACTAAGCTCCATATTTTGACTGCGGGAGTAGCTTTCCACATATACCCCTGCTTTTTCCGTAGCGGAGCGCATAGCCTCCTGTCGGGCTGCATCCTTGGCAATTTTCGGCGAATCATTTTCCCCCATGATGTACACGCCGCTGGCCGTTATAATCTGCGGGGCAGCCGCACCAATAGCCGGAAGCCCCACCAGACAGCACACAGCCCAAAGCAGGGCCCCCATCAACATCCTTCTCATCATATCCACCCTCCCCAGAATTAAGCTTCTACTTTTATATCGTATATTATACTACATAATTTAAGCAAAATTGTTGACAAAGTCATTAAAATTCAATTAAAAATTATGCCAAATACGACAAAAGGCGCCCAAGCGCCTTGTTGTCAATTATTATAGGTAGGAATAGCTTTTTTGGTCAGTTTACTGGTCAGCCAGCCAAAATTCATTGCCAAGTAGCGTCCCACCTGTTCTCCAATATATTTTTTGCCATAGTAGTCAGGGTGCAGCCCGTCGGTGGTATAGGTTGACCGCAGATTGCCCATGCTGTCCGTCAGAGCCGTGGCCACATCCACATGATACTGCTGGCGCATTACCCAGTCATTGACATACTGCTGATGTTTTTTCCAGTCATAAGGCGGCTGGTCAATATGTGCCCGGCTCACCATCATAGTCGGATTGATAGGCGTGGGCGTCAAAAATACCACGATAATGCCATAGGCATCGCATTTTTCCTTGATGGCCTGCAGATTGGCTACAGTCTGTGAGCCAAAGGTGCCCAGGCGATAGTCATTGACGCCACCCATTACGACCAAAACTCTGGGCGAAGCCGGCAGTACATCCCGCTCGAAGCGTTCCAGCATGGCCTCGGTGGTATTGCCGCTAAAGCCCAGATTCTTCACCGGAACCTGACTGTAGGATTCCCAGTCATAAAGCAGATACCCCGGCGATACCGACATCGCGCCGCCACCATGGGTAATGCTGTCCCCGAGTGCCGCAAAAGGAGGCTTCTCCCCTTCTACCGTGAAATAACTCTTTTCCGACCAGCCGCTCAACGGACTGCCGTCGCTGTTTAAGGAGCGCACCCGCCAGTAATATTTCCCCGGCAAGGTGTAGCCGCCATCCTCGTAAACATCATATTCGCCCCCCTGCAGGGTGCGGATAAGTTTTTCTCCGGCCTCTGTCACCCGATAGACTTGCACTTCATGCTGTTTGGCCTTGCCATAAGGAATCCAGGAAAATACCGGATAAAGGGGCATATAGTCCATGCGCTCAAACTGAGTAGTCGGCTTAGGCGCATTCACATTCAGCTTGCCGCCCGCCGTGATGGGTTTCGGCTTGGAAAAGTGCATATTCCCCACCGGCCTGCCGTTGTAGTCCAGCGGGCAGACCTTCCAGTAAAAACCTGCGGCCTCGGCACCAAAGGATGATAAATCCACCGTGAGACCGTTGGTATACACCTGATTATAGGTAAGGGCAATATTTTCCCGGGTATCTTCCGCCGATTTCAGGATAACCACCTGATAGCGCACCGCACTGGGGATTTCCTTCCATACTAATTGCACATTTTTTATCTGCATAGCTGTCTGCCCCTCACTTGGCGGGGCCGTCTTCTCCGTGTTGACCACCGTATGGCCAAAATTTATCCGCACATTGTCGGTCTGGGTTTCCGCGCTGGCACCGCCCATATTCAGCAACATGCCGGCAGCCAGGGCCAGCATTCCCGTCAACAGACGGACTTTTCCTGATTTCAACAACTGGCAAACCTCCTGAAAGCAACTAAAATTAGATATTACTATCATATCACGGAAAAAGGGTTGTGCCAACATTTGGCCAACCCTTTTAACCGGCAAATATCCTTGCCTATATTATGAAATTAGAAGCGGAAGCTGGACAGAGCAGCCTGCTGGTCCTGTGCCAGTTTGGCCAGTGCTTCACTGGCTGCGGCAATTTCCTCAGCAGAGGCGGACTGTTCTTCCGTGGCAGCGGATACAGCCTGCATTTCGCTGGCCACCTTGCCGCTGTAGCTGTTGATATCGTTCATCTCGCTGGCGATGTCATTGGTGGCATCTGCCATGGCGTTGATAGACTCCGTCACATGGCTGATTTCGCCGGATACACCGACTACCAGCTGATTGATTTCCTCAAACATGGTACGCAGGGATTCCACGCTCTGTGCGCCTTCCACCACTGCTTCACGGCCGGTACGCATAGAGAGCACAGCTTCTTCCGTATCGCCCTGAATCTCCTTGATGATTTTGGCAATTTTTTCAGCAGATTCCTTGGATTCCTGCGCGAGCTTGCCGACTTCACCGGCTACCACCGTAAAGCCACGTCCATGTTCACCAGCGCGGGCCGCTTCGATAGAAGCGTTAAGAGCCAGCAGATTGGTCTGCTCGGCAATACCTGTCATGGTATCTACGATTTCTCCGATTTCCTTGGAGCGCTCGCCCAGACGGTCAACCATCTTGGCAGAAGCCGTAACGGTTTCCTCAACATCCTTAATCTGGCGGACGGAATCATCGATGGCCTGATTGCCCTTTTCGGCGCGCGTAGCAGCGGCGTTGGAATTTGCCTCTACCTGGTCAGACTTCTGACGGATTTCTTCTACAGAAGCCTCGGCACTCTGAACGGCTTCATTGCTGTCCATGACAGATTTCTGCTGATGCTCAACAGATTCCACAACCTCCGTGGCAGACTGCGCTACCTGCGTAGCAGCCTGAGCAGCCTGACCAGCGCTGGCCGTAAGTTCCTCGGAGGAAGCTGCCAGCTGTTCAGCAGATTCGCTGACATGACGCATCAGCTTGTTCAGGGTCTTACGCATATCCTGCATAGCGGCATCCATCTGACCCAGTTCGTCCCCACGGGGTTCATAATTGCCATTGAGACGGAAGTCCCCATCCTTCATGCGGTTGCATTCCATAACCATTCTGTCCAGATTGGTCATGATATCGCGAACGATGAAGAAGGCAATGCCCATCAGCACCACAAAGCACAACAGAGTCGTAATAATCATCGCAGTCATAGTGCTGGCATTGCGTTCAACGATTTCCTCATTGAGTGCATCCGCATTGTCATCTGCTACCTTCTGCAAAGCTACAAGACTCTTTAATAGTTCCTGTGTTACACTGGCTTCCACGCCTTTGTAATACACCCAAGCTTCCTGGGTCTTGCCGGCATCTGCCAGCTTGCGGGCTTCCTGAATCCCATTTTTATATTCCGCCCACTTCTTTTCCGTATTGGGAATTTCGGCAGCTGCTTTATCTGCTCTCATGCCCAAAGCCTTATATTCCGGCCATTTCGTTTCATAGCTTTTCATCGCTTCGTCGATGGAAGCATTAATCTGTGCATCCTTCGGGTCGAGAATATGCTTTACAATGCGCACCTGAATCATACGCATGTAATTGATTTCATCGCCCAACATACGGGTTGCTTTCAGTTTACGGGAATACATGTTGTCAATATCGTCACTTGCCTGACTCATAGCCCGATAACCAGAAAAACTCAAAATTGCCATGCCCATGATGCCGATAACAACCAGCACCAATATCTTGGCTCCAATACGAACGTCCTTTAGTCTCATTTCCACACATGCCTTTCTACGTCGGCCGTATCCCTGCGGCCTCTCGATTTTACTTACGTCTTTTTTCCATTCTCGCTATATTTTTGCCAAAAATATGTGCTAACTTTATCACATGTTTAGGACTTTCGCACTAGGAAAGTTTATTCACAATTAACGAATTGATTATTATTTTTATACAAATTAAAGAATGACCGCTAATCTATTTGTGATTAGCGGTCATTCTTAGGATATATTTATATTTTTACTACCTATAGGCGACATTTTCCTTTAATAAATATCATCTATATTTTTTTCTTATGGTTGAAACTAAAATCATTATCAGCATATTTCCTAAAAACGGAAGTGAGACAACGCTTCCTGCTGACTCTGCGCCAACGTTGCCAGTGCTTCACTGGCTGCAGCGATTTCCTCTGCCGAAGCAGACTGTTCTTCCGTGGCGGCAGATACCGACTGCATTTCACTGGCCACTTTGCCGCTGTAGGTGTTGATATCATTCATCTCACCAACTATTTCGTTGGTGGCATCAGCAACCGAATGAATAGCTTCCGTAACTTGGCTGATTTCCTCGGACACTCCCACTACTAACTGATTGATTTCCTCAAACATGGTGCGCAGTCCCCCAACACTTTGTGCGCCTTCAATAACAGCAGACTTGCCAGAACGCATGGCGATAACCGCATCTTCTGTATCACTCTGAATTTCTTTGATGAGGCTCGCAATCTTTTCTGCAGATTCTTTGGATTCATGCGCCAGCTTGCCCACTTCTTCTGCCACCACTTTGAAGCCACGACCATGATCACCGGCGCGGGCCGCTTCGATAGAAGCATTCAGCGCCAACAAATTGGTCTGTTCGGCAATTCCTGTCATGGTGTCCACGATTTCCCCAATTTCCTTGGAACGTTCGCCCAAACGCTCCACCATCATGGCGGAGGAGGTTACAGTTACCTCCACATCCTTAATCTGACGCACAGACGCATCAATGGATTGATTGCCCGCATCTGCCCGCTGAGCAACAGATGCAGAATTTTCCTCCACCTTGGCGGATTTCTGACGAATTTCCTCCACGGAGCTTTCCGCATTCTGTATGGATACATTGCTTTTCATAACAGCTTTCTGCTGGTGTTCCACCGACTCCACCACATCCGTAGACGACTGCGCCACCTGCGTTGCAGCCTGAGCAGCCTGCCCGGCACTGGCAGAAAGTTCTTCAGACGAAGCCGCCATCTGTTCGGCAGATTCGCTGACCTTGCGCATCAAATCGTTGAGTTCCTTGCGCATTTCCTGCATAGCAGCTTCCATCTGTCCCAACTCGTCTCCACGCGGTTCGTAATGATCATTAAGACGGAAGTCCCCTGTCTTCATCTCATTACACTCTGCCACCATCTTGTCCAAAGTGGTCATAATGTCGCGGATGATGAAGAAGGCCACCGCCATCAAAGCAAGGAAACACAATACCGTCGTCACAATCATCATGAACATCTCATGTGCATTGGTCGCTGTGACTTCCTCATTCATCGCATCCGCATTGTCATTGGCCAGTTTCTCCAGATTATGCAGACTGGCCACCAAATCCTTGGTAATGCCATTTTCCATCTTTTTGTAATGTTCCCAAGCTTCCTGTTTTTTACCTGCATCCGTAAGCCGCTTTACTTCCATAATTCCTTGACGATATTCAGCCCATTGTTTCTCCACTTCGGGAATATGCGGGGCAACATTATCCGCCCGCATAGCCAGTTCCCGGTACTGTGGCCAGGTCTTTTCATAGCTTTCCAAAGATTCTTTCACATAGGCAACAATCTGCTCATCCTTAGGATCAATGATATGCTTGGTAACCCCCAGCTGAACTTTGCGGGTATAGTTGATTTCATTTCCCAACAGGCGGGTTGCCTTCAATTTGCGGTGGTACATATTATCCAGGTCATCCCCGGCCTTACTCATGGCACTATAGCCTGAAAAACTCAGAATCGCCATGCCGATAATACCTATTACCACCAACACCAAGATTTTAACTCCAATACGAATGTCTTTTAATCTCATTTCCTCACACGCCTTTCTACGTTGGCCGTATCCCTCGGCCGCTCGGTTCTGTTTACATCTTTGTGATTCTGTGAAAATCACTTTGGAATCATAACATGAATTTGGAGCCTTTTGCACTAGAAAAGTTTATTCACAATCGACAAATTGATGATTATTTTCGTATTAATTAGGACAAATTTATCTATTATTCTACTGTTAATAGATGTTTTATCACTATTGCACTATTTTTATTGCATATATTATGTAAACCTTACTAATTTAGTTATGTATATTTTTCGTATTCATCATACGAGTATGTAGGCCGAAATCATCCATAAAAAAAATTGACATGTCAAAATTTGACATGTCAATCTGAGAAATCCACCAACAGCCAGTACGTACTGCGGACGGGGACGTGTTTTGTGGACTTCGCTAAATGTCTGGCAGGATAAATGCCTACCTCGTTGCCACCCGCGCCGGTTACCACGGCGCATTAACATCGTTATGTATTGTTTATATTCCTCACCAACCAGCCTGACGGCAGTCGCTGCGTTCCACAAAACACGTTCCCGTCCGCAAGCAGCTTTTCTAACTGCACTCGTTAGAGCTAATCTCTTGCCTTGGCGCGGGTGCTTGCTTTTTGACCGCAGTCCGTTGCCGTAGGCTGGCGCCTAAGCGAAAAAAGCTAAACAAATCGTTGAAAGCCGCGCCGTGGTGACCGGCGCCTCCCTCCTAAGTCAACGGCATTCACGAGGGAGTCATTTAGGGCGGAGTTCAAAAAGTAAGTACCCGCGCCAGCAGTGCATGTGAACCAGAACCACAGTAATCATTGCTGCTGTTGGTATGCACTTCTCTCTGCCTGCAGTTCTTCAATCGTAAGATTCCGCAAGTAGGACTTATGCTCCTCATCTCTCTGATACACGAACCCTACATGGCTGACGAAGGGCTCAATCGTGGCGATTTTTAGGAGCGGCGTCACCACCAGCAGCTGCAAATCGAGTTTCTTGAACAGTTCCAAGCCGAAGCGGGCACTTTCATCCGAGCTCTTGAGGAAGGCTTCGTCAATGACCACGAAGCGGAAGGACTGCTCACCGGCGCGTCTGCCCCGCAGGCCGAAGTTATAGACAATGCTGGCGGCCAGTATCGTATAGGCCAGCTTTTCCTTCTGTCCGCCGGACTTGCCGCCGGAGTCGGTGTAGTGCTCGTATTCCTTGTCCATATCCGGAGCAGGATTGCGCCACAATTCCGAAGCCGCAAAGACAAACCAGTTGCGCACGTCGATAACCTCACTGCGCCAGCGGGCATCCACATCCGTCATGCCAGGACGGCCCTGCAGCCGTTCCAAAATTCTGGCAACCTGCTGAAATTTTTCCTCGCTGTAGCTGTTGTCCATATTCCCTGTCAGGGCATCATCGGTGCAGGCCCGCAAATCACGGCGGAACTGCTGAATGGTATCGCTGACGGCAGGATTGCATTCAATCTGAATGTAGCGTCCCTCATTGTAGTCGATTTCCGCCAGCGAGTCATTAATCAGCGCAATCCTGTCGTGAATCTCATGGCAGGCCTCCTCCAGATGAGTCTGGAACAGGGCAATCTGATTGATGGTGTTTTCCCGCAGCAGATGGCTGAACCGGCTTTCAAATTTCGGCAAGTCATCTTCCTGCAGACGGTGCAGCAGGGCCGTATAATCCTGATAGCCCTCCGGAGCAGCCAGCAGTTCGCTGGCCGACTCTGGATATTCCTGCCGGAACTCCGTCATGGCCTTGACCAGTTCTTCGCTGGTCTTTTGCAGTTTTTCCCCCAGCTGATGGGTGCGGGTGTTCAGCCACTGGTTATACTCCTTCTGCTGCAGGCTGCGCTTCTGCATATCGAACTGCGGACTGCCCAATTTCTCCAAGGCCAGGGCAGCGTAATGCTGCAACAGAGGATAGCCCTTCTCTCGGTCATCACTTTCTGCCCCGGCAAAGAGTTCCTCATCTATGACCATTTCCGCCTTGTGCAGGCGAATGCGTTCAGCCAGCTGGCTGCGCTGATTCTTATAGTCATCCAGCGCCGCATAACCTGCGCCGATTTCTCCTTTAAGACGCTGTTCTTCGGCCTGCAGTTGTTTGAGTACATCATTTTCCGCCCGCAGTTTTTCCACCTGGGCCTTGAGTTGTGCCATACGCTCCAGCAGCGGCTCTATATGAATTTCCGCAAAGGAGGTTACCACTCCGGCCCGGACGATGGCCTCGCTCTGCTCCCGGAGTTTTTTCACGGCCCGTTTCGCCTGATTTTCCTTCTGCAAGAAGAACTTCTGCTCCTCTCGCCGGTCTTCCATTTCCATCTGCAGGGCCTGAATCTTTTTGAGATTGGAAAAGCCCAATACATAATAGCGCTGGTCGTGGATATCGTGGCGGTCGTCCTTTTCGTGGCGCTTACCGCCAGTCTTGACCTGACCAGCTTTGGTCAGGGCAAATTTTGCCTGCCGGAATTCCTTGATGGTCTCACAGCAGATATGGTTGAAGCGGGTCAGAAGTTCCACTTCGAGCCAGGGAGCCAGCGGACTGTCCTCCTTGATATGGAGTTTCTGACACACGGCGTCCTCGTGCACATTGGCATTGACCTGTTCAGGGTAGGCCGGCACACGGAAGTAAACCATGCGCATCTTGAGGTCATGGCGTTCCATCCAGTCAGCCACTTCCCCATAGTGAACCTCTGGCACCAGCAGGGATATGCCGAAACTGCGCAGCAGACGCTCAATGGCGCCTTCCCATTCAGCCTCCTCCTCTTTCACGGCAATAAGTTCCCCGGCAAAGGGCATTTCGCTTTCGGCAAGATTCAGGGCCTTGCAGATTTCCTCGCGCACAGCGATGAATTTCTGGGGAATATTAGACTTGCGTCTGGCCAGCGAATCGATTTCTGCCTGAATGCGGCGCTCCTCCTGCTCCGCTTCCTGGCGGTTGGCCTTCATGGTGCTGGCTTCCGCCGTCAATTCTTCCTGCTGTGCCTCACACTCTGCCTTGCGGCTGGCCAGCTTTTCCTGCAGCAGGGCAAAATCTTCCTCGTCCACGGGCAAAGTCATTTCCAATGCGGAAAGCTCCTGCTGGAATTTTTCCCGGCTGGCTTCGCACTGCGCCTTGCGCTCCGTAATCTTGTCGAGCTGATGGCGCACTTCGTCGAGCTGCGCACCGCCGTTGCGGGCGATATTGCCCTGCAGTACCGTTAGCTCTCCCTGCTTTTCCTGCAGGCTCTTGCCCTGCTGCGTAATTTTCTCTTCCAGGCGCCTGAGCTGCGGCTCCATAGCTGCTAACTGCTCTTCTCTGGCCTTGTAGTCCTGCTGAGCATACCAGCTTTCGAGCACCTTCTGCATGGCCTGAAACTCGTCCTGCTGACGGTTGTCCCGGGCATAGCTTTCCCCGAGCACTTCGATGGGCTGGAGCATCTTCTGCTGTTTCTTGGCCTTCTGCACAGCCTGATGTGCAGCTTCCAAATCATGGTACTGCCGCAGCATCAGTTCCACTTCCTGCTCCGTCTCCGGCACTTCGAGCATATTCTGGCGCACGAAGCTCGTGAGGCTGTCCACCTTCTTCATGGACACGGTCTGTTGGAACAAATCCATGGCCTGTACCTGACGGATGCCGAAAATCTTGCGGAACTCGTGGCCATACTGCGGATAATCGTCAAAGGTCTTGATGAAGGCATCCTTTTCCAAGGCCTTGCGGAAGGCCCGCATATCCCCGCCAATCTGGGAGAACCTGTCCTTGATGGAAAGGGTCTTCTGCGCGAGCACATAGAAGCGCTTGGGATAGCTGGCCGTTTCCTCTGGGAACCAGAACACCTGTGCCAAAGTCACCGTGCGGCCAAAGTTCTTATCCGCAAAGACGCCCAGAATCACGCTGTATTTATTCTTATCGCGCAGGGCTTCGGGACGGCCGCCGCCGTTATCCGTGCGCTTTTGACCATAATAGCCCCGCACATAGGAAGTCAGACTGCGCTCCTTGGCACTGGCATCGGCCGCCTTGTTGTAGGTGACTTTCCGCGGGGGCACGAGCAGGGTCAGCAGGGCATCCACCAGGGTGGACTTGCCCGAGCCCACATCACCGGTCAAAAGAGACATTTCCCCGTTTAGCTCCAACGACCAAATCCGGCTGTCAAAAGTGCCCCAATTATAAACTTCCAGACGTTCCAAACGGAAGCCCAAGGGGATGTTTTCATTTTCCTCATTCGTTGCGAACAAATTCACCTAACAGCCCCTCCTCTCCCTCATTTTCATCGCTCTTATCTTCGGCTGTGCCCTGATGAAGCATCTGTCCATGGGCTTCGTATTCCGCCAGCTTCTCATTGAAATCGCTGAGCCACTGGGCATCCACGAAACTGCGCAGCACAGGGCGTACCTCGTACTCATCCTCCGAGCCCTTGAGCTTCTGCAAAAAGCCCAGCTGCACCACCTGTCCAATGGTGTGTTCCAAAGACTGACGGAATTTCATTTCGTTACCGGGCACAGGCAGGAAGGGTTCCATGCGCCGCATGATATCGGCAAAAGATATGACCAGACGGGTATCGCCGCTGGCGGTATCCTGTTCACCCAAAGCCTTTCTAAGCTGCACCAGCAGCATGGACACGGGGTAACTCAACTGATAGCGCTGTACCAGCCGGGGCAGACCTGCCGCGTCCTCCTGCTTGAGGTAAGCATACTCATCCACTTCATCTATAATCAGAATCAGGCCAATGCGCCGGAAATAATCACTGAGCGCACTCCTGTCATTTACGATAAACTGCCACAGGACTTCGTCCCTGCCACGGCTCACAATCCCCTTCAAAAGGGTTATCGCAGCCCGGGAAAAATTCTCTTCATTGCGTTCCGTCATTTCTTCTACTGTACTCAAAATGCCCCTGCTCCTTTCCGAAAGGTAATCTGCTCGCAGACCGCCAGTAATTTGCGGCCATCCCGCTCAAAGACCAGACGTTCCAGCCTGTCCTCAGTAAAGCCTGCCGCATCGCGGCTGGCCAGCACCAGATAGCCCAAAAGTTCCGACAGTCCCAGTTCCAGCGGATGAACCGCCAGAACCTCAGCTAGCGTCACCTCATCCCGCTCGGCCAGTAAATCTGCCACATTGGCCTTTAGTTTTTCCTTGTCCACCACGACCTGCTCGAAGATGGCGGCAATGCTGCCACTGCTGCCATCCCCCTCGGTAAGTTCCGGACTTTCGAGCCTGGTCTTCTTCGGCGGTGCATAAAGCCGCCGCTCCATGGGCAGCTGAACTTTGGGCAGGGTATCCATTTCCATGACCAGGCCAGAAGTCCCCGCTCCCCGCCTGTCTACAGCCTTGCTTTCGATGCTCTGAATGAGCTGATAGATGCTGCGCTCCTCCCGCAGATAATCCTCGTCCACATAGCGGCGAAGCTGGGCAGAAAGCTGCCCCAACGTCTTTTGGACGGCGGCTGCGGCCTGCACCCATTCCCGGTGAATATCCCGCAGACTGTGCTCCTGAACAATTCCCTGGACTGCTTCGGCGCTTTCCACCTGCTGCAGCGTCTCGCGCAAATCATCCTGCTGCTGGGACAGCATCAAAAAACGCCAAAAGGCCATAAAACTGCGGCCCTGTTCCGACTTGCGGATGATGTCGCTTTCGCTGAAAATCTTTTCCAAGAGTTCGCCCTTGCCGCGCGTCCACTTCACCACATCAGCCTGCACCTGACGCGTCAATTCCCGGAAGTTTTCCTCCACTTCGCGGAAGTCTGCCAGAATAGCTGTGGCCGTGGCCTCGGCCTGCAAAAAGCGCTCCTTGACCTGCACATCATCCAGCTGAGGCTTCACCTCGCCGGTTTCCTCGATGGCTTTGATTTCAGCGGCAATTTTTTCCTGCTGACTCGTGAGATACGCCAGCCGGTGCTCGGCATTGGTATCCGTTTCCTGGGCGATTTCGTGCAGGAGGTTGAACACCGTACGCAGGCGGGACTCTGTGCCGATAAAGTCCTGCTTGTGGAGGCTCAGCAGCCACTCCACCGCCTTCTGGGCCGGTGCTGTCAAATCGTAGTACCAGTCCCCATGGTATTCGTATTTTCTGAACCAGCCATAACTGCTGTCCGCCCACATCTCCAGATAATCCTTGGGCGAGCGGGCAAATTCTCCCTCCTGCCGGGTGCAGTCGTAGAGGAACATATCCAGTGCTTCCAACAACTCCTGCGCTTCAATGCCGCGGCGCTTAGGGCCAATAAACACCTGATAGAAAAACGCCGCCGCCAAAGGCGCATAATCAGCCCGCAACAGCCGCCAGGCGGCATGATTCTGCCGCAAATCCCGCAGGTGCTCGTAGCTCATGTATTTATTCTTTTTGGGCATAAAAATCCCCCTTATAAAAAAGCCTTCCCCTCCGGGAAGGCTATTATCATTTATGTGCTAAGTTCACTGCCAGCTCTGCATTATGAGCGGCCATATCCCGCAGCTGGGCGAGAAGCTCGCCATTTTTCTGCCGGAAAGTCTGTTTATCATTCCACTTGCGGCGGATTTCCATCATCAGTTCTTCGGCGGTAACATCCTTGAGGTTGCCCACAGGCTCTTCCCCAATGGAGGCCAGGAAGCGGTCAATCTTGGGGTCATAGGAGATGCCCAGCATGGGAACCCCCATAACGCCGGCAAAAATCAAGGCATGCAGGCGAATCCCCAGCATCAAATCCATATTCCCTACCAAGGACAGGAACTCGCTGGTGGTATACTCGTCTTTGAGCACCGTGCACTCCTCTTTGGTAAGAGAGGCGATAGCCTGAGCCGCCTTCACATCATCCGGGAACTGCATGGGGATGAATACCACCCTTGCACCCAATTCCCGCACCACCATATCGGAAACTTCCGCCAGCACTTCCTTATAATGGCGCCAGCCCTGCCATTCCCGCACGGAAATGCCCAATACAGGCTTGGCTCCATCCGCATGGTAGGCCTTGAAGATAGCCCGGCCGGCTTCCTTGCCTACAGGATGGATGGCCAGCACCGGGTCAGCGGTACATTCAATAATGGTTTTATGAATCCCCAACCGGGCCAGTTCCTTCAGAGAACCTTCATCCCGGACGGTGATTAAGTCCACATGATTGCCCAAAAAGCGCATGGCCATTTCCGCCACACGGCCGATAATCGGGCCGATGCCCTGCGCATAAAGCATGACCTTGGTGCCCAGAAAATGCGCGAGCATGATGATGAACATATAGTAATAGAGGCTGCGGCGGCTGGTGACGTTTTGCAGGAGACTGCCGCCACCGCTAATCAGGAGATCCGCCTGCCGCAGTTCCTTGATAATGGCGGGAAAACCCAGCCAGGAGATGGCATCCACTCCATGACGCTTGCGGGTATCCTCGGGGTCGGCAGAAATCACCGTAATATGAAGTTTTGGGTCCAGGTCACTGAGGACTTCCAGCATTGCGGAAAGCATTGCCTCATCCCCGGCATTTTTCGAGCCGTAGTAACCAGACACGACGATTCTGCTCATTACGCTGACTTACGCTCCTTTGCTCGTGAAATAACAGTCTGCCACAGCTGTACCAACATCATGGCGATGGCGCCGATACCGGCACCTAAGACAATGCCGCCAATGCCCCGCATAAAGGACATGAATACAGGCGTCCGCATATGGGCGAAGGTTTCTACCATAGAGCCCTGGCCGATGGTGGCAATGAGCACCAGGCCGAAGAAAATCATGGTGGGCCACTTGCGCCAGAAAGCCATAACCGCCATGAGGAAGGCCGGATGGCCAATCATCAGTTCCTTGGTACGGGGGCGGGCATAAAGGGCCTGTTCCAAAAAGGCGCGGAACTTGAGTTCGGCTGCCGATACCGGCATACCGGAGGTATGACCGCTGCGGGCCACAAAGACCACCCCGGCAACGAGTACCAGGAACAGCACAAACAACGTCTTGACCTTCACAGGCATATCCATGATTTTTTTGAGCTGATTCAGAACGCCGTCTGTATCGTCCATACGGCCGTCAAAGATATCAAAGCGCTGCAGGAAGGCAATGCCCACCAGAATCAGCGGCAGGACAAAGGTCAGCTTGATGCCACGGAAAATCTGGAATTCGAGCAGATATTCCGTATCCGCCAGCGATGCAGACAGGTAAGCCGCACCGATATAGGACAGTGTGCCCGTTACCAGCAGAGCGATAATGCCCGTGATGAGCATCTTGCCAAAGCCCAGCGTGATTTTATCCCGCAGATGACGGATTCGGTCCAGCTGGAAGATAACCGCCAGTGCCGGGAACAGGTTCGCGCTGGCCAAAGCTGCCAGCACACGAATTTTGGCGCCAGTGCCCATCAGAATCGGCACCATTGCACAGAGGGCAAAGATAACGAACAGAAGCCACTGCTTTTTCACTGCAGTATTGAGTGCCGGAATAACGAGGCTCAAATAGAGCACAGCTGCCGCTGCTACGCCGGCCATCACCAGCGCCCGGAGGTACTTGCTGGGATAGAAGGAAGCAAAGGTACCGGCAGGCCCCACCGTATAGCCATGAGCCACCAGAATATCATGCGTATCCTTGAAATACTGCATATTGGTTTCCATCAGGCTCATATTCGGCGAGGGCTTATCGTAAATCCGCAAGAGGTCGATGCGGATATTGCGTTCTTCGTCGGTGTTAGCCCAGCGTTCCACTGCGGTGGAAATTTTCAGCTTGGGCTGCTCGTCCTTGGGAATGGCGTAGAGGCGGACAATCTTGTCGTAACCAATGCCCTTGGCGATTTCCTCCATGCCGTCCTGCTTGTAGAACTGCAGCTGGGTCACACCTTCAATAAGACCCATGTTGAGATTGCGGGCCTTCATTTCATCAATGGTGGTCTGCAGGGACTTATTGGCACCGAGCACCTGAGAACCGGAGAATACCACTTCGGAGATATCCATGCCGTCCAGCCGCTTGAACACAGCCTTCACATCATCTTCCGTGCACTTGTTGAAGTTGCTGGGGCGGGCGATAACGTGGAAACCAGCCTTGTTCACCGCTTCCATTTCGTCCGTCGGCATGCCGATATCCATCTTCACGAAGGACTCGAAATGGGCCTTGGCGGCCATGACTTCTTCGTCCCCGACTTTCAGCAGCTGCACTCTGTCCTTGCCTAAGCGGCGGGGCACATCTTCTTTAAGTTCCTGCCAGGTGCGGGCATCATGGCCTACGATGTAGACTTCGTTGCCCTGAATCTTCCCCTCGGCCACCAGCTGACGCCACAAGGGATCTGTCAGCGTGCCGCTATGGTAACTCCCCAAAAGCTCACTGCCGGCAATGGCCGTAGCCTTGCCGTTGGCATTGAGTTTCTTAAAGGTGGTATCGTAAACTGCCAAAGAGGTGATGCCGGCTTCCTTGGCCTTAGCCATCACTTCCTCTGCTGGCAGGCCTTCCCTGTCGGCCAGTTCCAGCAAATCCTCATAATTGGTTGCCAAATCTATCTGGCGGTTGTTTTCCTCCACGCCATGTCGGGCAAAACTAATCATAAGAGAAGCGATTAAGCCAACCATTATAATCAGCACCAAGCCCCGGTTGTATTTGAAATCCTTCATTATCCTCTTTCCACCTTATTCCACATTCTCACGTTTAGCCGTAATCACGATGGCACCATTTGTCTGCTGCACATCGCTGATTTGCATCCCCATAGGCAACCGCCCCGGCGGAGCCAGCTGAATATTGCCGAACATCTCGCCTAACTTGGCTGTGCCCAATCGGCTGTTCTTAAAGGCCAGATGCGTCATCTGAAAATAGAGCGAGCCGCTTTCTTCAATTACATTTCCCTCTAATTCAATATCCACGAGCCGCCCAAAGAGTTTGGTATTGGCTGTGGCCAGCACGCCTGTTGGCGAGATGCTGACCTGCACATTTTCCACCTTGTCCAGCTTGCGGGTCAGGACTTCCTCAAGGTTTTCCTCATCCACGACACCCTTTAATTCCAGTTTGTCTGCGGATTTCAAGGCTACTTTTCCCGCCTTGAGCAAATCCCCTATGTTCAGGCGCACGTTTTCCCCGGAAAGGCTGAGTTCCCGGAAGTAGACCTGCCCCACCTTGGCCTGATGAGCCACAGCATGAAGATGCTGAATCTCACCCAAGGCCAGCAAGATTCCCGGACGGCTGTCCACCGACACCTGGGCATCACTGGTTACCATCCGCTGATTCATGCGGGTCTGCAGGGTTTCCCGCGCCAGCCAGGGAAGCAATGTCTCACTAAACACGATTATTATTATGAATAAAGCACCTGCAATAGTCAAGCCCTTTCGCAAAATCAGTGCCCCCCTTGAATGATACAAGCCTTCCCCCACTGGGGAAGGCTCATTACTTAAATTTCATGATTGGCCTTGGCGGCGAGGAATGCCCGGATGAAGGGGTCGATATCCCCGTCCATAACCGCCTGCACATTGCCGGTTTCCTGGCTCGTACGGTGGTCTTTGACCATCGTATAGGGCTGGAACACATAGGAACGAATCTGACTGCCCCATTCGATGTTCTGCTGGTCGCCTTCGAGCTTAGCCAGCTCTGCTTCCTTCTTTTCCATTTCGAGTTCAAAGAGCTTGGCGCGGAGCATTTTGAGGCACTGCTCGCGGTTCTGCAGCTGAGAACGTTCGTTCTGGCACTGCACCACGATGCCCGTCGGCTCATGGGTCATACGCACAGCCGAAGACGTCTTGTTGATATGCTGACCGCCGGCACCGGATGCGCGGTAGGTATCCACGCGCACATCGGCCATGTTGATGTCCACTTCCACCGCATCGTCAATTTCCGGCATGATATCGCAGGCCGAGAATGAAGTGTGACGGCGGGCATTGGCATCAAACGGCGAAATACGCACGAGACGGTGTACACCCTTCTCCGATTTCAGGAAGCCATAGGCGTTATGGCCCTTGATAAAGAGCGTAGCGGATTTTACGCCCGCTTCATCACCGGGCAACAAATCAGCGGTTTCCACGGTGAAGCCGTGGCGTTCAGCCCAACGGCCGTACATACGCAGCAGCATCTGCGTCCAGTCCTGAGCTTCCGTTCCGCCCGCACCAGCATGCAGGGTCAGGATGGCATTGTTACCATCATAGGGGCCGGAGAGCAGCACTTCAAGCTGCAGGGCTTCAAGGCCTTCGGCCACTTCATCGAGTTCGGACTTGACATCATCTTCCATGCTGGGGTCATCTTCTTCGAGGCCCATTTCCAGCAGGGTTTCCGCATCTTCGTGCTTGGATACCAGGGACTTATACTTATCCACGCTGGATTTTAAGTCCGCCAGTTCCTGATTGATTTTCTGGGCAGCTTCCGCATCATCCCAAAACGTGGGTTCGCCCATCTTATATTCGAGCTCAGCGATTTTTTCTTCCTTACGGGGAATTTCCAAAGACTCGCCCATATGGTCAAGTTTTTCCTTGAGTTCGCCTAAGCGGGGTTTCAAATCTTCTAACATTTTTTCCTTTCACACCTCATTTGGCAGTCCAAGTAACGGCTTGTCCGGGGAGTCCACCGGACTCCCGCGGCTTTACCATTCCTTCATTATGAATACTTAAACCATCATACCAGACATCATATACAGACTGCTAATCAGCTCAACGCCGCCCACAGCAATTTTTATATTTCTTGCCGCTGCCGCAGGGACAGGGGTCATTGCGGCCGACTTTTTCTGCAGCCTGTGCCTTGTGTGCCGTTGCCGTGCTGACTTCATCACCGTGGCTAGCCTGAGCGCTGCTCAGGTGGTCAGACAGCTGGGAGCGCTGTGCCTTAATGGTTTCTTCCATCTTCTGCTTCTGGGTGACGCTGGCTTCGACCGGCTCACCTGCTGCTTCGGCTTCCTGCTGCTGCGGCGTTACAATGCTCACATGATACATCAGGGAAGCAATCTGGTCCATGATGGCCGATTCCATTTCCTCGAACATATCGAGCGCTTCAATCTTGTATTCCACGAGCGGATTACGCTGGCCATAAGCCCGCAGGTTGATGCCGTCACGCAGCATATCCATGTGGTCCAAGTGTTCCATCCACTTGCTGTCGACAACGCGGAGCATAACAACCTTTTCGAGCTCGCGCATATTTTCTTCACCGAACAAGAGTTCACGCTGATGATAGCCGTCAGCAGCCGTCTGTTCGAGTTTTTCCTTCAATTCATCGCGGGAAAGTTCAACCAGTTCTTCCTTCTTCAAGGCCCCTGCCGGCGCGTAAATCTTCTCGGCATCCTCAATCAGGCCGTCAAGCTGCCATTCTTCCGGATAGAGCTGTTCGTTGGCATACTGATTCATCTCATCTTTGATGATGTGGTTGACCATGCCCATGATGTTTTCACGCAGGTTTTCGCCAAGCAGAATCTTGCGACGCTCACCGTACATGACTTCACGCTGCTGATTCATGACATCATCGTATTCGAGCACGTGCTTACGAATATCGAAGTTGCGGGCTTCGACCTTCTTCTGTGCATGTTCGATGGAGTTGGTGATGAGCTTATGTTCAATCGGCTCATCTTCTTCCATGCCCAGCTTGTCCATCATGCCGGCAATTCTATCGGAGGCAAACAGACGCAGCAGGTCATCCTCCAGGGACAGGAAGAAACGGGAGGCACCCGGGTCGCCCTGACGACCGGAACGACCGCGCAGCTGATTGTCGATACGGCGGGATTCATGGCGCTCCGTACCTACGATGTACAGGCCACCGAGCTCCGGCACACCTTCGCCGAGTTTGATATCCGTACCACGGCCAGCCATGTTGGTGGCAATGGTAACCGCACCGCGCTGACCGGCATCGGCGATGATTTCGGCTTCCTTTTCATGGAACTTGGCGTTCAGCACACTATGCGGAATGCCGTTTTTCTTGAGCACATTGCTGAGTTCTTCCGACTGCGTGATGGAAGTCGTACCGATAAGCACCGGCTGTCCCTTTTCGTGCAGTTCCTTGACGAATTTGCCTACCGCGCGGTACTTGGCCGCCTTATTCTTGTAGATAACATCCGGATAGTCAATACGCTGCACCGGCTTGTTGGTGGGCACCACGATAACGGGCAGATTGTAAATCTTCAAGAACTCGTCTTCTTCCGTCTTAGCCGTACCGGTCATACCGGAGAGCTTGTTATACATACGGAAGTAGTTCTGGAAGGTAATCGTCGCGAGCGTCTGGGATTCGCGCTGAATCTTTACGCCCTCCTTGGCTTCGATAGCCTGATGCAGGCCATCGGAATAACGGCGGCCTTCCATGAGACGGCCCGTGAATTCATCGACAATGATGACTTCATCATTGCGCACCACATAATCGCGGTCACGCTTCATGAGCGCCTTGGCTCTGAGCGCTGCCGTAAAGCAGTGAGACTGTTCGATATTTTCCGGGGCATACAGATTCGTAATGCCCAGCATTTTTTCAATCTTGGGAATGGCATTATCGGCCGGCGCTACCGTCTTCTGCTTTTCATCAACGGTGTAGTCCTCGCCCTCTTTGAGGGTGGCTACTGCCCGGGCCATGGTGGCATACATATCCGTAGACTTGGCACCGGGACCGGAAATAATCAGCGGCGTACGCGCTTCATCGATGAGGATGGAGTCCACTTCATCGACGATGGCATAGTTGAGCTCACGCTGTACCATCTGGTCCTGATGGATAACCATGTTGTCGCGCAGATAGTCAAAACCGAATTCATTGTTGGTACCGAAGGTCACATCACAGCTATACGCATACTTGCGTTCCGGGAAGTCCATATCGTGCACCACGAGGCCAACAGTGAGGCCCAGGAAGCGGTAGAGCTTACCCATTTCCTCGCTGTCGCGGCGGGCCAGATAGTCATTTACCGTAATAACATGGACGCCCTTGCCCGTCAGAGCATTGAGGTATACCGGCAGCGTTGCTACCAGTGTCTTACCTTCACCAGTACGCATTTCTGCGATACGGCCTTCATGCAGGCACATGCCGCCAATCATCTGTACATCAAAGTGGCGCATACCCAGCGTACGGCGGGATGCTTCGCGGACTACCGCAAAAGCCTCCGGCAGCAAGTCATCCAAAGTCTCGCCATTTGCCAGACGCTCCTTGAATTTTCCTGTATAACCCGTCAGCTTGTCGTCCGTCAGATTTGCCATCTGTGGCTCCAGGGCATTGATTTTTTCGACAACCTCGCGATAACGGGCAATCTCTTTATCGTTATTGTCGCCTAAGAATCTTTTGAGAAATCCCAGCAAACAAAATCACTCCTAACATTAAAAATAAACCTACCTTACAATATTAACAAAGACAGGTACATAAGTCAATTAAGGCCAGCTTATAAACCATAAAAGAAAGGACAACAGCGCCCTTCACTATTGTCCTTTCTCTTCCTATTTATTATCTTTATGCGCCTTTTTCCATTCTTCGGCATATTTTTTCCGCGCTTCCGCCTTATCCTTCTGGCGCTTCTCGTATTCCTTCTGCGAAATGGCCTGCAGGTATTCGTCCGGAATACGGCTCACAGCCTTGGGCTGCAGACGGTAAAGCTCGGCAAAATCAGCCTTGGCCTGCTCCGTGTTGCCCTGTTCATCTTCAATGACCGCCGCCAAATAATAGGAAACTGCGTTCTTTTTGTCAATTTCCTTCGCTTGGGCGATATCTGCCAGCGCCTTGTCCAGCTCGCCCAGCATATGATAGATGTCGGCCCGGTTCAAATACGTGTAGATGTTCTTATTGTCCGCAGCTACCGCCTTATCCGCTTCGCTGAGCGCTCCGGCAAAGTCACCGCTTACCGCCTTGGCCCGGGCGTTGATGGCCTGACTTTCCGCCAGATTGTCCATATTGCGGCTGGCAAAGACCCGCTGCATCTGCGCCAGCGCCTTGTCGCCCTGACCGTAATCACTGTAGGCGTCCGCATTCTCCCGCAGCTTCTTGACCGCCTTGCCGTCAGCATTCAATACTTCTTCCCGCCGTTCGGCAAGCTTCTGGCTCCGCTTGCTTTCTTCTGCCAGCATCTTGTTGCGGGCGCCGCTGGCCGCTTCCCCGGCATAGGCTTTTTCCACCAGTGACTGGAGTTTTGCCCCGGCCTGCGCCTTTACTAGAAATTGCTGCAGCAGCGCATTCACCCTGTCACTCGAAAGGCAGGTCAGATTTCCCTGCCCATCCTGACGAAAATTCCAGCCCGTGATGCTGTCGTAATCATGGAAGGCCTTGGCCAGCGCACCGGCTATGAGATAAGCCGTTTCCGCTGTATTGTCGTAATTCTCGGAGGTGGACTCTGCTGAAAGCAGCTTTTCCCCATCCACATAGATATACTTCCTATCCTTTACCGTCACATGCGCGCAGCCATAATCGGACATCATCTGCGCCAGCTTGTCTTCCCGCAGTTTCGTCTCGGGATGGTCGCTGTAGCTTTCCCGCTCCTGCCGCTTGGTGTCCGGGTCCTGATATTCCAGGAAATTCTGCGTTTCATAGGTCAGGTAGTAGGCCATGCGGGCCATGGCCGCTGCCCCGCCGCCGGGATTGAAACCGGCACTGGCCATCAGGTAAAAGCCCCCCTCGTCGGCCTCGTACTCTGTGGGCAACGTGATATTCTTGGCAATGGAATAGTTCACCAAACCGTTGAGCTTGTTCCAGTCCATGGAGTTGGTATCCATATTAATCATGCTCATGCCCATGTACTGCGCCACCGCCTGGGCATAATTCTTGGCACTGTGCTGTTCGAGGCCATGCGTCATTTCATGGGCGAATACCGATGCCAGCTCATCCGGCTCCATATTAAGCCCCCGCACCAAGGCCCGGTTGATGCTGATGTAGTTGGTAGGATAGCAGGCGGCATTGAAATCCTTGCTGTCGTTCACGGCCCAGACAAAGGGCAGGGAATTGACCTTGAGCACATAGTTCCCATTCGCCAGCAGCTGTGCCATGACGGAATTCACCACCTGCACATCGTTGTCGTTGCCATCAAGGCCGTTCTTCTGCACATCCTGAATCCGGCTCTGCACCTGGGCATTGACATCATTGCCCAGCGCCAGAATGCCAGCCAGACTGGACTTATAGGCCGCATAAACGCCCAAGGCCTGCGCTGCTGCCCCCCAGGCATCCACCGCCTCCGCTTTGGGCAGCGGCGCCGCCACACTTATTCCCAAGGCCCCCATCACGATAAGAGCCGTCAATTTTTTATGCCATTTGCTATTCTTCCACAAAAAAATCACCTCATATCCATAAGCATTTGCTTTATTCTACCACAAATTGATTAGAAATAGCTGAAAACACTTCGGATATAAGGTGATTTTATTCAGAAAAGAATCGTCTTATTTCGTATGGTTAAAGGCTGCCTTGCCCGGATAAACGGCACTCTTGCCCAGTTCTTCCTCAATGCGCAGCAGCTGATTGTATTTCGCTACGCGCTCGGAACGAGAAGGAGCACCAGTCTTAATCTGACAGGTATTGAGGGCCACTGCCAAGTCGGCAATGGTGGTGTCCTCCGTCTCGCCGGAACGATGGGAAACCACAGCGGTGTAACCGGCCTTATGGGCCATCTTGATGGCTTCCAAGGTTTCCGACAACGTGCCAATCTGATTGAGCTTAATGAGAATGGAATTGCCGCAGCCCATGTCGATGCCTTTTTTCAGGCGCTTCGTATTGGTGACAAAGAGGTCATCACCGACCAGCTGAACCTTGTCCCCAAGCTCTTTGGTCATCTTCTGCCAGCCTTCCCAGTCTTCTTCATCCAGACCATCTTCAATGGAGTAGATGGGATATTTTTCAATCAAGGACTTCCAATGGGCAATCAGTTCATCAGAAGTATACTCCCGGCCGGACTTCGGCTGCTTGTAATGGCCCTTGCCCTTCTCACTCTTCCACTCGGAAGATGCCGCATCCATAGCCAGCACAAAATCCTTGCCCGGCTCATAACCGGCATCCCGAATGGCCTGCAGGATGTGTTCAATGGCATCTTCATCGGATTTCAAATCCGGTGCAAAGCCGCCTTCATCCCCAACAGACGTGGTATTGCCTTCCTTCTTCAAGAGTTTCTGCAGCGCATGGAATACCTCTGTGGACCAGCGCAGAGCTTCGCGGAAAGTGGGAGCGCCCGCCGGCATAATCATAAACTCCTGCGTGTCCACAGAATTGGTGGCATGTGCGCCGCCATTTAAGATGTTCATCATCGGCACCGGCAGCTGATTGCCATTCAGACCGCCAAAGTAGCGATAGAGGGAAATGTCCTGCGCCGCAGCTGCCGCTTTGGCGGCTGCCAGAGACACGGCCAGAATGGCATTGGCACCCAGATTGGATTTATCCTCTGTACCGTCCAGCTCCAGCATAATACCATCCACAGCATAGCCATCCGCTGCATCCACACCGCTAAGTGCAGGCGCAATCTTCTCGTTGATGTTGGTCACGGCCTTGGAAACGCCCTTGCCGCCAAATTTATCTTTATCGCCATCCCGCAGTTCCAAAGCCTCGAACTCGCCGGTGGATGCCCCGCTAGGAGCTGCCGCCCTTCCCCGGGAACCATCCGCCAGTACCACTTCAGCCTCCACCGTAGGATTGCCCCGGGAATCAATAATCTCCCGGCCAATAACCTGCATGATTTGCAAATAATCCTTCATGGATATCCTCCTTATCTTCAACAAATGAATCTTACAAATCCATTATAATATAATCGATAAAGATTTTCAATATCATAAATCTCGTAAAAAAAATACATTTTTTCTTTTTTTGTAACTCAAGTTACATATTCTTTTCATAAAACTTTGCTATTATAAGGATGTCGATAAGAACTGCTTGGTTAATCCCCCAGGCTGGTGTTCTTATTGATTCCCTAGACAAGAAGGAATATCCCACCCTTCTTGCTTCCCATTTCTCAAATTTTTTATCATCCCTTCCCTAGAGGGCCACGGAGTCAATCCCACTCCGTGGCCTTTTGTTATGTAATAATATGGAAAGGGGGGGAATCGCGAATACGACTCCCCCCTTCCATATTTAAGATATTCAGATTTTATCTACCATATCTACAGCTGTCCATATATCAGTCATTTCCCCTAAAAGTTCCATCCGTAACAATACATTGCTTTTTCTTTTATCAAACTTCTGCACTGAACCTTCCATCCCCATCAGCTCACCCGCGATAAACTTCACACGTCCGTCCTCTAGAATTCCTTGGCTGATTTCGCCTGTCAATTTGCTGATGATCTTTTTCTCTTCTTCGGTAACAGTCTTCCCCCCTTCCCCTCGCTTCTCCAGCAGAGTATAGAAATGTTCATTGGTAAAATGAATGAGTGCCTTATATAATTTGACAAAATCATCACCATCGGCCAGCACATATCCTGGAAAAAGTGTTTCATACCGTAACCAGACAACACCTTGTTTCCTTTTATGTATAGGGCGTTTAGGCACCCAAAAATGAAAAGTCTGGGTAGGTGGGAAAGATTCCAATGCAGCCTTCACTTCGTCTTCTTTCCCTGTCGCTACGTGCAGTACAAACGTAGGCACCATGTTCACTCCCTTCCCAAATAATGACTTGCACTATCTTTTAATCCGGCCTCACTGTATATATTCATTCTTGTCCTCAATCTAAAATTGCCTTAAAAGTTTTTAAAATTATCATAAAGTCCCCTACCAGAGAGCGGTTCTGCACATATTCCCGATAATATTTAATCTTTATAGGCAACACTTCATTAATATACGCCCATTCCGGATCTTGAGCCCTACCTAATATTTCATTTTCAGAACGAAATACGATAGATGCATTGTCCGTAATACCTGGCCGCACCGACAAGACTTCTTCTCGCTCTTCTACTGTATATTTAGCAATATAACATGGAACCTCCGGACGTGGGCCCACTAAACTCATATCCCCCAATATCACATTAAACAACTGCGGAAGCTCATCCAGCTTATACTTACGCAAGACCTCACCACAACGGGTAACCCGTTTATCAGCCCCTACTGTTATCTGCGTTCCTCTGCTTTCCGCATCGAACACCATGGTACGAAATTTAAATATACGAAAATTAATACCATTTCTGCCTACCCGCTCCTGTCTAAAAAAAACAGGCCCATCCGAGTCAAAATGAACCCACAAGGCCAGCACAATCAACATCGGCGATAGAATTATAACACCTGGTATGGTAAACAGCAAATCAAACAATCGCTTTGCCATAAAATATAAACCTCTTACTGTTCCAACTCTTTTAGTGTATGCAATAAGCACTCTATTACATAATCTACTTCCTCATTCGTAAGTCTTGTATGAAGCGGCAAAGAGACTTCGTTAGCAAACTGGGCATATGCATTAGGATAATTCTTTATATCAAAGCCCATATTTTTATACGCAGTATGCATAGGTAGTGGTTTATAGTGAACATTTGTCGCTACGCCCTTTTCTGCCATCTTCTCAATAAAGGCGTTGCGGTAGCCTTCATCCTGTCCGATCAATCTGATCAAATACAGATGCCCACTGCTCCTAAAGCCGTCTCCAAAATGGCGAAGGACTTCCACTCCAGCATCTTTAAACCCATCATTATAACGAGAAATAATCTCCTGCCGTCTTGCCAGCATGGAAGGATAACGCTTTAGTTGAATCAATCCCATAGCAGCCATGATATCCGTCATGTTGCACTTATAATAGCACCCCTTAATATCATATTCCCAGGCCCCCAGTTTGGTCTTGGCCAAAGCATCCTTATTTTGACCATGAAGCGACAGTAACTGATAAGTCTTATATATTTCCTCATCATGGATACCAGGAATACTTCTCCATGTAGCACAACCACCTTCTGCAGTGGTAAAATTCTTCACCGCATGAAAAGAGAATGAGCTAAAATCGGCAATATTACCTGCCAACTTCCCCTTCCTCTCCGCTCCCAAAGCATGAGCACAGTCAGCTACCACAGCCACTCGCCCAATAGCCTTTTGTATTTCATTGGCTGGTTTGAACAGTTTCTGCTTTGACTCAACGATGTCAAAAATTTTCTCGTAATCGCAAATAACACCACCGAGATCAACTGGCACAATAGCCTTAGTTTTTTCGGTGATTGCTGCAGCCAATTTGTCATAATCCATTTCATAGGAGCCTGGCGCAGTATCTACCAACACAACACTAGCTCCTACATGAACTGCCGCACTGGCACTGGCAGTATAAGTATAGGCCGAGGTAATAACCTCATCCCCGGCGCCAATCCCCAGCACATGCATGGTCATCTCAAGCGCCGCTGTAGCTGAATTTAAGCATACAGTCTTATTCGTTCCCATATATTCCGAAAGCTGCTTCTCCAGCTCTTTGGTCCGCGGCCCGGTAGTAATCCAACCACTGCGCATAGCCTCCGCAACTTCCTTAATTTCCTCTTCTGTTATATCTGGTGGTGAAAATGGTATTTTCATTTGCTATTCCTCACTTTCCTAATATTATACTAATTACTTTATCCCCTGCATGACCGTCGCCGTACAGATTCATGGAAAAATCGAGCTTTTTAGTGAGCAACTCTTTTTCTGCTGCCAAAATCTTTTCTTTTTCGGCGCCCACTAAGGTGTTGTAACCATTCCTTACAAGTTCCACCCATTCGGTTTCATCCCTAAGAGTGATACATGGCTTTTGAGCAAAGAAAGCTTCCTTCTGCACTCCTCCACTATCAGTAAACACAGCCAAACAATTTCCCTGCAGATGAAGCATATCAAAATAGCCCACTGGTTCAATGCAGGTAATATGCTGCAGATTCATCCCCAGCTTATCCAGTACCTTTCTAGTGCGAGGATGAAGTGGCAACACAACCTTCGTCTTCTGGGCAATGGTCTCCAAAGCCTCAAAAATTCCTTTTATTCTAACCGGGTCATCAGTATTCTCTGCCCGGTGAACAGTTGCTAAATAATAATCTTCCTTCGCCAACGCTTTTATCTCATCACAGGCCTTGCCCTGAGCACGATAAAACAGAGCCGCATCATACATTACATCGCCAATGCACAGCATATTGGCCCCTAATTTTTCATAACCTTCAGCACGAAGATTATCCATAGCCGTTTCAGTTGGACAAAAGAGCCACTTGGAAACCCTATCCGTCAGAGCCCGATTGATTTCCTCCGGCATATTCATGTTGAAAGAACGAAGTCCCGCCTCCACGTGAGCCACTGGAATATGCAGCTTGGCCGCCGCCACAGAACCCGCCAATGTGGAGTCCGTATCCCCATATACCAGCACCACATCCGGCTTTTCGGAAAGTATTACTTCCTCCAGCTTTTCCAGCATCCGTCCGGTCATGGCACCGTGGGTGCCTCCACCTAAATGAAGATTATACTTTGGCTGGGGAATGCTCATCTCCTCAAAGAACACCTCTGACATATTGGCATCATAATGCTGGCCAGTATGAACGATAACTTCCTCAATATCAGCCTTCCCAACAGACTCATTATGCTTTTCAATGGCCCTGGACACTACTGCAGCTTTAATAAACTGCGGCCGTGCTCCTATTACTGTGATTATTTTCATTAATATTTATCCTCCTAACGCACCACATCCAGAAACATTTTCGCCAATGCTTCGTAATTATATTTTTCTAATACCGCTTTTTTGCCATTATTACCCATTTCACGCAATTTTTCCGGTGTTGACTGCAATAATTCACTAATACCAGATACCAGCGCCTCCACATTCTCCGCTTCAACGCTGACGCCGCAATTATATTCTTTGGCAAAATTATTCGGAGCATTAACCGCGTACAACAATGGCTTTCCGCTCATCATTGAATCGAATAATTTATTCATCCCGATGCCAAACTTAAACATTTTATTGTTAATAGCCGCTACATAACAAGCATCCAACAAAGCGGTAAATGATGGGACAGCCTTCTTTGGCACAGCATCAAAAAAAGCAAAGCATTTTTTATCAAGATTTAATTGTTCTGCAAGTCTTATCAAATACTCCTTGTAATTTCCGTTACCCAAAAATGCTACAAACAACTTGTTTTGATCGCATTTCGATAGGGCTTGCAACAATATATCCAGGCTATAAGACTTGGTATGGCTTCCAAAAAAACCAATTACAAAGCGTCCCTCCTGCTTTGCATCCATTATGGTATTTTTATATTGTTCTGGAATATCATTCATCGATGACCAATCAGCCAAATTGATACCATTTGGCACATGCGCAAATTTATCTCCAGCCATTCCATGTTGTACTAGATACTCTTTGGCACATGGCAAAATTGAAACCACCTTGTCCGCGTTTCGACAAAAAAAGTTTTCACCCATTTGCATTATCATAACAAAGGGGTGCCACTTGGACATACCATAAAGTTCCATTGGCGTAATTGGCCACATATCATGAATTTCGTGCACATATTTCGCATGAACACTATCGGCTATTTTTTTTGCTGGAAATGCATCCAAAGGATATGTGGAAGAAGAAATAACTACATCTGGGTTAAAATCGTCTATCATTCGATTAACATTAAAATATAACTTTGAAATAAATCGAATCATTGAAAGCAGCCGCCCTACACCATTTCCTGTATATTGTCCAGACTTAATCCACTGATATTCGATTCCATCAACCATATCTATCTGAAAATCTTTTTCCACATCAGGATTTTCTGTCCGCAAATGGGAATACTCCCCGGCAACTATGCGAACCCGATGACCATTTTTCACCCATTCCCTTGCAAGATAATACGGACGAAATTCCATGCCGTATTTCAGCCCGCCAGCATAATGATTAATATAGAGTATATTCATAGCTATCCCCGATCATTCAACAATTGCCTTAAAGGTCTTCAAGATAATAATAAAATCACCCCACACAGAGTGATTCTGCACATACTCCCGATAATACTTAATCTTTATCGGTAAAACCTCGTGAATATAGGCATATTCAGGGTCATCTGCCTGCCCCAAAATTTCATTTTCCGAACGAAATTCTATGGATGCATTATCTGTAATTCCAGGACGCACAGAAAGAACCTCCTGCCTCTCTTCCTCGGTATATTCAGCAATATATCTAGGTACCTCCGGGCGGGGCCCAACCAAACTCATATCTCCAAGAATGACATTAAAGAGCTGTGGCAATTCATCTAGCTTATAATGACGCAGTACCTCGCCGCTTCGGGTTACTCGCTTATCGATTCCAACAGTAATCTGCTTGCCTTGTTTCTCCGCATCCACCACCATAGTACGAAACTTAAAAATACGGAAGGGAACGCCATAACGCCCCACCCGTTCCTGCCTAAAAAAATGGGGCCATTTGAATCAAAATGAACCCATATAGCCAGCACCAAAAGCACCGGGGATAAAACGATTATCCCCGGTATAGTAAACACCAAATCAAAAAGACGCTTCAACATACTCTTTTCCCTTTTCTTTCTTTTTACCTTCCCCTCTGGGGAAGCACCTAAAGGCACTCAGAGCAAAGCTCCGTCGGTGTCAGTAATGACAACAGAGGTTTTTCTATAGTTCTTTCTGTGTTTGCAAAAAGCACTCTATTACAAAATCCACATCCTCATCCGTGAGCCTTGTATGCAATGGCAAAGTAATCTCATTGGCAAACTGATTATAGGCATTTGGATAATCTTTAATATCAAAGCCCATGTTCTTGTATGCCGTATGCATAGGAAGTGGCTTGTAGTGAACATTTGTTGCCACACCCTTTTCTGCCATCTTCTCAATAAATGCATTGCGATATTCTGCATCATGCCCCAGAAGTCTCACCAGATAAAGGTGCCCGCTACTCTTAAAATTATCACCATAATGGCACAATACTTCCACCCCAGCATCTTTCAGCCCCTTATTGTACCTTTCGATAATCTCTTGACGTCGTTTCAGAAGCCCAGGATAACGCTTTAACTGCACCAGTCCCATGGCAGCCATAATATCCGTCATATTGCACTTGTAGTAGCAGCCCTTAATGTCATATTCCCAAGCCCCCAGCTTTGTCTTGGCTAGAGCATCTTTATTTTGCCCATGGAGAGACAACAGCTGATAAGTCTTATAAATTTCCTCATCGTCAATACCTTGAATTGGTCGCCAGGTAGCACAGCCCCCTTCAGCGGTAGTAAAGTTCTTTACTGCATGAAAAGAGAATGAACTAAAGTCTGTTATATTACCAGCCATTTTACCATGCCATTCAGCACCAAGGGCATGAGCACAGTCGGCCACCACAGCCACACGTCCTATAGCCTTTTGGATTTTATTTGCAGGCTTAAAGATAGCCTTCTTGGACTCCACAACCTCAAATATCTTATCATAATCACAGACAACGCCACCCAAATCAACAGGCACGATTGCCTTGGTCTTTTCGGTAATGGCAGCAGCCAGCTTGTCATAATCCATCTCATAGGAATCAGGTGCGGTATCAACCAGCACTACTTTCGCTCCAGTATGCACTGCTGCACTAGCACTGGCAGTATATGTATAGGCAGAGGTAATAACCTCATCTCCAGCCCCGATGCCCAACACATGCATGGTCATCTCAAGAGCCGCAGTGGCAGAATTCAGGCACACAGTTTTATTGGTGCCCATATATTCAGAAAGCTGCTTCTCCAGCTCTTTGGTACGAGGCCCAGTGGTAATCCAACCACTGCGCATAGCCTCCCCGACTTCTTTGATCTCATCTTCAGTTATATCTGGTGGTGAAAACGGTATTTTCATATTTTGTTCCTCACTTAAAATAATATTATTTCACATCATTTATAAAAAGTGTTCATCTTGCGCAGCTTTTCTAATAATATTCTCTATTTTGTTTGTCTTATCAACTATAGAAGCAATATATAAAACTGAGTAAAATATCCCCACCAATAATACCAGCACAATCATTACAGACAGGTTACCTGCGTACACATTCAGTGCTGGAACAAACGTAAAAAAGGCTAAAATATTCTCTATTAAATATCGTTGATTATTAGCTACCTTTTCAATGTTATACTCAATATTTGCTTGATTGATGTTGCTTGGGACATCAGATATATTAGAAATTTCATTTGCCTCTGTCCTGTATATCTCTTCAATTCTATTACGATGCTTTATTTTACTATATTCTTCATCGGCTTTAAACCCACACCATATCAGTACAATCAAAATAATTATTTCGACTAGTATAACCCCCCAAAAACATTCATCCATCGTAATTGCTTTATAATATACTTCGTAAATTGTATAGATAACATTGCATAACAGTACAGCAGTCGGTAATAACACCAAACCGAACAGACCACGCTTTATCTTTCGACCCGTATATGCCCCATCTTCTATCCTTTCTCGATAATCCATTATTTACCAAATCCCTCATACAACTCCAGCAACTTCTTCTCTTCATTCTTCCAGTTGTACTGCGCAATAACCGCCTTATGGCCTTGTCTGCCCATTTCCTGAGCAACCTCAGGATTATCAAGCAAATATTTGCACGCATCACGTACAGCTTCCGGATTTGTCGGGTCTACGCATATACCGCAATTATTCTTCTCAACAATGTTTTTCCAATGTGGGAAATCAGAAGCAACAAAAGGCAGCCCAGCAGCCATATATTCAAACATCTTTATGGGCTGAGATGCGTAATGATTTTCTGCGGGCTGATACAGCACTATTCCTGCCATGGCCTTACCATAAAGTTCATTGACTTCTTTTCTAGTTATTTTTCCAATGTATTTAACCATCTAATTGCCCCCGTTGTATAGATTCTTCATTTTCCTTTTGCTCACCATCATTATCATCAGGAAAACACCAAAGCATCAGCAACATAACAAACCCACCATGGCTTACCATTATTGTTGTCAACACAGAATTCATAATATAATTTGCAAACCACAGGGCCAATCCCATAAAAATAATAGCATTTTTACCTTTTAAAACATAATCAAAACAACATAAGATTATCCCCAGAACAACTGGATATACCAAAACTCCATATACTCCCATGTTAACGAAGCAATCCCCTAATAATCCTGTATTTGCATGACCTAAAGGAGAGTTGAAGTACACATCCGATATATAATTTTCCAAACCTGGGCCTATACTATATTCTGGATTTATCCCCCAATAATTTGGGGTACGGTCAGCAAAATAACCAACATAAATATTTTGTAAGTACACAGGAAGAAAAACTAATCTTCTGAATATATCAGCTGGTATGGGGCTTCCCAAACTGGATAACATATCCAAAAAATCAGATTGATCACAAGCAATCACATGATAAATGTATTTAAAGCAAGCCAAAAACATACATATTAATGCCGTAGCTATATGAAAAACAATTACCCTTCCCATAGTTATCTTCATGGCTACCAAATAGATGACAACAGCCATAATAACACTTAAGAAAACACTTTTTTCTGCAGCAAGTGAAAAATGCATATACCATATAATAATCAAAAAAACTGCATATAAATATTTTTTTATATGCAAACAATATATCATCATTATGATTTCTATAGCATTAGCGAACCCCAAAACATAAACCAAAACACGTGGCATATTGCTCTGTATTGTTGAAAAAAATGCTCTTTGCTCATATACATTAATTCCATCCAAATATAACCTTCCACCAACAAAATAAAAAAATGTTACCAATATAGAGAATATTGTTATACTGCACATAATCGCAAAAAAAATTTTCTTTATTCTGCATATTTTATGGTAATTGTTATTTTTTATTTCAGATAATGTAGTGTTGGTGTAAAAAAAATAATTGATGCCAACCTGAACAAGCAATAAAACATAGAACAATATATTGTAATAATAACAACATTCATCAGAAATTACACCTGCACCATACATACTGAAAAATGGTATAACAGATAATAAAATCAATAACAAAATCACCTGCTGTGAAAAACTCGTTTTCAACTTATCCCTGTTAAAAATAAAGCAAGTATAAAAAACTATTAATAGCAAAAACAATATCCATGATAATGCATATTTATCAAGTGACTCATCCAATCCCAGCCGTTCCAGACCAGGAAAAATCCCCTGACAAAAAATATAAATAAAATCTATAAGTAGCCTATATATACAAAATAATGCCAACAATTTCGCATTATGTCCGTTTGGCAATTCTTCTACCATATATAACACCTGCAATCTGCACTACAGAAATAGCCAATGAGTATAACAATAAAGTATACTCCACAGATAAGAATCTTCCCGATAAAACAAACACGGTTACGATAAGGCTCAATGATATAATTTGTAATATCATATACTCACGCACCTTAACCGTTAATACATAAATACTACTAAGAGGCGAATACACCCAGCCTGTTGCCCCAGCCAATACCAGTAACTGTGCATACTTACCAGCCTCCTGCCACTGTGATCCCAAAACAACAGAAAAAACAACAGGAGCTAATGCTAAAACCAACACTGCATACACAATGCTTCCCTTGACTAACAAGGATGACACCTTTGAATATATTGAAAGGCAGTCACCTGTCTGCTGATAATTATAGCTGGCTTCCTGTTTAAAAACATCTCCCACTGATTTAGCTGCCAATGCTGTTGGCAAACTAATACAGCGATTAGCCATACTATAGTACCCTGTCACTGTTACACCATAAAAATAATTAAGCAAAAACGAAGGCACTTGAGCTGCAATATTATTAAAAACGTTACCTGGCAAAGCATATTTGACAAAAGCATTATAACGACGTAACACTCTGAAAATACATCTCATGTTTATAATTTTATAGTATTTAATAATAACGCCTTTGGCATTATAGCACAAATACCCTATAGCCAATATCTTTGCAATTACCATGCCTTTAATTAGCCCATAATCCACACCAATATAAAAAATAAATAAAGGTAATCCAACACATCCTATGGCGTTAATAACATTTGCAGTAACTGTCCTTTTGTATTGCGCCTGTCTTACAAACCACATATAACACACCTGATATGAACAGATAGCCAAAGTGTAAAGTCCCAACCATAGAGATATTCCATTAAAATACATGGACTGAAAGAACCCCCGCTGTCCATCCACTATATATATATATACAGTAAACACAGACATCATCACAATAGATATTGCTGTACTGATAAACACCGTCGCAGTTGCTAATGTAAATGCCACATAATTATATTTGGGAGCAATAATACTCAACTCATATTGGCCAGTCACCATAATAGCAACAACACTGCAAAATGACATGAATAGCTGATAAACACCAAAATCATCTGGTGTAAAAATTCGTGTCAGTACTGGTAATAATAGAATTGCTATTAGGTGTGAAGCAATATTCCCTGAAAATATTAATGCAACATTTTTATAGAATTTCCCAATTTGCATATATAAATATGCTCCTTTATATTACTTAAAATTAATTTTTACCGTTAACATTCCATACACCAAACAAATAATAAGGCCTGCTAGAAATCCAATTCCCACGATGAAGCCAGTTCTGGAGGGGATTGGACTAGTAGGCAAGGTTGCTTCACTGATCAAATTGAGCTGATAACCTTTTTTATTTTTTTGTCTAAGATTATCCCTAAGAAAATCCTGATAGGTTGTTTCCCATTTTATTACGTTGTTATATAAATCAATTTTCTTTTGGTAATACTCATTATTATCGTCTGGAACAATCTTATCAGCATTCAACTTACAGTAATTATCATATGCCTGCTTGGCAGAATTATATTTTTTTTCCAATTCCTTCATTACGTATTTCGTTTCCCAGTCATCGTGCTTTAGTCTTAAAGAATATGCCTTAAAATGCTCATAGGCTCCATTACATATATTTTGCGCTTCTTCCGGGGTCTGCCCATGAGCATATATTTTAATCATGCCATCAGTCATCTGGTTCTGTGCTCTTATAACCTTGCCACGATAATCAGTCGACAATAGTTCCTTGTTAAGTGACTGTTCGGCGTCTTCTGGTGATCCATCCGTTACAGCTTGCAAAACTCCATCTGTAGTTATTATTCTTGATAACGCTGTTACACGCTTATTATCATTGAACTCATTATACGCAGCATTGAAACCCACTGAAAAAATAAGCTCACTCTGATAAACCACAGGCCTTGATACGGCAAATAGCGAAGCCCCCAAAACACATAGCACCATTACAGTTGCTGGAAATTTATAGTGTTCTGTCAAATAACTTAATACTGTTTGGCCAAAATTTTTATTGTCCACAACACACATAATTTTTATACCACCTATGTCTTACATATCTGCCTTATCCCCACCAGATGTCAAAACATCATGAGGACCAGCCAAAATCAATGTCCCATCAACATCATTCATGGCCTCAACCATTACCATTTCTCCACGAATTTCACTTATGCCACCCGCATAGCAAACGATTGGCTCACGTTTATCAAACGGAGTACCATGGAATTCAATATCATCCAATTTAGGATAATTATTAATCACAACGACTTTACTACAACGCCCATTAAACTTTTCTGCGATATGCGGAGTAGCTGTCACCACTGCGTCAAACTGCTTCACACAATTAGTTTCATATAACTTGTACACCACAGATACCAGTTTTCTAACTGGAAATGGCAACCATTCTTTATCAAGAATTTGTCCTGGAACATCTTCATGGCTATCAAAAATAACCTTTTTCCCCAATTTCTTCAGCTTGACACCATAGGGTAATAATTCAGGATCATGAAAATGATATACATCACAATTCAATGCCATAGCCCGTTCATATACTTTTTTAGCAAATCCCCGCATACGCACTCTTCTGCTTTCAGGCTTTTCCCCGCAACCAACTATGTGTACACCATTTTCTTCGTGGTCAACCCCCTCAGCTACGAGATAAACATCATAACCAGCTGCTGCCAAGGACTGACACTCTTTTAAGAAAATTCTATCGTCATTCCAATCATGTGCTGATGTCATGTGACAAACTTTTTTTACCATAGCTCATTCTCCACATCATTTATATCCTAATATTTTTTTAATTTTTGGTTTAAGCCTATTTAGCAGTTTAAAAACTATCCCTCCGCGCCATATGCGATAATAAACTTTCGGAGTTCCTCCAAATCCTCTAAAAAAGCTCTCTATACCAGGAATCATTGAACCCTCAAAATCAAAGACTTTAGATACAGTAGCAGCAAATTTAATACCTTCCCACAAAATTGCTTCCTGGGCCCCTGCTGTGTTTTTTTCATAATCTTTGCCGCCCAGCAGATAATAACAGGAATGTTTATCATAAAGAAAAAAGGCTACCGAATCCACTTGCCCTGATTCCTTATTAACAGCTCCAATTATTTTACCCGCATTATGTTCAAATGCTTCTCTGTACAAGCGACGAAGGACAGTTTCTCCCATAGGGAGATCCCGACCTTGCTTTTTAAAAGTGTCCCCTACCAATCTCACCAAATCATCTTCTGATACATTATCTGTGATAAAATATTTTTTTCCAGCATTTTTTATCAGATTTCTAACTTTAGATTCCATTCCTTGAAATATACTATCTAAATTTTCAAGATTATCAATCACATATGTAAATTTTGGCTCCACATTGTATCCTGCCCAAATAAAGGGCAAAACATATTGAGCGCTATGATGAAAGTATAAATCTACATTTGGCGTTGTTTCGAGTCCCCTAATAAATTCCTCAGAGACCTGTTTTACTCGCTTTAATGTGGCAACTGACTTCATATTTGATTCTAATTTAAACCATGGACCAACATGCTGCGTTAATACTGGAAGCCCAAGATAGTCCATACCATATTTCTTGGCTTTTACATACGGCAATCGCCCTATGCAATTACCATTCTTGTCATTAACAGTAATTTCATTCCACTGTCCCAGTGCCACTACATCCAGCCACCACGGTTGCTCAAAAACACTGCCACATTCTGCAATTTCTTTATCGCTAACTGAACTATTCACCACAAACCTCGTCTAACATCGCAGAATAAAATTCTCTTTCATTCTTATCATCCAACATAGTATTATGCCATAAAATCACAAATTCACCATTATATTTTTTGCACTCATCCGCTAATTTCTTGATAACAGGCATAGCCTCATCATGCGATAACCCCATATAGTCATCATCATATAAAGTTCCATCCATAATAATCAACGGATGCTCTATCAGGGCCAGTTGTTTTCTTGTCTTTAAGTTAAAAACAGGAAAAGGGTAACACACACCGCACCTAAAACCTACATGACCAGCATAAGTCATCGTTGAATCAAATGAAATTCCAGCATCCTCATAATATTGCCAAGTATCTGGATTTTTCCACTTCAAATAATGTTGCCTGGCACCAACAAGAGGTGGAAGCTGATTTTTGATAAATACTTCATTCATAAAAGCAACTTCTTCTTTTATTTCATCCCTATCCAAATAAGAATCAAAGGAAGGGTGCAAACCAATATGGTGCCCTTCAGATACAAGATTTTTAATTGCATCTAACACATCAGGGTCATTCACCATATAATTTCCATCATACAATGATCTTTTCGAGTTCATAAAGAAAAAAATACTTTTTATATGATACTCAACACTTTTTTTTGAAATAAATGAAAAAACTTTATTTTTATTTTCAACATATATTTCTTTACAAAAACATAAATGAAAAGTGTCTCGAATACGTCCTATTATATCAGAAAAAGACCTCCTATATACAATATCCCCTGCAAAATGTCTCATAATCTGCAAAGGTGTATCATACAGCATTCCAAACGGTCTATCTATATCATGAGTTGGTATTACCTTATACTTGCGTACTTTCCTAATCAAGGCTGAATCCATTTTCTTTAGTAAGTACCATAAAATCTCAATATATTCATTTATAATAGGTCGCTCCAAAAAATTAAATTTATAGGCCAAAGACGATTCCACCGGAAAACGATCATAATGATCCCTATCTTTTACGACAAACTCTTCATAACGTGAAAGCATAAAAAAAGCCGCCCCAAATATATCAATCCCCAATCTGATATCTTCGTCCTGAACACTGACATATTCTTTTCCAGTAACTGCATTTCCAAAAATAATTGGGATATAGTGTGAACTTAAAACTCCACAGATTTCTTCACTCTGAGGATACCATACTGGCAGATTACCGATGGGCATACTTCTTTCGGTCAAATAGTCATCAGCTTTAATATCAAAAAACACATCATTAACATATAGGCGTTTATTATTTACCTGTAAGCAAACCTCTCTCCTGTCCTCAAATATTAACTCATATGGTATGCCTATGAAATATTTAAATATTACCTCAAAAATATATTTACGTTCAAGTGAAAAACCGTCTTTAGGTGCTTTTATCAATATATTATGATTATCTCCCATAAAAATTCCTCATCTACCACTTAAATAAAAATAGACCTCATTTATCAAATATCCCTATTCCCATCCACTACCTGCTTAAGTGCCTCCAAAAACTCATATCTCCACTCTTCATCCGGTTCGAGATAATTTCCCTCTCCCCATTCATTCCAAGCATCCAGCAGCAAATACTCAGACTGAAATATTGTTTTAGTACGTTTTAACTGTATTTCCATGTATTTTTTAAATATTTCAGGAGAAATATTTTTCATTACTGTGCCGTCGGCACCTCGTCTGGGAGTGTCATCATAATTTACAAAAGCACCGGGATAATTAGGTAAATTACCATACGGCTTTACCTCTATTACATTTTTCCACATTGTTTCGTAGTCCCAGACATCTTTTCTATATTTATCAATATTAAGCTTATTGCCTATATTTCGCTTAATTCGATTAATTATCTTGTTGCCGATCCCTGTAACCAACTTACTACGAGAAGCCTTGTGAAACCCATAATGAGCGATGGCTTCAACTTCTGGTATATCTTGAGGCTCTTCATTCACAGATATTAAATGAATACCGGCAAATCCATGCTCTTGTGCCATATCATTCCAAAGAGCAAACATTTCTTTTGCACATGTAATATTATTAATCTGATACACAAAAAATAGTGGTTTGTTATCCTTTTTAATATACCTATTATCCTTGAAAAAGTCCAATAAATAATAAAAATGCTTCTTCCAATCTTTTTCCTCACCATAAGTTTGTTCAAGAAGCATTCTCGTACCATGTTTTATACCCAAAGCTTCCTGTTCTACTGCCCAAGATGTGCCAGTGCTGTTCATAGCATTTGACCAGGTTCTGCACCAAGATTCATTTGCCCAAAAGAAACAGAAATTTTGTTTTATATCTTTCCATTGCAAAAGATTCTCTGCGGGCTTTTCTAATATTTTCCTTCCATTGAAATAATAATGAAAATAACAAAACCCATATACTCCGTATTTATTGGCCAAATTAGTCTGCCATTGTACAGTTTCTTTATCCAATAAATTATAATAATTACCGTTGAGTGGCTTTTTAGGCTGCGTTTGCCATTCAAATACAGGTTTTGCTTTTTTTACATTTGTCCACTCGGTAAACCCTTTCCCCCACCACTCATTATTCTCTGGTATCTCATGGTATTGAGGAAGGTATAAGGCTAATATTTTTGTTTGCATGAATTATCCTTTTAAAACATTAAAAACGATGTTTGTCTGCTTATAACATCCCACAACATAAATCTTACAACATTTTTCCACTAAACACTTATTAAATAAAACTACTAATATATTTTTGACTTATGGGATGCATAAAAAAATGATGATTATACCAAGGCACTCATCAAATACTCTCCAATAGCAAAATCAAGCGCATCATCAATATCAATACTTCTTCTCTTATCCATGATAAATGCTATTTCTCTATCATCTTTTAGGCTCGCACCACCACTATGATATTCCACCTTGCGAATAAATATGGCACCGTTTAACCGATAATACGTGTCTAGCTTTTGGCGCGGGGCAGCAGTATTTTTCTGCCTAAACTCAGTTAGCAACCTATCATCGCCAAGTGTCATTGTCCAAAGCGGGGAATGATCTACTTCGCATACCGAGGTCAATGCATCTACATCATGCTCATAAAAATCTTTGTATGCATCAGATATATCATTAGCGATTCTCAACGGAGAAGTAGGCTGGAGCAAACATACCGTATCAAAATTCCGTCCCACCTCTTTGTAATTATTCAGAACTTCCAATACCATATCCCAACTGCCAGCGGTATCAGAACTATTTTCTGCTGAACGTAAAAATGGCACATTTACCCCGTATTGTACAGCTATGTCAGCGTATTTCTTGGAATCAGTACTAACCATTATTTCATCGAACACACCAGATTCCTTTGCAGCTGTAATACTGTAAGAGAGTAACGGTTTACCATTCATAAGTTTTATATTCTTGTCCTTTAACCCCTTAGAACCGCTACGAGCAGGAATAATTGCTATATTTTTCATGAAATTACCTCAATATCAAAGAAAACTTTTTTCAAATCAATCTTATCTTCACTAACGATCATATGAATCTTCTTGGCGATTTTTTCTGCAGCATGGCCATCACCATATGGACTGACAACTTTATTGCATATCTCTTTAAAATCTTTGATCATCGCTCTTTCGATTGCCTTTACAATACTATCAGTATCTTCACCACAGTTTATTACACTCTCTGACTGTAAACGTCCTCGCTGCCGATCGCCAATATTTACCGTAGGCACATGAAATGCCGGGGTTTCTATTATCCCACTGGAGGAATTGCCCAAAACAAACTCGGCATATTTCATTAGTGAAAGATATCGCCTCACCCCAAGAGAGGTATATACATAGAGATTAGCGATTTCCTTTTCAGCTTCATCCAACAATTCATTTATCCTTGCGCCGCCCTGATCAGCATTGGATTTTGTCACAATAAAAATTAAGGACGGAAACGCTTTAATAGCTGCAAGAAAGGACTCTATCTGCTCATCGACACTGCCATTTTCCATTGTAACAGGATGATAAGTACAAAGAGCATATCCACAATCACTCAAACCGATACTTTGTAATGCTTCTCCTTTTGTCATATCAGCAACATGCATAATATTATCTATGCTGGTGGAACCATAATTAAACACACGGTCAGGGGCTTCACCCAGTTGTATGACCCTTTTACGGCTTTCTTCATTGGTAACGAAATGAAGATAACTAATTTTGGTTATGGAGTGCCTAATCCATTCATCCAAGGCTCCCTCTGTGGTATCACCACCACATAAATGGAATATTGGGGTATGGGTATTACCCGCCGCAATAGCTATTGCGAGCATTTCATAACGATCTCCCAGCAAAACAACGCCATCATATTTTTCTGACAAAAATAAATCAGTAAACTTAACTAAAGCATCTGCCTGATTAGCAGAAATATCAGCCCCAGAGGCTGATTGTACTGATATGGGTATTTTATGGTCTATCTGGTCATCTATTTCACTGACAGTCATCCCATACTGTTCACTAAGATGAGTTCCAGTAACAATTAATTCAACCTTAAAATTTTCGCTTTCAAATTCACGCAATTCCTTTATGACTGGCGACAAAAGTCCATATTCTGCCCTTGTGGCTGTAACTACAGCGATCTTTTTCATAGCTCAATCAACTCATCTTCATCAAAATTCCTTGGGGCAATTTTGCCAAGCACCTCATGCCATTTCATAGGAGAAATACCATTTCCAGGGCGTTTTGTGGTTATATTATTCTCAGAAAAAAACTCACCCTTGGCAATTTTACAAGACGTCACAATGCTTTTTCTTGCAATATCCTTATTACTAATTTCAGAAGCTGTAGGTTCCTTTACACCATTCCCTATAGCTTTTTCTGTATGTCGAATAGACCTTACCATCTGTGAAAGCTCATCTGGTTCAAGGCTGGCCCTATGATCAGGCCCCTCCATAGTTTTATCCAAGGTAAAGTGCTTCTCAATAACAGTTGCCCCCATGGCCACAGCAGCGATAGGAACCTCTATTCCTTTAGTGTGATCAGAATACCCAACTTCTTTACCCGTTTCTTTGGCAATAGTACGCATAGCGGATAAATTTACATCTTCATAGGGAGTGGGATACTGAGTATTACAGTGAAGCAGAACTATTTCCATTGTCCCGTTGTCCTCCAAAACCTTTACCGCATCTTTTATTTCCTGAATATCACTCATACCCGTGGAAAGAATAACCTTTCGCTTAGTTTTAGCTATTTTTTCAAGATAGGGCAAATTGGTAATCTCACCAGATGGAATCTTCCAAAAATCCATATTCAGTCTTTCCAGAAAATCGATACTTTCCAAATCAAATGGAGTTGATATGAAGCCAATACCGACCTCTTCACAGTATTCTCTTAAAGATACAAATTCATTCTCAGATAATGACAGCTTTCTCAGCATATCCAACTGGGACTCAGCTGCATCTGTCGTCTTCTTCTGATACTCAGCCTTTTCAGCATAGCGGGAAACTAACTTCTCCGGTACAAAGGTCTGAAATTTTATATAGTCAACACCAGCTTTTTTTGCCACATCAACCATTTTTTTTGCAGTGGATATTTCGCCATTGTGGTTAACCCCAGCTTCGGCGATAATCAATATCTTACTCATACAATTCTATCTCCAACTCGAATTTTACCATCGTATTCGTATTCCAATACTTCTATAAAAGTATCTTCTGTCTTCACATAAAAACCATGTTCACTTTTACCAAGAATTTGTCCTGGCTTACCAATATATTTTCTGGCACCTTTAATTTCCCTGACCTTATTTATCTTTATTTTAATCCCATTCAACATAGAGGTCGCCATTGGCCCTGGCTTACAAATTGCCCTGACAAAATTAAATAATTCCCGGCTTGTAGAGTTCCAATTTATTATTTCATCTCCTGGACCTCTCATCCCACAATACATGCCAATAAGGTCAATCGAAGCTTGTTGTATACACTTCACTGAACCATTTTGTATTTGCTTTATTGCTTCGTATAAAGTATCTGCACAGCCAGAATATGCTCTATGCAACAATGTTTCATAATTATCTTCATCTGTTATAGGATATGACTTCTGTAGGATTATGTCACCAGTATCAATTCCTTCATCGACATAATGTACAGTAATTCCAAATTCCTTTTCATCATTAATTAATGCCCAATTAAGAATATTTCTGCCGCGATAATATGGTAATTTACCTGCATGACAGTTAATAGTTTTCTGCGGTGGATAATTTATAGTTCTAGCCTTAAATATCTGATTAAAAGACATGGAAACAAACAAATCAACCGCATATTTATCAATTCTATTTAAGAATTCATCCGAATTAATATTTTCACTTAACTCTACAGGAATACTGTATTTCTCAGCAAGCGCAATTAATTTATGATCCCTATTATCAAATCTAACCGTAACGAATTTAATTTCAATTGTTTCATCTGCTATAAGTTTGTAAAATGCCTCGTGTGCCCATGGTCCATCACCAAAATAGCCTATTTTCATCATGCCACCCCCCGGCTTTCATATCTAGCCAACAAGGTATGGCATATACCCACAGGTACACTCAAGGAGAATATTAATCCCCCCCGCGGATTTTTAACTCCATAATATTTCATATTGCCCTCCAAATCACGCAACACAGTGCAATTGGCTCCTATAATTGCACTCTTACCAACTGATACTCCTTGTATCACCGTAGCATTTGCTCCAACAAACGCCGCTTCGCCAACCTGCACCTGGCCACACAATACTGCTCCAACAGCCACATGTGTAAAGTCACCAACAATGCACTCATGCTCAATCAATGCCTTCGTATTGATAATAGCCATCTTGCAAATACTGGCATCAGCATTTATTACTGCACATTTGCCGATAAAAGTACCTTCATCAATGACTGCACTACTAGACACTACAGCCGACGGGTCGATTATGATAGGTAAATTGAAACCAATATCCTTCAACTTTCTATAAAGCTGTTGGCGTATAGTCCCCTTTCCCATATAGCCAATACCAACAACAGCATTGGTTATACCTCCAGCAAAAATAGCTTCAAGCGCATCATCAGTTCCCAAATATCGGTACCAATCACTTGAAGCTTTACATCAGTATAACCAGCTATATGGTATTTTCCTTCCCGTTCAATACAGTCAGCCACACTTTTGGCGTGACCACCAAAACCAACCAGTACAATATCTTCCATATCATTTCTCAGAAATTATATTCAATTTCTGCTCCATACGCTTCATTTCCTCAAACTCCCCCATATCCAAGAATGAGTCTTCGCTTATTGGATAGGTGCCCACCTTGCCACCATTTTTCATAACCTTTTCCACCAAATGAGTCATGTGAAACATTGTACCATCTGGTATTAAGTCAATGGTTTCAGGATTAATAATGTACATACCAGTATTAATAAAATAGGACAATGTAGGCTTTTCTTCTATGGAAATAAGCTCTCCATTTTCACCTGAGTTAACGACACCATAAGGAATATTGATATTCTTCAAGGCAGACACCATGGTAATATCATTTCCACACTTGATGTGATGATTATATATATCGGCATAATCGGCCCGAATCAGTGCATCACAATTTGTAACAAACAACGGCTTATCAAACTTGTCATCAATCAGCTTAATACTGCCGCCAGTCCCTAAAGGCTTATCTTCCTCGACAAATTTTACATTATAATTAGGTGCCAAATCATTGAAATAAGACCTCAGCATCCCCTTTTTATAATTAACCGTCATGTAATATTCATCAATACCATATTCCACATAGCAGTCAATAATCCGCTCTACAATAGGGGTATCACCAATAGGAATCAAAGGTTTAGGCAAAATTTTGGTGTAAGGGTAAAGGCGAGTACCTTTACCGCCAGCCATAATAACAACTGGAACTCCTTTGAGACTTTTTTTACGATTTTTAATTATGCTTACTTCACGTGACAAAACAATATCGATTACTCTATTGTCACCATTTGTAATAGGAACAGCTGTAATAATCTTTTCCAACATCAAAGCCTTGGCATTGGTCTTCTCATTTTCAGTCAAATAAATGGGATTTTTATGCATGGCCTGCTCGGCTGGAGCCGTTAATTTACCGCCTTTTAAAATCCAGCGACGAATATCTCCATCAGTGATACAACCAACCAGTCTTGAAGCTTCATCTACAATAAATATCAGTCCAGCTTCAGCAGCATGTCCCTCAATTTTTGCCATTGCTTCAACCACAGTCAAAGGTAATTCAGTTACAAATTCCTGTATTCGCTCCTTATTCATGAGCAAACTCACCTAACACTTTCTTTACCTGCTCAGCCACGAACTCTATTTCGTCATTGGTTATCTGGGTACTTGAAGGCAGATTTAAAATTCTCTCCGCATAATATGGCGCCTTTTCCAGCTTATAAGTGACTTCATTCTTATATGGCACCTGCTCATTGATCAGTCCCCAAATGGCACGGGTCTGAACCCCGCACTTCTCCAATGCAGTGATTATTTCTCGCATGGTGGCTTTAACCTTATCACGATTGATTTCCAAGGAATAGAACCACATATTGGAATAAATATCCTCGCGGAAGCCTATCATCTTGCCCAGTTCAAAGCCTTCGAACAGTTCACAATAAAGCTGATAATTGGTCTGCTTACGACGAATAAACTCTGGCAATTCCTCCATCTGGGCCACTCCCAAGGCTGCCTGGAGATTTGTCATGCGGAAATTATAGCCCACTTCATTATGGATATAATAATGAACATCATCCTTCGCCTGGGTAGACAAATACCTGATATGGTCCACAACCTTTGTGTCGTTAGCAGTAACAGCGCCACCACCACCAGTGGTGATAATCTTATTTCCATTAAAGGAATAACAGCCAAAATCACCGATAGTACCAGCATATTTTCCAACAAGTGGCCCAGCAGTGTATTTACTGCCCAAGGCCTCAGTGGCGTCTTCAATTACTTTGAGATTATACATCTTGGCAATATCCATAATAGCAACCATATTAGCCATATTGCCAAAGACGTGAACCACAACTATTGCTTTAATAACCTGATTGTTATAACGGAGCTGAGAACCATCAAAGCGACACTCATTTTCACAAAATGCCTGTAATTTCACCGGATCCATACAAAAACTGTCATCACAGTCGATAAATACAGGAATGGCAAATTGATATTTTACAGGATTTACCGCAGCAATAAAGGTTAGAGGAGGAACAAGCACCACATCACCAGGCTTTACTTCAGCTTCCACCATAGAAAGATGCAGGGCAGCTGTACCGCTCTGACAAGCCGCTACATTATCCGTATGTAAAAAATCTGCAAGTTTTTCCTCCAGCTTGGTAATATATGCACCGCCAGTGGAAACCCATCCCTGATCTATGGCATCATCTACATATTTTCTTTCATTACCTTCAAAATTTGGTATAGATAAAGGTACAAATCTGCTCACATTTACATCTCCTTCGTTTTTTGCCTTCCCCTCTGGGGAAGATGGCAGCCGCTAGGCTGACGGATGAGGTTAATCCCCTAAAAGGCTGATGATGTCTTACATTTTGCTGTCCAGTGACTTTCCAGTCTCAATATGCTCAAAATTAGGTAAATACTCAGCCATAATAGCCACTACCTCTTCCTTGGTAGTACTATCCTTCTCAAATACAGCTGTTAGTTTATCAAACAAAGCTTCAATTTTTGCTTTATCTGGTATATCCTTACCAGTCACCACACCCAAAGATTTCAAACGATTCAAATCCACCTTTTCAGTATTGGTATAGAACTCCTCATAAGCCTTTTCACCAGAGGTATTGGAGCCAGAATAGTGAACTGGGTATCGCTTGCTGCCATTTTTCAACTCTACAGCCTTGTCAATAGCCTCTTCATCACTAGCACACTCCAGTACTTCATAGCCATGCTCTTCTAAGAATGCCGTGGCTATTTTATCAAATGTCATCATATGAGCTTCTTCTAGACGTGGGAAGAATATTTCCCGATTATTTCCCAGCATACAGGAAAGCATACAAATCTGCCCGCTTTCCTCCGGGGAAACGAAATAACGCTTTACATCAGACGGGGCACTTATAGGCTGAAGCTTATGCAATCTGGCAATAAATCCAGCTGGTAATGAGCCATTGGAAAAGGCCACATTGGCAAAACGTGCAGTCTTTACAGGGAACTTATCGGAATACGCAAAGATAACGTCCTCCATTATCCGCTTGCTGGCCCCCATTATATTCACTGGATTGGCAGCCTTATCTGTAGACACACAGAAATACACCTCCGGGGTAATTACTTCCAATAAATCCAAGAGCTTCTTAGCCTGCAAAACATTATTCTGCAAAAGAGCTTCCACAGAATAAATATCCTTTTCAGAGCGCACATGCTTATGGGCTGAAAAATTGGCTACAATATCAAAGCCCCCACGGTTCCTGAACATTTTTTCAAAAACAGGCGAGGCAAAATTCATAGGGTACGGAACATAATCCTCCGGTACATACATCCCCTTGGTGGACCGTAAATCACGTGTCAACTCTGCCAAGCCATTTTCATTTGTGTCCACCACAACAAGAGAGGCTGGCTTAAATGGCAGTATCGCTTTGATAAAGGACGAGCCAATAGATCCAGCCCCACCAATAACTAAAACGTTTTTTTCAGCTATTTTTTTACTTAACTGCTCTTTATTTGCTTCGATATCCTCAAGGAACATACTTTGTTCCCGCTTGGTAACGTATTTGTTTATGAAATCATCTAAACTAAACATTTTACACTAATCACCATACATGAAGAAAATAGAAAAATATCTTTACTTACCCTCAATTTTTTCGAAATAATCCATATATCTCAACTGGTCCTGAATTGTCTTTTTCTTGCCATCGTCAATTTCATTTATAAAAGACTCGACTTCCTTATAAAATCCTGGTTTGTATTCCAAATCTAACTTATCGTCAATTTCAATTGGATTTACAGCAACAGCCCCCAGCTCCTGAATGGACAATTGCTCCATGGGCTTAAAATACAATCTATGTTTACTAGTTAATATTTCAATTGCCCAACGGCCAGGAGCGGCCCAATTAGCCTGATAGCTAAAAAGTGCCTTATCTCTGGTCACCCCTGCGCCAGCATAAACGCAACCGCTCTTGTGCCAGTTTAATTCGCCAGTTATAAAACTAGCCATTTTTTCTGGCTCGCCCCCCAAGAAAAAAGCCAAATCGACTACATGTGTTGAATTAGCCAAAAACCACTCTTCTTTTACATCAGCTGGAGTAGGCAATGGCTCGATGACATGACTCCATTCGGTAAATTCAAAATTGAAGGATTTTATTCCACCATCTTCATGGATTACTTCCAAAGCTTTGGCAGTGGAAGCATAAAATCTTCTGTTATATGCCACATAGACTTTGGCATCATTTTTTTCTGCATAGCTACATATCTGTTCAATCTCTGCCTTGTTCATGCCAGCCGGTTTTTCCGTGAAAATTTTTTTTATGCCATACTCAAGCAGAGAACAGGTATTGGCACATAGATTCAAAATATCCGTGGCAACGATGGCATAGTCATACTTTTTGTCGTTGGTAGATAAATAGGCATCAATACCTCCACCAATCGCCGTGACAGAATGTTCCTCACCAAACTTCTTTGCCTTGTCTTCATTTCTCCCCACTACATCGGGCTCTATCCCCATAGCATGGAGGACCTTACAATACTCTGCTGCTATCACACCTGCACCTACAACTAAGACTTTTTTTAAGTTATTGGACATGAATTATTCTCCCATCCATTTTTATTAAAAAATTTTATAAGTGGCTCAATAAATTCCAAATGAAGTCTGCTTGATACATCATACTCGGTAAGACGTGACTCTCCAGTCAATAAAATATCTTCCATTACAAATTGTGTCATCTGGCTCTGATATGGCATAACAAAATCTTTTTCTATAAGGTCATATTCGCCATTCTTTACCATGCACATCATCTTTTGTTTGCTTTCAAAAATAATATACTGACCGACATCAGTAGAAATTGTAACCACGATTGGGACATTAGTATCCTTCATACAGGTAACAGAAAAAAATGAACACTTGCCGCTATGTCCCGATATGTTGCCATACACTTCCTTGAAACCAGCCCTCTTGCTATCTGTAATTATAGGAAGGAGCTCAATGGAATCAACTTTGGTTTCCGAACTGCCAGATAAGAATTCTATCAAATCTATTTGATGAATGGTATTGCATGCCAAGCCCCACTCACCGCCAGATATAGTAACTCGCATCTCCTTAGCATACTCCAGTTCTTTCTTTAGTTCCTGATAACATTCCATTTGTCGTCTGGCACAATTCACCCAAGCCTTTATGCTAAGTTCCTTTAGCTTACGGCCAACATACTCATAATCTTCAACCTTCTGGAAGAGCACTTTTTCGAATAAAATTTTCTTAACCGTGCAGTGTTCAATAAGTCTGTCAAACATTTCCCGCCGCCCATTAGCAGTCATGGCAAAAATGGCAAAATCTACCACCTTCGGCAACTCCTCAAACGAGGTAATCATAATGAGTGTTTTATTGTTGTACTTATTTTCCCACTCAAAGCTGTCTAATACATGCTTATTAATATCGTAGCAGTAAATAACCATTTCTAACTTTGAATTTACGATTGATTGCAAGTGACGTTTTCCTAAAGCGCCTACACCTATTATAGCGATTTGATACACCATTAGTTCCCCCTCTAATCTCCCCGAAAATGATTTTGTTTTTTAAGTAACCTCATTTTTTTTTATAAAATCATATACATATTCGTAAAAATCCTTATCTCTATATTTGGAATTGTTGTCAATAATAGCAATATTTTCTATTTTTTTATACGTCTCTTCATTGTATCTAAAAATATAATCCTCAAAATTGTTTACCGCTTCTCTATCAGATATATCCAATAATTTACATTTGAGAAGTTTAAATGAGTTATAACAGTCTTTATATGATTTTCTCGGAGTCAACCACATTTCTTTAGTATAAATATCAATAAAATTTTTTTTATACAGTATCGCTAAAAAAAACGCCGCACTATATTGATTAATCACCAACTCTGCATTTCTAATTAACTCTGGGGTCTTTCCTAAAATTATTTCTCTATTACCAAACATCCCATTTTCATACGACGATTTAGGATGCGCAGCAACCACTACCGGACATCCATATTTTTGCTCTAACTTTGAAAATAAATTACATAAATCTGATACATAAGCTTTTGAATCCTTTATTGGGAGCTCATAGCCTGTAGCTAAAAAAATCTCATCTCTATTAATCAGCCCTTGATCTAAAAATACTATATATTTCTTGCTATTATTATACCTCGAAATATTATCTTCTCTTAGATATTCCGAATAGGTTATTGTATGTACTAATATATTATTCTCTAACCATTTACTAAATGGTTGAGGCATAGAATAATAGGCTAATTCCGTGGTGACAAAATTACAATATGAAGGATATAACAACGGTCCAATTATACGGTACCAACAATCAACTAGATTATTTTTACTAACAGAATCAGTGAATCTACTTTTTAGCCACTTAAAAAAAAAGTAAAATGAACCCAAAAAATAACGACGTATAAACTGCCTTACACTTAGGATAAAACTAAACGGAAGCTTTTTTAAAAGTGCATACGACATGCCTGGTGAATAGGTTATATTAGCAAATTGCAATCTACGTTTATGTAGTTCTTTACGAATGAAATAACTAGTTTTACTGTACCCTTCATATGGGTAGCATAAAAAAAATGTCTTTGTATAGTCTAAATGTTCCACGTGATCAATAAACTCTTCTTGAGTATTAATATATTTAACATAATCTGCCTCATCTAACCTGATATTTTTTGAAACTTTTTTTATATTAATATCAGGATTCATCCCAATTAAACACCAAACTTCAATCTGCCATCCATGGCTCATCATTATATCGTAGCCAAATTTTATACCATCACCTGTATAAGGTAATCTTCTTTCAAATAAATATATTATTCTCATTACTATCTCATTCCCCCTGAACGAACAACTGAACAATATTAGTGTATATACATAACAATCAAATATTGTACGTATAATATAATATCTTATCTTAATCCCTACTTCAATAATAATTAACTTCCGGTTTTAAATTATGCAGTGCCTTCACAATAATAACCATTTATAGTTGGTCATCATCAATATCTCGTGATATTATTAGCTCTCTAAAATGACTTACCAAAGCATCTTGTGCTTTCGGCTGTTCTTCTACTGTGAGCAAATAATATTCTGTTGTCCCTTCAAAAATGTACTTCTCCAGTGTCTTAAAATATATTTTCATTTTTTTGTAGTAGTCTTTGTCAATACAATCATTACCAATCGTTTCAAAAGCTTTTTTACAATCTTCATTATTTTTTATATGAAAAACATTAGGCGCATATTGAACATAACTATATCCAAACATAAAACAAGGTATCCCTTGCGTTATTGCTTCTAAACCTGCTGTACCTGTTAGTGTTGCTACAGCTTTTGCATTACTTATTAAATCATATGTATTTTCTTGTAATGGTACGAACTCAACATTTGGACAAGCTTTAATTCGTTCATAAAAACGCAATGCACGATATGACGTTGCCAGTCTAAAGCTTTCTTCCACTTGACTTGGGTGCTCTTTAACATATAATATCCAACCTTGCGGAAGATGATAGGATAACATCTCAATCATCAACGCCTGATCAACAAAAATTCCTCCTAAAGGGGATGATGTATTTTCTGGTTGCATATGTAATGCAACATATACATACTTTTTTTTGTAATCAACAGCTACCGTATTATTTTGATAATAATCTAATGCAATATCATCTTCGTGGAAAACCTTCGTCCCATATAATCTTTCTTCAAACCATTTATATGTATCTATCGAAAAACTAAAGAGCTTTAATACAGCATGGATTGTAAAATATACCCTATAAAACAATCTCCATATATATCTCGTACAAGGCAAACTTGTATCTCTGTGCTTAATTTTTATAAGTTTTCTAATTAAACTATAATTTTTATACAAATATTTTTCAATATTTGAGTTAAAAATCGGTTCAGAAGGCTTCATGTAGAATGGTGTACGGTCTCCTTTACCAGTATAAAAATTAAACATTTCATCAATATGGGGTTTAAGAATAATATTTTTAATATCACTATTTTCATATCGCTTTAACAACTTCGTATAATTTTTTTCAAAATCTGGTAACTGATCATATATATCATTAAAAACATAAATTCGATTATAGTATGCCGCTGGAAAACCCGTAACTATCCTTATTCCCTTTACCTTACATAATATATAAATAACATAATCATAGGATTCATGAGTAGTACAAGGTGTAAAAAAAACATCTATATTATAACGGTCTAAAACGTAACTCCAAAAACGCAAATGTTGAATATAAATCCACCATCTATGGTTATATTCAACAGTTTGAGTACGTTCCATCATACAAAAAAGCTGTTTTTCATATTTTGCCACAGAATCAAGTAACGCCTCATCTACCGGTGGAGCTTCCGTCATTATCTCCTTCACATGGTTATAGTCACCTTTTTTCAATTTTTCTCTATTCAATTTCATCGTTGCAAACCGTGAAGCAACAACTCCTTTCTCTGATATATCACCATTAGCAAAAACAGCTATACATTCATTAATATCCAATTTTGATAATAATCGACTAATCCACTCGTCACTATAATTAGATGTTACACTACTAATTAGTATATTCATAGCAAGCCACCTCGTATAATCTTCACTTAATAACACACAATAAAAAAATACGACAAGTACTCCACCATTTTTTATATATGTCATATACATAAAAGAATAACTAAAGCACTTTCTCCAATATAAACTTAGTAATCAAATATATGTCCACTCAAATGCTATTCTACCTTTTAATGTCACTAATAACTTGTTTTCTCAACAACATTTCATAATACTTTGGTGCTAAACCCAATCCCGTTCTAATGAATCGCACTTTTTCTCCATGATTATCTCTCTAGCCTTCATATCCCCTAAAATATAATTGCTGTTTCTAATTTGCAAAGATTTCTTTTCCTGACCGATTATTGTGACTATAGCTTACCTCACCCAAAGATTCAAAGGTGTATTACATTCACGAACCTCCAAGTTCAGTTCTTCCATTTCCAAAGAAAAGGCACTGTCCACGCCACCATCAGCACGGGATAAGATAAAGTTCTTTTCGATTACGGTTGCTTACAACTCTATACTGGATACAGCTTCGCTAAAAACAATAGCATGGTCATACAACCCCACATCAAAATTAAATAAATGCCTCATGTGAAGTATAGGTATTATCTTAGCCCCCTTCGTTGAAGTAGGATAGCTACTTGGTTAACAGCCCCATGTAAAACATTAGCTTTCTATGTAATCGGAAGCACATAGCACCCAAACTCTTGTTCTTTCTTCTAAACACCCCTATATTATCCAATTCACAGCAGATAAAAACTACACCATGTCCTTCTTTACGCTATCGTTGTCCCAATGTTCCCCCAAATAAGATATCCATTTCTTATTACATTTGAAGAATCGCCCTTACCCACAATATTCGTACATCCATCACAGCTTCTATCCATTTTACAAATAACGTACTAATCCTAATCTATATTCGATTTCCAAGCAATAAAAGACGCAGGAGACAATGCATTCTCTCCAAAACTGTTTTTTTCAACTTCTAAAATTTCAATACGGCCATCTTTTTCACCTGAATTAAGTATTTCAACGAGATTACGATTATAGTCATTCACTTCTACATATTTTTTACATAATGCTCCATGCAGCGATGATGTAGAATAATATTCATAGCAAGGTTCTATATTGATACAAACTCTTGGTTTCATTTCTAGAATATAATCCAGAAAACCAGATGACAATTCTGGCACATACATCAAAGAATACGATGTAAATATAACGCCATTAGCTGGAAGCTGTATTTCTTTACTTAATTCAAAAAAATCACATTTTCCCATGTGGATATCAATATTGCATCTTTTGGCAAATTCACTGAGTGCCCAAACTCCATTGTCAGTGTACTCCAAACCATAAACACCACATGGATTAAAGTGCTTTGCCAGCTTCAGAAGCATTGAACCATAACCAGCCCCCAATTCAATCAAGGGACTATCCTCAACCCAATATTTTCCTATGAAATCCACATACTTTTCAATCTGTTTTTCATAGAATTCAATCATACTTCCTACACAAAACCCACCTTGAGAAGCTATGTATCCAGCAGTATCCCCCCCCCCGAGACTTATGATTTCTTCAAGCGTACTCTGGGAGTTTTCCATAAGATACTTCTTAACATCATGCCATTTCTCTTCATTGTATTCTCTTGATATTTCATATGGATTTTTGGAGTAATGTATATCCTCAAATAAAAGCCTATTAACCCACGGAGTATACTTTGGTAACTCATCTAATGATATGTTATACATACTTTCCTCTCCATTTATAATACAACAAAATATTTTGTTTTTTGATTAGCTTTTAAGTAACGAAGTCAGTCGTTCACAAACCCTGTCTGTGGATTTTCCATCTTCCCAAATCAGTGGTTTTCTGTTTTCTTCACCAACACTACTCACGTTTCCCGCCAATAATTCTTTTAATTCTTCTTTAGAATCAATACGCTTGGTTATCCCCAATATATTGGTTATACACATATCTTTTCCTACTAGTCCAGGTTGATAGGAAATTATTGGTACACCCCAAAAATACGAGTGCAATAGTGCCATGGTCGACATCCCTATCGCCAAGTCAAATTTTGGAACTACATCGTCAAGATTACCTGCAACTTCATAAGAAGAATACTTTTTTCGCATATATTCATTATCTTTGGGGTGAAATTTTATATTTACTTTTCTTCCCAAATCATTACATACATCTAATATATCTAAAAAAACGGATTCCTCAGTATAACCTAAGCTCGTGCCATATAGATCTGATACAGGATCCGATAAAAACAGTATATCACCATTTTTCTTTGTGTCAGATGCTCTTTTTGCCTTTGAAATGGCGATGTATTTATCAAGCCCCGGACTGCCTGTAATCTCCAGAATGTTCGCATCTATACCATCTTCAACTGCTTCCCTATAGGCTATTTCGTCCATTACAAAGTACTTTGTTGGAAAAATATACTTTTCACATTCCTGATAACAAAACCTCATTTTGTAATTAGACCAATAATCCAAAACAGCTACTGTAGGTATCCCATTAGAATTACATAAGTCAATGCATTTAACTTCGATATCATTTCCCCAGCTTGTTCCTGTGACCAGCATTCCCAATTCATCACTAACAATCATGGTTTTGATTTTCAGTAAAAGTTCTGAGCATTCCAAACCTTCGCCTGCCATTTTCTTACTGGGCCCTACCGGAAAAAAGCAACAAATTTCATTTGAAGTTTTTAATTTTTCATACACAGGATGTATTACATCATAACCGCCAGGATCATGACAAATCAAAACTATCTTTTTCATTTTGTTAGCAATCCCCTATTTTTCCATACCTTTTCGATAGCATACAAAAATTCGTCAACATTTTCTGGTTCATACGGTAAACGACACACATCTGCAATCAATAATTTCTCAAAATGCATTTTCTCCGTCACTGGACAAAGTCCCAATTCGTATTTCTGCGTTGCGGTATCTACCAAATCAAATGGATAGGTATTTCCTGTATTATATAGGTGTCTGTGCTTATACATATTGATGAGATAAATTGGCTTCATATAACCTTCACCTAATTCAAATCCTTCCGCTTTCATGGCGGATGCAAATTGTTCTCTGCTTATGCCCCATATCTCATCATCATACTGAATAGGATATACATAATATGAATGTGTGTACCCTTTTGGCACAGTGACACCTTGCAAGCCTTCAAATCTTTTAAGGCCGTCCGTAACCTGTTGCGCTAATTCTCTACGCTTTATCAGAAAATTATCCAATTTCTTTAATTGTTCCGTTCCAATGACAGCGTGTAACTCACTGATTCGATAGTTGCTGCCAATAATACATGTCTCCTTATCCCCCTCTTCGTCCAAAATTATTTCGCCATGATTTCTTACCAACTGGCATCTGTATGCCAACTTATCGTCATTGGTAAGGAGAACACCTCCCTCTCCACACTGAATCACCTTATGATAATTCAAGCTAAACACGCCAACATCAGCTATTGTTCCAGCTTCCATTCCATCTATAGTTGCACCGGGAGCCTGTGCATTATCTTCAATAACGTAAAGATTATGTTTCTTTGCTATCTCTTTAATTTTGGGCAAATTACTAGGCAAGCCAAAAATATTGACTGTCAATATTGCCTTCGTACGAGGAGTAATCCATTTTTCAATCTGTTTTGGGTCCATTGTATAAGTGTATTCATCTATATCTACAAATATAGGTATCGCCCCATTCAATAATATGGCACTGGCAGATGCTACCATTGTATACGGAGATACCAATACCTCATCCCCAGGACCAATTCCGCAAGCTGCTACTGCTATCTGTAATGCTGTGGTAGCAGAATTTACTGCAATGGCGTTTTTTGCTTTAAATCGTTTACAAAAAGCTGCCTCCATTTCTCTGACTCGTGGGCCACCTAAAAATCCTTCTCCTCTGTTAGCCAAAAAAGCCGATAAATGACCATCCTCCATTACATCTCTAACAGCATTGATTTCTTCTACGCCCGTGGTTGGAACCCAAGGTATTTCTCTCTCTCTTACAGGAGTTCCTCCTAATATTGCAAGTTCAGACATCATTAATTACCTCCCAAATAGTCAATAGTATAAAACGATAAATATTTTCAACATTTAAACTTTTTTGTGTATTTATCCATACGAATCTAATTTAACGCTCAGATTGTATCAACTAATTCCTTTACGCTTAATACCTTTTGTTAATTTCATTAAATCGGGATGAGCATCTATATATCTTATTACATCGACACAAGAGAAATCTTCATTCTCTGGATATAATGCATCAAACACAGCTTTAATTAATTTATAATCTCCTATCTCGTCAAGCGTTACTTCCAAATCAGGTCTATCCTCTTCCCCATCTGCCTTTAAATTAAAGCATTTATACTTGTCTGGATGTCGCGGGAAATAAATTGCCACATGCTCATGATCTAATGGGTCGTTTGAGATATCATTGACTTCTTGCAATGCCTTTTGTGAAAAAATTCGTATATCAAACCCATCCGGAAATGATCTTTCAGTTGCATTTGAAACGAAATCATAATCTTGAGTCATATAGATGTCAATCAACTTATCAATATGCCGCCAATCAATAAACGGACAATCTCCTGTGGTCTCAACAATGACATCGACAGAAAATTCCTTGGCAGCATTTAGTACTCGCAATAAAACATCATCTTCGCTCCCCCGAAAGTAACTGCAGCCAATTTCCTCGCATAATTCCACCACACCATCATCCGTGTCATTAACCGTTGTGGCCACAATAACATCATCCAAGTGCTTACTTCTTTTTAATCGTTCAATCATATGCTGAAGTAAAGGTTTTCCACAGCCTTGCATTAATACCTTTCCCGGCAGTCGTGTGGACGTCATTCTAGCTTCAATAATTGCTACAACTTTTGGTTTCATAAATAACAAATCTCCTTATTCGCTCCACTTACATAACAATAACGTATTATAGGCATCATTAACAGACGAAATAATATTTTCTTTTCCACATATAAGATTACTCATATGCGAATATAAATTCTTCATAGCTTCACCAGGTGCTATTGCAAGTGTTTTATTACGTACATAATTCTTTTCCCCACGATAAATATCCGATTCAGCTATATTATAAAAATATATTTTTTCTGCTGCACCATCATATTTCACTCTGCCTTTAGTAAATCTTAAATCAAATTCAAACGTGGTAACATACCCTGAGTCAACTGGTTGAAATATGATATGTTTACCATTAATATCATAAACTACTTCCCTACTGCAATCATCTTTAGAATAATCATTTACCTTACCTAAAGCAGAAAATTTTTTCATATTCTCAAACAAATATAACAACATATTAACCATATGAGAACCATTGTGAAGTAAGCCCTTGCCATAAAAAACCGTACCACCAAGAAAATTGCCTAATTCAGTAATATATTGCTTTAGATACGAAAATCCCTTTATAAATCTTCTGGAATAATTCACCTCGGCGTATATATTGCTCGTTTCAAGCAAATTTATAAGATTTTGCCCCTCGTTTATATCTACTGTTATGGGTTTTTCGATGATAATCATTTTGGGGTTATAACTCACTATTTTTTTAGTCTCTTGATAGTGATATCGATCCGGAACAGCCACACAAAATAAATCAATTTGTTCCTGAACCTCATCAAAAGATTTATATGCCATACCGCCCCATACATCAGAAGCTTTTTTGGCTTTTTCGATATCAACATCAACAAATCCAGCCAATCTAAACTGGTCATTTAATGTTATCGCATGCGCATGTGTTAAAATTTCCTTCGAATCCGGACTGTCATAAAATGCCGATATATTTCCTGCACCAATAATCAATGTATTTATTTTCATATTGTTCCTGCCCCACTGACTGAATATTTTACATAACAAATGACCAATCCACAGCAGTTCCTTTTCTTATATCACAACTTACTTCTTTTCCCAGCAACATATCATAGTATTTAGGTGCCAATCCCAATCCAGGTCTTATACACCTCATATTTTTCTCCGTAATTACATCCCCAGCCTTCATATCTTCTACAATATATAGGCTTCGTCTAAACTGCATAGATTTCTTTTCCTGCTCTGTTATTCCATAGCTGACATCGCCAAGAGCTTCAAAGGCAGTGTTACACTCACGAACCAACAGCTTCATTTCCTCAGGCTCCACGGAAAAAGCACTATCTACGCCACCATCAGCTCTTGATAAAGTAAAGTGCTTTTCGATTACTGTAGCTCCCAAAGCAATACTTGCCACAGCTGCACCAAAACCAAGAGTGTGATCAGACAGCCCCACATTACAGTTAAATAACTGTTTCATATGAGGGATAGTCATTATATTGGTCCCCATCGGTGAAGCAGGGTAGCTGCTGGTACATTTCAACAATGTCAGATCATCACAACCATTTTCCCTAGCTGTAGTAACCAAATCATCCAACTCAGACAAAGAGGCCATACCCGTGGAGGCAATAATCGGCTTACCAGTTGCTGCAACTTTTTTTATAAGCGGAATATCTATATTTTCAAAGGAAGCGATTTTATATATTGGATTTCCTAATTCTTCCAAAAAATCTACTGCCGTAGCATCAAATGGCGTACTAAAGCATATTATCCCTTTTTCTCTGCATCTATCAAAAATTGGCTTATGCCATTCCCAAGGAGTATATGCCTTTTTATAAAGATTATATAATGACTCCCCTTCCCATAGGCTATTAGGATCAGATATAAAAAATTCTCCATCCCTTTTATCAATAGTCATGGTATCCGCAGTATACGTCTGTAGCTTTAGCGCATCAACACCAGCACCTGCAGCAGCATCAACAATAGCCAACGCCCTATCCAGGGACTGATTGTGATTACCGCTCATTTCGGCAATTATAAATGGTTTGCTAGTTTTCATTTCTAGTCTCCTTAGCCTACAATAATTCTCCCCACCATAAAGGCCTCTGCATATTCTATTCCTACAGAGAACCCTCTTAACTTGGATAAAATCTCTACCGCTTCATATGAGCGCGAATGAGGATATTTTCTCATTTCTGATTCATACAGATGTAATGCCTTAATCTTTTTATCTAGATGCTTGTCAATATTGACATACATCTGTGGCATAAATATTTTGTCACCAGTGGGTATTTGCCACTCTGTGCTAGATAAAGTTTCAAAGAAATATAATTCCTTAACTGTGTTTCCAGGTAGCGGGCGACAAGCCGTAACTACAGCATTATGAGTGATTAGATGATCTATATTAACGTCACCAGCATGATGAGTATATACAATATCTGGGCAAAAGTTATCTACTTCTGCTTCAATCTGCTTCACCACATCCAAAAGCTCTACACTATCCATGCGGTTATCAGGGAAATCCAATAATGTTAATTTTTTCGCTCCAAGAAGTTCAGAAACCTTATGGGCATTTCTATGTAATTCGGATAGCTCTCCCTGACGAAGGCCAACATCCCGCTGATTATCGCGACTTGTTAGCCCTTCAGCCATAATCATTATATGAACTTCATCGCCATTTGCTACATGACGTAGTATTGTACCACCGCATCCAAGCACCTCATCATCTGGATGAGCAGCTACAACCAGAACTTTATGCGCCATTTTATTCACCCTTCACTGTAATTCTCACATCAGCTAAAACCTCATTTTCTAGCAATGAGGCACGACTGAATTCCAGCCTAAACTTTTCTGTTTCCAAAAAAGCCTTTGGATATGTATCCGCATCTAACATACGAATATAGTCAAATATCTGATTCAAATTATCACATAATTCAACATTGCCATCCGCTGGTTTACGGCGCTGAAATGTAACTATATTACCACTCTGTGGAACAGGTTCAACGTGATTCAATACTAAATCTATTATTATTTCCTTAGTAAGTTCAGCAGCTCGTAAGTAAATTTCTTCTGCAGTTCCCCACAAAGATAACGGAACCTTCTTATATACATCACCTGCGTCAAGTTCCTTATCACACTTTATAGCAGACAACTTCGTTTCATAAATACCTCTGGCAATAAGATTTTGTAAAGGACTACCACCACGACCAAAAGGCAAATCTGTCATGTGGAAAATCACACAACGAAAATTTTCATATACATCAGCAGGGATTATATGCGACCAATGCGGGAAAAATACCCACTCTGGCTGTAATTTTTGTAATTTCTCTTTAGTCAGTTCCTGCTTATCATCCCAATAAAGCACTTTAGCTGAGGTTCTCGCCTCAATTTCAGCTACATAACGACGATGCCACTCCTTATTGGACGCAATTACGATTCTCATTGCATGCCAACTTTCTTATAGTACTCATAACAATTCATTTCCAAATTTTCTTTTTTAGAAAATCTCAATCCTTCTAAAACACGTTGAGAAGCAATATTGTTACGTTTTACTTCCGCAACCAGTTCTGTCCCCATAGGCACTTCATTAACTAAAAGTTCAAAGAGTTTCTTTCCATATCCCTTCCCCCGATAAAGAACATCTACAGAAGAATCCATATCCCACATCTTCTCTTTGGCTGTCAAGCGAATCTGCCCTACAGGGACATCTCCTGCCATCAGCACAAAAATTCGCACGCCATCATCTGCCAATACCTTCTCAAACCACTTTCGATGGCTTTCCCAAGGAATGGGTTCTGTATTAAACGAATTTTCTCGGACAGCAGGTTCATTTACCCACCTAAAAAACACTTCTACATCTTCTCTATCTGCCCGACGCAAATAAACATTACCTTCCACAACATCCAGCTCCTATCACATCGCACCAAAAACATCCTCATCCACAAATGAGTCATCTCATCATCTGACTCATTTTTCTTTGCATAGGCAACAACTGAGAAGGTACCATCAACTTGTTTATCGCTTTGCAAATGTCTTCCTGACGCACCTTATCCCAATAGCCGAGATAGAAAATCAGCCCTTCCTTAGCACAATCTTCGCAAATCTGAACCTGATTCTCCGCAATAGCTGTTACAATCGCCGGAACCCCTAAGAAACAACGTTCCCAAGTGGTACTCCCTCCAGCTCCTAACATCAAGTCAGCCTCTGCCATCAATTCTGCCATATTGCTGACCTGACAAAGATACCGGAAGCCTGCCTGCTTGCAACGACTGGCAATGTCCTCTTTTCGTTCATTGCTTGCACCTACCACTACAGTAACCTGCAAATCATGCAATTCGCCTGTATCCCGTAAGGTTTGCAAAGCCTGTATCGCTTTGCTCGTTTCATCCGTGGCATCAACGCCACCATAAAACACCAGGATATTTCGTAATTGTCCATCACGAACTCGCATGGATTCCCTGATTTGGTAAAATTCTTCCCGCAGCAGTGCATATTTCGGACCTAAAATCAGTTGACAGTGTTCTGGCACAAGTCCCTGATATCTTGATTCCTTGTTCAGATAAAAGTTCTGGTCTAACAGGATATCACAGTCATGCTGCCGGTTAGCCAAATCATCGATGACAATAATTTCGCCCACATATGGTCGAAGTAAATTTTCCCAAATTTCGTCAATAGCATAGCTATCAACAAGCAGCCGGTCAACCTGTCCCAATGTCTTCACAATAGCAACGGTTTCCTCTGCATCCTGTTCTTGTGTGACCGTCAGCCACTTAGCATATCCAGTCAAATCATTCTTGCCTTCTACTGCAGGAAGCATTTTCAATACAAAGCCATTCTTCCAAACAAGGTCTGCCATATTCCCATTCAAATTCCGGCAAACAAATATGACATTATCCCCGTCCCTGCCATAACGCTGAGCTAAGGTCATACACCGCATAAGATGACCACTACCAATTAATGTGGAAGAATCTACCCTTATTACAACTTTCATTTTGTTAGAACCACCTAAAAAATATCGCCTATTCCTTACGAAACAAGAAGATACTCCATGTTTGAAAAAACGATATTTCAAAGACTGCTAAATAGCACACAAATTAGTACAAACCAGCCCCATGAGACACCATATTCCTTTAGGGACTGTTTTATTTATCTTTTACTTGATGTTTCGCTTAAAAACAGGATCCACTTTTCCACCTTTAAGAATATGGTCGACACTATCTCTTTCCACTGCCTCCTTGATAAGCGCAAAAGCTTTATCTGTTGCATTCAGATATGCCTCGGCCTCTTTTTCCGTATGCGATTTGTTCAGATTGTAAATAGCAAACACCAGAATGCCATTTTCTACCATAATCTGCGAATACACCGACTGAATATCGAGATAAGACAAGGAACCATGACCTTCAAACGAAACCCCCGCATGAGCTGGCAAACCACTTACGGAAAGTACTTCTTCCAAACCATACTTATGTATAAGTTTTTCAATACCATCACGCTGTATAGTACCAATTTGGGTGATATGCTCATAGAACCCCGGCTGTTCCAAAATTTTAATAGTAGCCAAAGCTGCCGCCATTGAGATACTATCACCGCCAAAGGTCGTGGAAACAAATACGCCCTGCTCAATCTGCTGCAGGATATCCTTACGGCCAGCTACAGCAGAAATAGGATATCCATTCGCCATGCCTTTACCAAAAGCAGCCAAATCTGGCACTACACCGAACATCTCTGAGCCGCCACCTAAAGCATAGCGGAAACCAGAAACTACCTCGTCAAAAATCAACAATGCGCCGTATTTATGTGCCAATTCCTTTACGCCATGCAAATAACCTTCCTGCGGACCATTGCTCTGCACCGGTTCCAAGATAACTGCAGCAACGTCATGCTTTTTCAACTTACTTTCCAAATCATTCAAATCATTGTATGTGAAATTAACGGTCAACTTACGTACAGCCTCAGGAACACCTTTATGATTTTCCGAAGCACCAATAGACCAGTCATGCATGCCATGATATCCAGACATCAATACCATTTCCCGGCCAGTAAAAGCACGCGCCAAACGAATGGCTGCAGTCGTTGCATCTCCACCATTTTTCACAAAGCGTACCATTTCTGCACAAGGCACGATTTCGCAAAGTTTTTCTGCCAATTCCACTTCCAGCTCAGACTGTAACGACCCACTGGCAAATTTATTAACTTGCTTAATAACAGCTTCATTAACGCTGGGCTCATTATAACCAACGGTAATTGGCCCCAAAGCACACATATAATCAATAAATTTATTACCATCTACATCATAAATATAGCAACCTTCACCATGATCCATATAGCTAGGTGCCAACCCCTGGCAAAAATATCGATAAGATTTACTATACGTCTGTGCCGCCAAAGGTGAAACCTGTAATTCTCTATTTAACAGCTCATGTGATTTTGTAAAGTTCTGCATGACAATACATCTCCTAAAAATTTAAATCATTTTATCATTTGCTAAAGACTTAGCCAATCCTTCGTTTCTCTGTATGCCTCTATTAATATCCATAAGTTCAGTTTTTTTTCTTAATAGTAATAAAATATCCTCCATACTGAAATCTTGATTAGCGCTATACAATTCAGCAAAAACTTGTGTAATAAACATAAAATCTTGAGGTTCATCTACTGTCCATCGCATGGATTCTAGATTTTCCTTACAAGGAATAGTTTCTAGTTTGAAATCATTTCCATGATTCCTTAAATATAATGTAACATGTTCACGTTCTGAAAGGAGCTTTGACTTATTCCACGCTTCTTCCAATGCCGAGAACTTCATTACTTCCGTATCCAAGCCATCAGGATAGTATTCACTTAGCGTTGTGTAATCATTACCATGTTTAATATGTGTATTAATTACATTATCAACAAGACGCCAATCTATTACCGGACAATCTCCTGTTATCCTCACTACATGCTGCGGCTGGTATTCACTTGCACATTGATAATACCGATCCAACACATCATCAAGATTGCCACGATAAACTGTCATCCCTGCATCTGCCACCACTAGGGCCAAAGGATCATCACTAGCTTCCGTACTAGTAGCAAGTACTATTTTATCTATCGTTTTACTTCGGCTTAACCGTTCGAGTTCATGTATAATCATTGGCTTGCCTGCCAATTCTTTTATTACCTTCCCCGGCAAGCGACTAGATGAACAACGTGCCTGCACTATAGCCAATACTTTCATTTAATTCATATCCTTTATTTTTTCCACAAGCTAGGCATAACAATGTCTGCCTCAATATCCCTAAATTCTTTAGCAATATCATTTATAATATTCTTGGAAATATCTTCTTGATAAATCTGAATATTTTCCTTTAACTGCTCTATATTATCCACACCAAAAACTAAATGGCTTATTCTGGACTGTTGTTTAACATAATTCATTGCCAAAGATATTCTAGATATCCCATGACGTCTGCACAGTATATCTATTTTCCTAACAATCGGCTTTGCTTTTTCCAAAAATGATGGGACCTCATCTTCATTCATTAATATCAGCCCTTGGATAAAAGCACTCCTCGAATGTATCTGAATATTATCCGTCTTTGCGTATTCGAAAACTCCAGCCTTTTCCATACGTTGATCAAAAATACTATACGGAAGCTGCATAAACTCTACATTTGGACGTTCAATACATTTTTTTGCTTCCTCTGGCTCATATACCGATACACCCACTCGCCTTACCAACCCATCTTGTTTCATTCGATTTAGCGTATCAATTATTTCATCATTAAATATATATCGGGCGCTATGCAATAAGTAGCTATCTAAATAGTCTGTATGAAGCCTAGATAAAGTATTCTCAAGATTATCGCGCATCACCTTATAATACTCATCTGATGTTACATCATCCAATAAATTAGGACGGAATTTAGAAATAATAAACAGCTTATCTCTAGTGATTGTTTTCTTCACCAAGAAACTCCCCACAACATCCTCAGCAGTACCGTAGGCGTTAGCAGTATCTATAGTACTGATACCATTTTGGGTGGCATAATCCAGCATCTCCACCGCCTGTTCAACACTTGGCTGTGTCTGACCTTTTATGCCATAATCCATGCCGAACTGCACAGTTCCTAAGCAAAGTTCCATGAAATCACCTTCTGTAATATGTTATAACTTTCTTTACAGCCTTAATTACCTTATCCTGTTCTTCATCTGTCAGTGAATAATACAGAGGAATAGATATAATTCTTTCATATAATTTCTCAGCGTTCGGACATTCACCCATCTTATACCCCAGTTTTTGATAGTATGGTAATGAATACACTGGTATGTAGTGAACATTGACTCCAACACCCTCGGCCTGCAAAGCTTCAAAAACTTCCAACCGTGTGGATTTTAATAAATCCAAGTTTAGCTGGATAATATAAAGATGACGAACCGTATCCGACTCAGCAATTTCCTTCTGCACAACTATCTCCGGCATAGCTGAAAATGCTTCATCATAACGCTTTACCAGTTCCTTACGACGTTTGCCAAACATCTCCAGTTTATCCAACTGACTGCTTAAAAGAGCTGCCTGAATATCCGTCATGCGGTAATTGTAACCAAGATCTACCTGCTGATAATACCAGCCACCTTCACTAGGCTTATCCATAAGCTCCTGGCTACGAGTAATGCCGTGAGTACGAAACAGCACAAGTCTCTTATATAATTCGTCATCATTAGTGGTAATGGCTCCACCTTCACCGGCAGTACATGTCTTAACTGGATGGAAGCTGAACTCCGTCATATCAGCCAAACTGCCCACTGGTTTACCATTGTACTTAGTTCCCAAAGAATGCGCCGCATCCTCAATGAAAATTAGATTATACTTATCACAAATAGCACGAATTTTATCTACTTCCACAGCCTGACCTGTAAAATCCACCGCTACAACTGCTTTGGTCTTGCTGGTAATCTTTGCTTCAATACTAGCTGGGTCTATATTGTAGGTTTCAGGGTTTATATCTGCAAATACTGGCTTAGCACCACAGTATAAGGCACAATTAGCTGAAGCTGCAAAGGTAATAGGGGTTGTAATAACCTCATCACCTGGACCAACTCCAGCAGCAAACATAGTGGCATGAAGTGCTGCTGTGCCATTAGCTATAAGGACTGCATACTTTGCCCCTGTGATTTCACACAGCTTCTTTTCAGCTTCTTCAATCTTTGGTCCACAAGTAAGAAAATCACTTTTTAAAACCCCAACTACTGCCTGAATATCTGCATCATCAATATACTGATGTCCGTAGCCAATTTTCTTGTCAAATACTGTCTTTCCACCGTTTATCGCTAACTCGTCCACTGTATTTGCCCCCGTATTATATACTACCAATCTTTACCCGATTTTTCTCAATCCAAGCCTGTAGCTGCGGGATAGTCATCCATTCCTTGTTGTTGTCAGAAGTATAGCTAAATCCTTCTGGAACCTGGGTACCGCCTTTTATCATATTCTCAATTTTACCCCAGTCACAAATCTGTGGCAAAATCTTAAAATGCTCAGGGTACTCATAGGTGAAATGGGCATCCTCCACACCTATCATCTGCTCATGAAGCTTTTCACCAGGGCGAATGCCAATCTCTATTTGCTCCGCCTTATCATCAACAGCTGTGGCAATATCACAGATATTCATGGAAGGAATCTTCTTCACATAGATTTCTCCGCCCTCCATATCGTCAAAGGCATGCCAAACCAGCTCAACTCCCTGCTCAAGTGAAATCATAAATCTCGTCATTCTTTTATCTGTAATAGTAAGCTTACCAGTCTTGGCAATTTCCAAAAAATACGGAATTACAGATCCACGAGACCCCATTACATTGCCATATCGTACTACCACAAATTTCGTTTTACCACCAGAATAGGAATTACCAGCTATAAAAACCTTATCCGAACAAAGCTTGGTAGCACCATATAAATTTACTGGTGAACTTGCCTTATCCGTGGAAAGGGCAACTACACGCTTAACTCCACAATCAATACAGGCATCAATAATATTCATGGCACCATTTACATTGGTCTTTATACACTCAAACGGATTATATTCCGCCGTAGGCACAATCTTAGTAGCAGCGGCATGAACAACATAATCAACACCATTCATTGCACGGTAAAGTCTATCCTTATCCCGCACATCACCAATAAAAAATCTGACTCTTTCATCCCCCTGAAACTTCTTAGCCATATTCCACTGCTTCATCTCATCACGAGAATATATAATAAGTTTCTTTGGGTTGTATTTCTTTAATGTCATTGGTACGAAGGTGTTTCCAAATGAACCTGTACCACCTGTGACTAATATTGTTTTATTGGTTAACACATCTGTCGCTCCTCACCCATATTTTATTTGCATATTATTACTGTCTTAATTCAGATAACTAAAATGCGTAGCTTTAAGTAAAAATCGCCATCAATAGGCTAATATTTTTAGATAAATGTTATTTTGTCCTTTTTAGTTGTAATTATCTTTCGGTGTAAATTAAAAATTAATTATATTTAGAAGATAATAGATACATTAATTACAGGTCATTCCCCGCTTTTATTGATGATTCGCTCTTATCATAGATATTATTAATATCATGAGCATCATAAAAATTGAAGCCTATGTTATCATTTTGCTTCCATGCCTGCATAAGATGATAATAACGTATGTCACTGTCAGCATCCATGGAAACATAGACTTTATTATGATATGACATATCTCACACCTTCTTAAGGTCACTTTTTGTATTGAATGCGTGTTATCTAAGTTCACGTTTTAAAAAAATCTATCTCCATAACAAGTATTTATCCCACTCAAAGGATTTGTACTAATAACAATATATAAGACAATCTACCATATGATTATATTATAATATATCATCAGCGTTTTCATTTCTTGCTATAACCCTTAGCAAAACGGGATCAGAGGTCTCGGTCTTTGAAAACCCAGTATTTTCATCTAAATACAAAATCTCAAATCCAAGTTTTTTTATAGCATCTTCCAATTCATTCTTGTTAATAAATCTTCTATAGTGATCATTATACAAATATGCGTTCTTTCCTACCAATGTCCCCTTACCATACAAATCATCATTTATGGTACGTGCCTCAATAAATAGAAGCCCTCCAGGCTTAATCGCAGTAGATATATTATTAAACAATTCTGATTGCTGCTTGTCATTAATAGCATGAAGTGTAAATCTGCTATATATATAATCATATTGACATTGGTACACTGCTTGGCATTTTACAAAATCATCACAAATAAACAAGGCGTTGGTATCAGTACTTGTAATATCATTCAACTTATCAATAGCACATTCAGATGCATCTATACCTGTTACATGCAGACCTTCATTAATAAAATATAAACTATCTCTACCATTACCACACCCAATTTCTAATAATTCAGCGGTGTTTCGATGTGTTCTCTTAGAAATATAGTTTTCATAAACATATTTAGCAAAATTACTAGGTATATCATTTCTTATGGTATTACCACTATATATCTTATTCCAATAAGCCCTGTCTCGATCATACTCATCATCATTCTTAGGAACCAATGAAATAATATCGCTTATATAATGTTTTACACTAATACTGCCATCATTATTAATAACAATATCTGGTTGTTTGGGCCATTCAACATTATCATTTATTCCCACAACATAATCTTTGGACGTAACATCGAGCTTGCTATACAACCCTTTTTTATCACGACGTACTAAAACGTCCATCGGTACATCAAGAAAAATTTCTATATAACCCGTAATATTATCACGATTCCATGATCTAACTTCATCAAACATAGCAACGGTACAAATTATCACCCATAAACCTTGATCAGCCAATATTTTACATAATTTGGAATATTTCTTAGCTCGTTTGAAACGATCATCTTTAGCATAGCCAACTTTTTCGCCAACAAATAGTTTTAACAAATCACCATCTAATATAATAACGTTATCGTGTGTTTTTTTCAATTCATAGTACAGAGCATTACCGATAGTAGTCTTTCCACTTCCGGACAGTCCAGTAATCCAATATACTCTTCCATGTTTATTACTATCATTTTTCATCAAATCTTCCTCCAAGATCCCATTCTTATTATTTGTTCAAATATTTCTTAACTAATTTTGTTCCATAATCTCCTAATATTTTTTTTACAATAATGCGAAAAGTTGTAGAAGGACGACGCTTATTTAGAATACCAATCAGTTGTTTATCTGCCGAAAAAAAACCATAATCTATGGACTCAAAGTCTAGATCTGTTGGTTTACAACCTCCATATAATCGTATTACTTCCTCAAATAATGCCCCGCGTAATTTATAGTAGTACTTTGTAATCTCCTCAATTATATCTTCATTAAACACAGAACTAAAGTGTGTTGATTTCAATTCATAAAACACACTATTAAAATGCAAGCTACCCGATTCTAACTTGAAGAAATCCAATAAATTCCTGGCATTTAATGGATCAATTGCCGAGCAATATAATCTAACCCCTCGCGTTGATACCATAAGAGAATATGTCCCATCTGAAACCATATAGCTTTTATTAAACGCCTCAGGCTTGGTATCTTGTCCAGAAAATAAATTCCTAGAATATATGTATTCACGGGCAACCGCACAAGGACTCACCAAGCCGAGTTCTTGTTTTATTATATTTTTCAAATCAATTGTGGAAATCAACTCGTAAGATATAGTTCCTTGTTGCTCAACATTCCAAATGACCAATGGACAATTTATTAGGAATGGAAATGGTTCGATAGCATGCGTGTAACCATCATGAATACCATGTCCCCAATAATCATCACCATGATCTCCATACAATACAACTGTGGTATTGCTATCTTTTTTACTATCTCGCAACATGGTCATTATTTGGCCTATAAACTCATCCAGCTTTTTAAAACGTTTTATAAAAATATCACATTGATTATCTGTAGAATCAACAGATAGATGATTATATCCTTCCAAATGGCTTTCAAGATTCGCCAAAAAAATAGCAAATTTAGATTTTTGTGTGATATAACTTTCAATATCATCAACTAAGAGTTCCGAAGTGCCAGATATAATATATTTATCCGAATTGGGGGCATATACATTCACATATTCCTCCGCCCCACCAACAACATCTGCGCTATAAATTTTAGTTGCATAACCTGAAGAACGCAAATCACTAAATAAGTCATGTTCTATTACAGGGGTAGAGAAAATTTCTTTAAGCTTTTTACATTTCTCAAACGCTTTATTGGTACCCAAAAAGAGGTCACTCATAACCATATATGTAGAAGTTGCTGATGAATAGTATTTTTTATATAAAATAGCCGATCTTAAAAGCCCCGATATATTAGATAATTCCTCTCTTAAATGCTCAAAAGTAACATTGTTTAAGCTTTCAAGATGTATTAGAATAAGATTTTTAGGCAATTTCATCCACCTCATACATATATTTACTTATAAATCCAACTATCCAAACATTACAGCATTCAATTAATTAATTTTACAAAACTGTAAATCAATATAAAATATTAGAATGCCCATTTTCTAATTTAACTTTAAAATCACATTGGTCCAAAGTGGAAACCCTATGAGCAATTGAGATAATCGTTATTTTACCTTTCAACTTCAAAATCGTATCTGTTATGCTTTTTTCGGTCTGATTGTCTAATGCAGACGTTGCCTCATCTAACACCAAAATTTTAGGGTCACGGTAAAGAGCTCTTGCTATGCCAATACGCTGTCTTTGACCACCAGATAATTTCACCCCTCGTTCACCGACCAAAGTATTTAATCCCTGTGGTAAAGAATTGATGAAATCCATTAACTCTGACATTCTCAATACTCTGGCCAATAGTATTTCATCTATTTCCCCCAGAGACACACCTAAAGCAATATTTTCACCTATTGTTCCATCTATAAGATATATATCTTGTGGCACATAAGCTAACATCGATTGCCACTCAGAAATATTATTGTAAATATTTTCATTATCACATAGTATTTCACCAGTACTAGGTTCAAGTAATCCCAAAAAAGTATCTACAAAAGTTGTTTTTCCGGCACCTGATGGGCCAACTATCCCCACGAACGTTCCCTTAGGTATTGTAAAAGATACTTCTCTGAAAATAGCATTGTCACTGTCAGGATATCTAAAGGATAAGTTATTAATACTTATCTGCGAACGAAAAGTAATTTCTGGCGACATGATATCTGACACCTGTTTTTCATGCGTAAGAAGCATTTTTTTTACATTGATTAAATCCGGATAAATCTCATCAAAAAAAGGGATCCAACTTTTTATTCCGTTGTAATATCCTATTATCCTGTTAGCACTCGGCATCAACCTAAATGCCGCTAATGCCAACACACCCAAAAGTGGAACTATTGTTTGAGGGTTTTCTCCAATTAAGGTTTTAAATATAATCAATAATAATAAACCAGATACTACTAAAACTTCAATTATTAATCTAGGACAGTCTGATAAAAGATATATTTTTTGAACCGCTAACGCGTATTTTTCATATTCTTTTCGAAATTCATTAACAAAAAAACTTTCTCTCTGCAAAATCTTAGTTTCTTTTACCGCACCAATCCCCTGATTAATCCACTTCAAAAATTCGGCTGATGCATCATTCTGCCTAATCCCTTGTAAATAAATCTGCTTCCTTAAACTTCTTATTATAAAATACATCATAATAGCCATAATCCCAGCAACAATCACAGCAGTAAATGCATCAACGAATACCAGCATCAACCAAATCATAAATGCTGTAATTAATTCGGTTAACAATAGGAAAACTGGCATAATTAATCCATTAAAAACATACGATCCTCCTTGATTAACATTTCGCAACAACAAGGAGGTATTATTACTAACATGAAACAAATACGGTTTATTAATATACAACTCAAATAATTTTTCAGAATATTTTATCTGATTTTTTCTGGCGAATGTTCTTTGAATATATATTTCTACACCTATATATATATTTTTTAAAATATATAAAATAATTAGCAACAATGACGCACAAACAATAAAATCACCATGTGTCGTAACGCCAATTCCATTTAATAATACAACTATATCCTCGTGATCCTGTAGAAAATCTTCCTGCCCAATTATTGATATAAGAGGTAATATTGACCCTATTCCGACCGATTCCAAAACCGCACCAATTAACATTAAAGCAATTAGCATATAGCACTGTTTTAATTGGCTAGGGGTTAATATTGCAAAGATTTTAATGAAGTCTTTCATCTATTCCTCGTTTGTATATGTTAACTTTTTTACTATGAGCCTTATCTCTTCATCACTAACATAAGCGCTCATAGGCAGGCTCATCACATGCTTAGCTGCCTCTTCAGCAATAGGCACGCTACCTCTAGTGCCAAGGTAGTCAAACATTGGCTGCTGGCTGAGTGGGATTGGGTAGTGTACCGCAGTAGGAATACCTACTTCTTTTAATTTTGCCTGAACTTCCTCCCGATTCTCCACCTGAATGGTGTACTGGGCAAATACACTGGTGTTATACTCCTCAATAAATGGAGTAACTACACCATCAATTTTCTTTAATGCTTCGGTATATTTTCTACCAATCTCAGCACGCATTTTTACTTCTTCTTCAAATACCTCAAACTTTGCCAATAAAATTGCTGCTTGCAAAGTATCCAGACGGCTATTCAAACCCATGCAAATGTGATGATACTTTCTGTCCTGGCCATGCTTGTGCAGAATTACCAGCTTTGCTGCCAACTCATCATCATCGGTAAAAATAGCGCCTCCGTCACCATAGCAGCCCAATGGCTTAGTTGGGAAGAAGCTAGTGCAACCAATGGTAGACAATCCACAAGATTTGCGCCCCTTATATGTTGCACCAAAGCTCTGTGCTGCATCCTCTACTACTGGCAAATTATACTTTTTAGCAATGGCAATGATAGCATCCATATCTGCGCACTGTCCGTAAAGACTTACCGGCATAATAGCCTTGGTCCTGTCGGTGATAGCTGCTTCAATCTTTGTAGGGTCAAGATTATAAGTTTTGGCATCAATATCCACAAATACCGGTTTAGCACCGATACGGGCAATTACTTCACCGGTTGCCACATAAGTAAAGGCTGTAGTAATAACCTCATCACTTGGCTTGATACCAAGTGCCATAAGGGCAATAAGCAATGCATCAGTTCCGCTGGCACAGGCAATACAATGCTTTACCCCAACAAATTCTGCCAGCTTTTGTTCAAGTTCAGTTACCTCAGGGCCAAGAATATATGCACCATGAGACAACACCTTGGAAATTCTTTCATCCAAGGATTTTTTTATTTTTTGCTGCTGGGCAGCCAAGTTACAAAATTGCACTGGAAAGGCCTCCTATAAATCTACATCAACGCCACAACGTTCACATTTCAAATGCTTGGCATCTGCTTTTACGATAGTGTCACCACAGGCACACATATAGCCATGAATCTTTGCCGGGTTGCCATATACCATGGCATAATCCGGCACATCCTTGGTTACAGTGGAACCAGCTCCTACAAAGGCATTTTTCCCCAAAGTAGTGCCACAAACTATGGTAGCATTAGCACCTATGCTGGCACCTCGTTTAATCAAAGTATCAGTGTAATCCGCTGAGGTATTTCTTGGAAATTCACAGCGTGGAGTCCGCACATTGGTAAATACCATACTAGGCCCACAGAATACGTAATCCTCCAAAGTTACTCCCTCATAAACGCTGACATTATTCTGTATTTTTACCTTATTGCCAATTTTTACCCCATTGCCAATAAAGACATTTTGGCCAAAGTTACAGCCCTCTCCGATTTCAGCATTGGAGGAAACATGACTAAAATGCCAGATACGGGTACCCTTGCCAATTTTTACATTATCATCCACATAGGAAGATTCGTGGACAAAATAATCTTTTTCCATTATTTGCCGAACCTCCCTACAAAATCCAAGGAGCTACAATTTGTCAAAGGTAATTTTACCGGCTTACCTTCGGCAGCGGATTTATAAATAGCCAATACTGTTTCCAAAGCATTCTTGCCCGCAACAGCATCCACGTATGGCTGACGATTATTTTTGATTGCATCCATCATATCTGCAAAGAGTTTTGTATGACCGTTGCCATATACATTACTGGTTGGCTCCTGAAAACCGCGATTTTCCTCATCCTCTGGCTGGCTGTCCGCAAAATCCCATACATCAATTGTGTTGGTGGACTTGCCACCCAGCTTTGCAGTACCAGTTTCACCAAAGATATAAAGGGTTTCTTCCAAGTTCTGTGGATACACATTGGTTGTGCCTTCGATGGTAGCAACAGCACCGTTAGCGAAGGTCAATACCGCCATGCCCAAGTCCTCAGCCTCCAGATAATCATGGAACTGCTGACGGGTTTGACCGTAAACCTCCACAATATCCTCCCCCATCATCCAACGGAGCAAATCAATACCATGAATGCACTGATTCATAAGAGCACCGCCATCCTGAGCCCAAGTACCTCTCCATGGGGCCTGCTTATAGTAGTTTTCATTCCTATTCCAGCGAACATGAATAGAACCATGGGAAAGCTTGCCAAAGCGCTTTCCCTCAATAGCTTTACGAAGCTTCTGCACTGCAATATTAAAGCGATTCTGATGACAGGCGGAAACCTTGACATTTTTTTCTTTAGCCAAATCAATAATGCGCTGGGCATCATCAATATTCATGGCCATTGGCTTTTCAATGATAACATTGACTCCTTTTTCGATACAATAAAGTGCGATTTCAGCATGAATACCACTTTCAGTGGCAATAGATACAAGCTCGGGCTTTTCCTTTTCCAGCATTTCCTTGTAATCTGTATATCTCTTTATGGAAGTATCATTATTAAGTTCCTTTTTGGCAAGCAAATTCTCCATTGCCTCAGGGAGCACGTCACACACAGCAACAAACTCAAGCTCATTATTTACTGCAGCTATTACATGATTGATCGCAATACGACCACAACCGATTAATGCGTATTTCATTATGTTTAGACTCCTTTACACCTCATCCGTCAACTTCGTTGACACCGACGGAGCTATGCTCCTAGTACCCTTGGGTGCTTCCCCTCAAGGGTAAGGCTTTTATAATCTCCAGTATCTCATACCAGAAATATCCAACTCATCCTTACGATAAAGGCTCTTGACATCAATAAGTACCTTTTCCTCATCTGGTAGCTCAGACTTAAACATGTCCTTAAGCTGCATCATGGAGAGATTTCTGTACGCCTTGTGGCCTACAGCCACGATAATACAGTCTGCTTTTGGCACGTCATTCATTGGTACCAAATCCACACCATATTCCTGCTTGGCAATGGCCTTATCGGCCCAATTGTCAACCACAACAGGCTGGATATCATATTCCTTCAGACGATTAATAATATCTGCTACCTTGCTGTTTCTAGTATCCGGGCAATTCTCCTTAAAAGTAATGCCCAAAATAACCACAGTGGCCTTTTTAGGCGCCATGCCAGCCTCTATCATCTGTTTAATGGCGGCATCAGCCACATAAGCCCCCATGCTGTCATTAACCTTGCGACCATTTATAATAATCTGGCTATGATAACCATATTTTTCTGCAGCATTAGTGAGATAATATGGATCAACCCCTATACAGTGACCGCCAACCAAACCTGGTTTAAATCCGAGGGCATTCCACTTGGTATTCATCCCGGCAATAACCTCGGCAGTATCAATGCCCATTTTGTCACATATCATGGCCACTTCATTTACAAAGGCAATATTGATATCTCGCTGGCTGTTTTCCACAACCTTAACTGCTTCAGCAGTCTTTATAGTAGACACTGGGAATGTTCCGGCCTTAATAACAATATCGTATACTTTCTTAATGACATTGGTCGATTCCTCATCCATGCCAGAAACAATTTTCTGGATGTTGGTGAGAGTATGCACTCTGTCACCTGGGTTTATACGCTCAGGGGAATAACCTATTTTCCAATCCACACCGCACTTTAATCCTGACTCTTTTTCAATTATTGGTACACAAATATCCTCAGTTACACCAGGATAAACTGTCGACTCAAATACCACCACTGTACCTGGCTTAATATTTTGGCCAACAGTTCTGGAAGCCCCCTCAACCGGTCTTAAATCTGGGGAGTTATCCTCTTTTACCGGGGTAGGCACTGCCACAATTATGAATCTTGCCTCTGACAGTTTAGTAGGGTCTGCAGTAAATTCCACTGTACTGTCTTTAATGGCCTCACCAATTTCATTAGTAGAATCTATACCGTTTTTATATTCTTCTACTCGCTTTTCATTAATATCAAAGCCTATCACCTTAACATGCTTAGCAAATTCAACAGCAATAGGCATCCCTACATATCCCAGTCCTATTAAAGCAATCTTATCCTTACCGCCAATTAATCCAGTATAAATGTCCTTAAATTCCATAATAAATTGCCTACTTTCTAAAAAAGGCATAGCTTCGCCATACGTCACTGTAGATTATTTTCTACAGTGGAATGAAATCTATATCCGCTGTCTTGCTAGCCGCGTAAACCACGTCGTCCCAGCAGTTTCAGTTTCATATTCAAGCTATGCTACTCTGCTATTTCCAACTCATCCAATTGTTTACTCTTGTATGTTGGAATCATGTGTTTTAGAGTTTTAAGAATAACCGCTTTATCTGTAGTTTCCTTAAGTATGTTGAAACTTTCTTTAAGATCATCCTCATCCAAAGGTTGAATTTGCGCTTTAAAGATTTTCTTGTGCTTGGTACTAGTAGCACCTTCTTCGCTGGTGAGTAGTTCCTCGTAAAGTTTTTCACCAGGTCTTAGGCCTGTATATACAATATTAATGTCTTTCCCTGGAACCAAGCCGTGCAGTCTGATTAGGTCTTCAGCCATATCTTTTATTCTTACTGGCTTCCCCATATCGAAGAGAAATACTTCCCCACCTTCAGCCTGACTACCAGCTTGGAGTACAAGCTGCACTGCTTCAGGTATAGTCATGAAATATCTGGTCATGTCCCTATGGGTAACTGTTACCGGTCCCCCTTGGGCAATTTGTTTTTCGAAAAGGGGAACCACACTCCCTCGGCTGCCTAAAACATTACCAAACCTTACGGTGACAAATTTGGTACCACTATGTTGATTAATCTCCTGCACTACAAGTTCTGCCGTACGTTTAGTAGCCCCCATTACGCTAGTGGGATTTACTGCCTTGTCTGTGGATATTAACACAAATATTTCCGCATGGTTTTGATCAGCTAAATCTGCTACATTTTTCGTACCGAATACATTATTCCTTACAGCTTCATCTGGTTGAAGCTCCATCAGCGGTACATGCTTGTGAGCCGCTGCGTGGAAAACCACCTGGGGCTGAAAACGGTGAAAAACCCTTGACATACGGTCTTTGTCCGTAATATTAGCAATAACCGTATGATAATTTTGCTCAGGGTGTCTTCGTGTCAATTCCTGATGAATTTCGTAGATGCTATTTTCTCCTCGTCCTAAAAGAATTATCTCTTTGGCACCGACCCGGCTTATTTGTCTTGCAATTTCTGAACCAATAGAACCACCAGCACCAGTGATAAGGACTGTTTTCCCCGCAATATAGCCAGTAATTTTTTCAAAATCCAACTGAATAGGGTCACGACGCAATAAATCCTCCAAACTGATTTCACGCATTTCCCCCATATCCAGCTCGCCATTTACCATGCTATAAATACCAGGCATAATACATACTTGTGCACCTGTAGATCGACAGACATTGTCAATATGACGAATAGTTTCTCCGTCAGCAGAAGGAATCGCAATAACTATTTTATCAACAGCTTTGGCTCGAACAATTGGAGCCAGCTCATCTACTGCACCTAAAATTGGAAAACCAGCTAAGCGACCGTTTCTTTTCTTCTCATCATCGTCTACGAATCCCACAATATTGGTAGTAGCTGCATTATTTTGTTCCAGTTCCCGCACTAACATCGCTCCAGCATCCCCAGCCCCCACAATCAGTAAGTTCTGGCGATCACCTTTGTATTCGGTAACAAAGTCAATGTTAATTTTAAACATCAAACGACTGACACCAATACCTCCCAATGTAAGAATCCAAGTAAGAATCGGAATACTACGAGGCATATAAGTGTCAGTCATGACAATAATGATAAAAATTAACATCTGCGATAAGGAGACTGCACCGATAAGCGCCACCAAATCCCGCATACGAGCATAATGCCAAATACGGTGATACATACCATAAATGTAAAAAATAGCTAGACTTATCAACACCATCCAAGGAATGCATCCTTGCACTATTGTTATTTCCTTAGTTGGCATTTTTCCCTCAAAACGCAACAAAACAGCTAATATAGGCGCTACTGCAAAGACAATTGCATCTATCAATATCAATTTAATTTTATCATGATAATTTTGTAGTATATTCACGGCTAACCATCATTCCTTATGTTTCCATTCTACCGCACTTAATAGGCATAAATTAACTTTCCTATTACCACATTCTGTGTATACAAGCGCTTATCCTATTTTTGATTGTAATTTGCACTACTAAAGATAATACCACTTGCATTTGTATATCGCAATACTTATTCTATAAATAAAACGCAAACAAAAAAGGTAGCATTCTCATTTCAAAATGAAAATGCTACCTCTTTGATATTCCCTTATCCATAATTCCCTTTCCCGCCATCTCCTCACAGCGAGTCTAGCATCTTAATCCCTTCATCAGCCTTTGGCATCAAGCCGTCGTACTGGCTGAAACCGTATTCCCCAGCAGATGCTGCTGTTCCAGTACGCTCGTGCCATCCAGTTTGGCTTCGGAAATCACACGGTTTCCTTCCACCTTCAGAATGACCAGCGAACCATCCGCCAGCAGTTTGGTCAGGGTCACTGCCCCCACACCACTTTCCACTTCGGAATCCGCTGCAGCCTCGCTCGATGTCAGCTTAGCCAGAATCTGGCCGAAAGTTCCCGCCGCCGAATGCAGATTGTAATCGGTTCTGGCTTTGGCTTCCTGCTGCCAGTAATTGAGGCTGCTGGTTGACGCAATCGTATTAATACTCATGCGTATCCTCCTTTCCACAAACGTCAGAAAAAAATCCTGCATCTATACTATCGTATAAATGCAGGATTAATTAATAGCTAATCACAAATTTTAATGAAAATTTAATTTGTTGTGCACGAAGAAAAATTCTTATTCAAACTCAATGGTTGCAGGCGGCTTGCCCGTACAGTCGTACATGACGCGGTTGACGCCCTTGACTTCGTTGACGATACGCGTGGTAACCGTCTGCAGAACTTCCCAGGGAAGCTGTGCGCTTTCCGCCGTCATAAAGTCAGAAGTCATAACCGCCCGCAGGGCAATGGCGTAATCATAGGTACGACCGTCACCCATAACGCCAACGGAGCGCATATTGGTAAGCGCGGCAAAATACTGGCCCAGATTCTTGTCAGCACCGGCTTTAGCCACTTCCTCACGGTAGATGGCATCCGCTTCCTGCACGATTTTGACCTTTTCTTCCGTAACCTCGCCGATGATGCGGATGCCCAGGCCCGGCCCCGGGAACGGCTGACGGCTCACGAGATATTCGGGAATGCCCAGTTCACGGCCGGCGTTGCGCACTTCGTCCTTAAAGAGCAGGCGCAGCGGCTCCACGATTTCCTTGAAGTCCACAAAGTCCGGCAGGCCGCCCACGTTGTGATGGGATTTAATCACCGCGGATTTGCCCAGACCGCTTTCGATAACATCCGGATAAATCGTGCCCTGCACGAGGAAGTCCACCGCACCAATCTTCTTGGCTTCTTCCTCGAACACACGGATAAATTCCTCACCGATAATCTTGCGCTTGGCTTCCGGCTCCGTTACGCCTTTGAGCTTAGCATAGAAACGGTCCTTAGCATTTACGCGGATAAAGTTCACATCATAGGGGCCGTTTTCACCAAACACTGCCTCTACCTGGTCACCTTCATCCTTGCGCAAGAGGCCATGGTCAACGAACACACAGGTCAACTGCTTGCCGATGGCCTTGGACATGAGGACAGCTGCCACAGACGAATCCACACCGCCGGACAGAGCGCAGAGCGCCTTGCCACCACCGATTTTTGCCTTGAGTTCTGCAATGGTCTTTTCCACGAAGGAATCCATCTTCCAGTCACCGGCACAGCCGCAGACATTGTAGACGAAGTTCTTGAGCATGGTCTGGCCCTGCACCGTATGCATAACTTCCGGATGGAACTGCACGGCGTAGAGGTTTTCCGCCGCATTTTCCATGGCGGCTACCGGACAAACAGGAGTATCTGCCGTAACCTTGAAAGAAGCCGGGGCACTGGCGATATAATCCGTATGGCTCATCCAGCAGATGGTCTTGGCATCCACACCCGCAAAGAGCTTAGAAGCCTGCTCTTGGATGGTGACTTCCGTCTTGCCGTATTCGCTGGTAGGTGCCGTATCCACCTTGCCGCCCAGCTTATGGGCCATCAGCTGGGAACCATAGCAGATGCCCAGCACCGGAATGCCCAGCTTAAAGAGTTCTTCGCTGCAAGTAGCCGAATCTTCCTTATACACGCTATTGGGGCCGCCAGTGAGGATAATGCCCTTGGGTGCCATTTCCCGAATCGCATCCAAAGACAAGGTATGCGGATGTACTTCGCAGTACACATGGTTTTCCCGCACCCGCCGGGCAATCAGCTGATTGTACTGCCCGCCGAAATCCAACACCAAAATCATTTCATTTGCCGGCTTGCTCAAAATATCTTCCTCCTGTTTTCTATATGTCCATAAAGCTTTTTAACGATTATATCATAAGGACACACGAATTAAAAGCGGTCAGCATATTTTCAACAAAGAACTAAAAAAAATTGTTTTATTCCTGTATACAGCTGAATATCTGCCTATATTCCCCTCTTTCTCCTTAATCCTCCCATTTTCTTCGCTTGCCTGGACGTTGGGAACTTGCTATAATAGCACCGTTGTGACATAGGGATGTTTCCTTAATCGGTAATATTTTTATTCTCACAGCGAGCGTACTGATTTTATATAGAGCTTTTATCCTAACCGGGTGAAGCATTCCCAACTTTTACCTGCCATTCCCCATGGCAGGATTTTTTTATATAAAACTCAAAAAGGAAAAGCCGCAGGCACGATAACCTGCGGCTTTTATCATATAATTCCTTTACCTGTAAAGCTTCCCCACTTTATTTCACAAAGAAAGGCATGTGTGTCATCACTTCCCCAAGTGACAATTGCTATTATACGATTGAATATTACCAAGGACAATACCACCAAAGTATATAATATGAGTCATTCTACTACTTTGGTGGTAGTCCCAATCAAAATAGCGAAACGTGCTTAGCAACGTTCATACTTTTTACACATGGCTTTCAGTTCTGCCGGTTCGAGTTCCAGCAAATAATCCGGCTTCAGACACCACTTCCAGTTGAGTCCTACGGTGCCTGGCGTATTCATGCGGCCGCGCTCGTCAAGTCCGAGCAAATCCTGCATGGGCGCAATGGCCAGTCTGGCCTCGCTCGCATAGGCAAATTTCAGCAGCCCTTTGGCAATCTCCTTGGGTCTGTCCATCGGCTTGTTCAGCAGGGCGGCCACCGCAGCTCGGGTGGCTTCATCAATGTCCTGCTTGTACCAGCCCACGGTAGTATTGTTGTCGTGAGTGCCGGTATAGACAATGCTGTTTTCCGGAGCCACAAAGCCCAACCGCCCCTGTTCGTTGAAGTGCAGGGTAAAGTGCAGGACTTTCATGCCCGGGAAGCCACATTCCTCCCGCAGGGCTTCCACCTCGTCGGTGATGATGCCCAAATCCTCCGCCACGATTTCAAGTCCCGGAACTTCCTTGCGGATGATGTCAAAGAATGCCTTGCCGGGGCCCTTACGCCAATGGCCGTTAATGGCCGTTTCCGCTTTGCCATCCACTTCCCAATAGGACTCGAAGCCCCGGAAATGGTCGATACGCACGATATCCACGAGCCGATGCAGATTTTCAAAGCGCTTCTTCCACCAGGCATAATTTTCCTTCTCCATGGCCTTCCAGTCGTACTGAGGATTGCCCCAAAGCTGACCATTCGCACTGAAGTAATCGGGAGGAACGCCCGCCACGGTCTTGGCCGTGCCATCTTCGTTCAAGTCAAAGAGTTTCTGGTTGGCCCAGACATCCGCACTGTCATGGGAAATGAAGATAGGCATATCTCCCATGATTTTAATGCCCTTGCTGGCTGCATATTCGTGAAGCTTGCTCCATTGTTTATGGAAGATAAACTGCACGAACTTGGCATAGCCCACATTCTCCTCCAGCCGCTCAGCCAGTTTCGCCAAGGCTTTTTTATCGCGGCTCTTGATGGGTTCCGGCCATTCATACCAAGCCTTATACTTAAAGTCCTTCTTGGCCGCATCAAAGAGAGCATAATCATCCAGCCAGCTGGCAGCTTCCTCGGTAAAGGCCTGGAACTGACCTTTTATCTCCACATCTTTGCTCTTCTGGAAAGCCAGCCATGCCTTCTTGAAGCATTTTTGCTTGAAGGAGATAACCCGCTCAAAGTCGATAAAGGAGGATTTGCTGGCATAAGGCATCTTTACTTCGGCCGGTGTCAGCCAGCCCTGCTCTAACAGTTCATCCACATCAATGAGCAGCGGATTTCCCGCAAAGGCCGAGGGTGACTGATAGGGTGAGTACCCAAAGCCCACCGGCCCCAGGGGCAGAATCTGCCAAACTTTCTGTCCGGCTTCTGACAAAAAGTCTACAAACTTATAGGCTTCTTTGCCCATATCCCCAATGCCGTACTTAGATGGCAGGCAGGTGGGATGCAGCAGGATGCCTGCACCCCGCTCGTATTTCCGGGGCAGTGGCTCATATTCGAGCAGTCTTGCCGTCAGCGGCGGCATTTTCACCGTCAGCTTACCCCGCACGGAAACAAGTTTTTCGACCTTCACACCTTCCACCGCCACCATATCCGCAAACTGCCCATCGGCAAAGTCGCTGATATCCAGCGTGACGGTATGGGATTCACTGCGGCTGCGGTTAAAGACGGCGATAAAGGCGCCACTGTCCGCATCAGCACCGAATACATCATGACCGCTGCGCACCACCCGGGCAAAGGCCAGAACATCTCCTTCTGCCGTCAGGGACAACAATTCACCGGTCTGTAAGGCATCGTGTTCATTGCGGGCCTTGATGATGGTGCGGTAGTATTCCCGCAGTTCCTCATCGCCGCCCTGCCATTTGTAAGGCCGACGGTTCGTGGGGTCCTTGAACCCCTCCATGCCGATTTCATCCCCATAATAGATGCATGGGACACCGGGATAAGCCATCTGGAACAGCGCCGCCATCTTGAGACGGGCCTTGCCCACCTTGTACATTTCCGGCGTGAGTTTTGCCCGGCATTGTTCAACGGCCGGCATGCCGTCGTAATAGGGCGTTTCCCCTAAGAGGGTAATAGCTCGCTGCACATCATGGCTGCCAATCAGATTCATCATGGCGTAGAAATTTTCCCGCGGATAATTTTCCCGCAGACTGTTCAGCTGCAGCATGGTATTATGAGCTGTCACATATCCGAGCAGATAATCCAGCAAAATCTTGCGGAAGGGATAATTCATGGCCGAATCCATTTCCTGACCGCAAAGATATTTTCGGGGCGTTCCATAGGCGATTTTATTGGAAGCATCCTCCCAAACCTCGCCTATCATCACGGCATCCTTATCCGACTTTTTGAGCTCTGCATAGAATCCCTGCGAGAAGGGTTCCGGCAATTCATCGATAACATCCAGACGCCAGCCCGCAATACCTTCCTTCAGCCAATGGTGGAGCACGCTGTCCGGTTTCCGGTAAATGAAATCCATATAGGACGGGTTGGTTTCCGTTACATTGGGCAAAGTGTCAAAGTTCCACCAGCAATCGTACTCATAGGGGAAATTGCGGAAATTATACCATTCATAATAGGGCGATTTTTCTGACTGAAAAGCACCTACACCTTCATACTTCCCCTTGCGGTTGAAGTACCGGCTGTTGCTGCCTGTATGGCTGAACACACCATCGAGAATGATGCGGATGCCCTTCTTTTTCGCCACTTCCACCAAATCCCGGAACTCCTCATTCGTGCCCAAGATGGGGTCAATTTTATGGTAATCCCCGGTATCATAATGATGATTGCTCTCGGATTCAAACACCGGATTAAGGTAAATAACGCTGATGCCCAATTCCTTCAGATAGTCGAGCTTGGCCATAATGCCGGCGATATTGCCGCCATAGAAGTCGTAAGATACGATTTCCTTGGTGTCCGGATCCTTGTAGTAGCAAGGGTCATCTGTCCAGCTGGCATGGTAAACAGCACCTTCTTTTTCGATGAGCTTATCTCCCTGACGATAAAACCGGTCGGGGAAAATCTGGTACATCACCGCATGCTTGAACCAGTCCGGAGTCTTTGCGCCCTTGTTGTAGACGGTAATCTGATAGGATGGCGGCACATTGGGATAAACACCACCGCTGCCCCCCAGATGCTCCATATTGTTGCCATAATAACAAGTACCATCACTGCAGGAAATAATGAAATAATACCAGAGCAGACAGCCCTTTGCCGGCATCTCCACTTCCAGAGAATAATAGCGGACCTCTGCCTCCTGAGGGTCTTTGGTGGTCAATGGCAAAAGTTTCTCCCCTTGTTGGTCCTGCCAAAGGCGCAGCAATACCTGATTAATCTGCTGCTTTGACTTAATCTGCAGCCCCAGTCTCACCTTGCTCCCTGCCTCAGCAGCCCCTATCGGACTGCGATAGTACACGTTATGGGAGTTATGTTCAACTTCATTGCGTACAAGCAACCTAACCCCTCCTTTTTTTGCGGTTAAGGGCGGCAAATGCTTGCCGCCCCGTACAACCTAATCCTTATTTATTTGCCAGCTGCTCATAGAGCTTCTTATATTCCTTAGCCGAATTATCCCAGCTGAAGTCCGTTGCCATAGCGTTGTGAACGATATGGTTCCATTCTTCGTAGTTTTCATAGGAACTCAGGGCACGCTTCAGCGCATACATCATCTCATGTGCGTTGTAGTCGCTGAAGACGAAGCCATTACCCGTCTGGGTGTACTTATCATACTGCTGCACCGTATCCTTGAGGCCGCCCGTCTCACGTACTACAGGAATCGTACCGTAGCGCATTGCTACAATCTGGCCGATACCGCAGGGTTCGTAATTGGAAGGCATCAGGAAGATATCCGCACCGGCATAGATGCGCTGTGCCAGTTCATTGGAGAACTTGATGTTGCCGGACACCTTGTGCGGGAAGCGCCATGCCAGACCCTTGAACCAGTCTTCATATTCCTTGTCGCCAGTACCCAGCACGATGAACTGGATATCCTCGTGCATGAGGATTTCATCCATCATGCGCACGATGAGGTCAAGGCCCTTGGCGGCTACCAAACGGGAAACCAGAGCGACAACCGGCGTACGGCGGCCTTCCGGCAGACCCAGCATCTTCTGCAGGGCAACCTTGTTGTCCATCTTGCGGTCCTGACTGTCCACATCGTAGGTTTCAAAGAGGTTCTTATCCGTCATCGGATTGTACACATCATAGTCGATGCCGTTGACGATGCCAAAGAGGTCATCCCGGCGGCTGCGCAGCAGGCCGTCCAGATGCTCACCGAAGTATTCATACTGAATTTCCTGTGCGTAGGTCTTGCTGACGGTGGATACATAGTCGGCGTAAATGATACCGCCCTTCATGAAGTTCACCGCATCGTAGAATTCCAAATCGCCGTTGTTGAAATACTTCCAGTCAAGTCCAAGTACATCCTCCATGACATTCTTGGGGAACACACCCTGATATTTGAGATTGTGAATCGTATACAGCGTCTTGATTTTCTGATAGCGTTCATCATCCATGTGCTCCAGCTTCAGGAACACATTCACGAGACCTGCATGCCAGTCATTGCTGTGAATGACATCGGGCCAGAAGTCCATAGCCGGCAGGAGGTTGAGTACCGCACGGCTGAAGAAGGAGAAACGCTCGGCATCATCGTCATAACCATAGAAGCCTTCTCGATTATAGTACTCCTGATTATCTACGAAATAATAGGTTACGTTGTTGTAAACCAGCTTGTCCAGACCGACATACTTGCTGCGCCAGGCAACTTCGAGTTCGCCGTCATAAACATGTTCCATCTGGTCTACAAATTCCTTGGCAATCGCACCATACTTCGGCATGATTACCCGGATATCCACGTCTTCTTTCAAAAGTGCTTTGGGCAAAGACCCGGCCACGTCAGCCAAGCCACCCGTCTTGACAAAAGGTACAGCTTCCGATGCTACATAAAGAACTTTCATTTCGGATTTCCTCCCTAACCTTTAAGCGTATGTTTCTAAGCATTAACCGCGGCTTCCTCCAGCGGAGTTTTGACCGCCCTCTTGCGAGTCGCAGTTTTGGATGCTGCCTTGGCCTTGGTAGTTGCCTTGGCCTTCGGCGCCTTGACTGCTGTGGTTTTCTTACTTGCCTTTTTCGTCGTTGTTTTCGCTGCCGTCTTTTTGGCAGTCCCTTTTTTCACCTTGGCTGCAACTTCTGTGGAATCTTTTTCCCCAGCAACTGCAAAGCCTCTGGCCTCCACCTGTTCATTCACCTCGGGAAAGGAGGCATTCGAGCCGTCCTGCCGCTTGAGGCGCAGATAAATGGTGGAAAGTGGCGGGATGGTCAGCTTAATGGACTGCTCCCGGTTGTGCCAGGGTACATCCTGGCTCTGGATTTCCCCTGCATTCTTCACGCCGCTGCCACCGAAGTCTTCCCCATCGGAGTTAAAGACCTCGATATAGCTGCCCTTGGCCGGTACGCCAATGCGGTAATCCTGATGGACTTCCGGCGTAAAGTTGCTGATGCAGATAACAAAGTCATTGCTGTCCTCCGCCTTGCGGATAAAGGAGACAATGCTGTTGTTATTGTCGTTGGGGTCAATCCACTGGAAGCCATTCCAATCAAAATCAACCTGCCAAAATGCACGGGTATCTACATAGAATTTATTGAGCGCCCTGGAATAGGCCTGCATCTTTCTATGCATATCAAATTCCTGTACCAGATGCCAGTCCAGACTGTCATCGAAGTTCCACTCGGCAAACTGAGCGAACTCACCGCCCATAAAGAGGAGCTTCTTGCCGGGATGGGCCATCCAGTACCCGAAGAATCCTCGCAAGCCTGCAAATTTCTGCCAGTAATCACCGGGCATCTTACTGATGAGAGAACATTTGCCATGTACGACCTCATCATGGGACAGGGGCAGGACAAAGTTCTCGGAGAAGGCATACATGAAGGAGAAGGTCACCTTGTCATGATTCCATTTACGATAAATGGAATCCAGGCTCACATACTTCAGCATGTCATTCATCCAGCCCATGTTCCACTTGTAGTTAAAGCCCATACCGCCCATATAGACGGGTCTGGAAATCAGTGGCCAGGATGTGGATTCCTCGGCAATCATCAGGGCCTGCGGATGGAATTTGAAGATGGCTTCATTGAGCTTGCGCAGGAAATCCATGGCTTCCAGATTCCCTGTATCGCCGTACTTGTTGGGCACCCATTCCCCGTCCTTGCGGCCATAGTCCAGATAGAGCATATTGGCTACTGCGTCAATGCGCAGGCCGTCAATATGGAATTCCTCAAACCAGAACATCGCGTTGGATATGAGGAAGCTCTGCACCTCTGTGCGGCCGTAGTCGAAGTTGGTGGTTCCCCACTCCCAGTTCTCCGCCCGCTGCTCATTGTCAGACTCGTAGAGGTTCTGGCCATCAAAGTGGCGCAGCCCCTGCTCGTCCTTGCAGAAGTGTCCCGGCACCCAATCCATGATGATGCCGATGCCATTCTGATGGGCGCGGTCCACGAGATAACGGAAGTCATCCGGAGTGCCATAGCGGCTGGTCACGGCATAATAGCCGGTAGCCTGATATCCCCAGGAACCATCAAAGGGATGCTCACAAAGGGGCATGAACTCAATATGGGTGTAGTTCATGTCTTTGACGTAATCAATGAGCTGGTCAGCAGCCTCCCGGTAGGAGAGATATTCCCCATCTTCCCCCCTGCGCCAGGAGCCTAAATGCACCTCATAAGTCAGCATGGGACGGTCGTAAGACGCTTCCCGGTTCTTCTGAACCTTCCAGGCATCATCGCCCCACTTGTAGTGGTTCATATCAAAGGTGCGGGAAGCCGTATCCGGCTTCTTTTCCGCATAGAACCCATATGGGTCGGCCTTCATGATATGCGGGCCTCCCCACTGTGGTTCAATGGCGTACTTATAAAGTTCGCCTTCCTTCATTTTTTCCACAAAGGCCACCCAGATTTCCCCATCGCCAATCTTGTGCATGGGTGTTACCCGGGTATCCCAGTTGTTGAAGTCCCCCACTACACTGACGGACTTGGCATGGGGTGCCCAAACTGCAAAGCGGATGCCTTTCTTGCTGCCCTGCTTTGCAAAATGCGCCCCCAGCATTTCATACGCATGATAGTTTGTGCCCTGATGGAACAAGTACAGGTCAAACTCGCTTAAATCCGAAGTCTTCAAATATTAATCCCCCTTAGCCCCTGAAACTTACGAAATTCTCACGGGTTTAACGTGCCAGATTTCGTTGGCATATTCGTCAATGGTTCTATCCGAGGAGAACTGACCGGAGTTGGCGATATTCATTGCCGAAGAAGTCAGCCAGCCCAGCTTGTTCTTATAGCGGCGCATGATTTCTTCATGACCCCAGGCGTAAGAGCTCAGGTCCTTCAAAATGAAGAATTCATCATTGCCGTGAATCAGGTAGTCATAGAGGGAACGGAAATCGCCATAGGTGCCATCAATGAGCTGGTTCATCACGAAGCGCACCATTTCATTGCTGTTGTATTCGTCCCAGGCAGAATAGGAACCCGTCATGTAATAGGACAGTACCTCCTCTGCCCGCAAACCGAAGATGACGCAGTGGTCATCGCCGCCATGGTCGCCACCGACTGCCTCGCGGATTTCGACGTTGGCGCCGTCCATGGTTCCCAGGGTAATGGCACCATTCATCATAAACTTCATGTTGCCAGTACCGGAAGCTTCCTTGGAAGCCGTGGAAATCTGTTCGCTGACATCAGCAGCAGGATAGACGATTTCACCAATGGATACACCGAAATTTTCGATAAAGACAATCTTCATCTTATCCTTGATGGATCTGTCGTTGTTGACCTTTTCCGCCACTGCATTGATCAGGCGGATGGTTTCCTTGGCGATATAGTAGCCCGGCGCAGCCTTACCACCGAAGATATAGGTGGTCGGAATCATATCATAGCCCTTATCATTTTTCAGCAGGTCGTACTGATACATGATATGGAGGATATTCATCAGCTGACGCTTGTAGGAATGAATTCGCTTCACCTGGATATCAAAGATACTGTCCGGATTAACCTTGATGAGGTTATGTTCCAGAATATATTTGGCCAAATGTTCCTTGCGCAGATGCTTGATTTTCCCCAGTTCTGCCAGGAAGGGCTTATCGTTTACATAATCGTTGAGCAAATCCAGCTGTTCCGGATAGCGGTGCCAGCGGCGGCTGCCCAAGGTATCATCAATAAGGCCGGCCAGTTCCGGATTGGCTCCCATCAGCCAGCGGCGATGCGTGATGCCGTTGGTCTTGTTATTGAACATCTTGGGATTGTATTCATAGAAGTCATGCAGCGTCGAAGCCTTCAGGATGTCGGAGTGAATCTTGGCTACACCGTTTACACTGTGACCGCCCACGATAGCCAGTCGGGCCATGTGCACCATGCCGTTTTCCAGAATGGACAGGGCCTGTACCTTGGCATCGTTGCCCGGATAGCGTTCCCGTACATCTTCGAGATGGCGGCGGTTGATTTCCTCGATAATCATGTAGACACGCGGCAGCAGTTCCTTGAACATATCCACCGGCCAGGTTTCGAGAGCTTCCGGCATGATGGTATGGTTGGTGTAAGCGATGGTGTTCTTGGTAATAGCCCAGGCCTCGCTCCACTCCAAACCGTATTCATCAATCAGGATGCGCATAAGTTCTGCCACAGCCACTGCCGGATGGGTATCGTTGATATGAATAGCAATTTTCTGGCTGAGGTCATGAATCTTCATGCCCGTCTTGACATAATGACGTACAATACTCTGCACGCCAGCAGAAGTCATGAAGTATTCCTGAATCAGGCGCATCTTACGGCCTTCCCAGGTACTGTCATCCGGGTAGAGATAACGCGTAATACTCTCAACAAAGTTACGGTAATCGTTTTTCTGGCGAATCTGTTCCTGCGTGAGATAACCGTAATCGGAGAAATCGCGGTTAACTTCCGCATTCCAAAGGCGCAGGTTGTTTACCGTACTGTTATGATAGCCAACAACCGGAACATCATACGGTACAGCCATAACCACCATGGGGTCTTCATGCACGAGTTTCAGGCTGCCATCCGGCATTTCCTTCATATAGGCATTGCCGTAGAACTTGACATCGATGGCCTTATCCGGCTTGCGATACTCCCAGGCAAAACCGTTCTTGAGCCAGTTATCGGGAATCTCAACCTGGTTGCCATTGATGATTTTCTGCTCGAAAAGACCATACTGATAGCGGATGCTGCAGCCGTGTCCCGGCAGATGATGAGCAGCCATGGAATCGATAAAGCAGGCAGCAAGTCTGCCCAAACCGCCGTTGCCCAGACCTGCATCCGGTTCTTCTTCGTAGATCTTATCCAAATCCAGCTTGAAGTCGCCTAATACGTCGCGAATAGCTTCTTCCAGCCCCAAATTAATCAGGTTGGATTTCAGCAGACGGCCCATGAGGAACTCAATGGAGAAATAGTAAATCTGTTTCTCTTCACGTTCCATATAAGCCTTGTTCGTCTTAATCCAGTTTTCAGAAATATACTGTTTAGCCGTAGCGGCTACCGTCTGATAGATTTCATTTTCCGTCAGTTCATCCAACTCACGGCCCCACATGATATGGGCGGTAGCAATAAAACGGGTCTTTAGTTTTTCTTTGAGCTTCTTAAACTCCGCATCGTTAACTTTTTTCTTTTCTTTTGCCAAAAAAAACACTCCCTTTTTTCAGCTTCAACACAACACAAGAAGAGACCGTCATAACTTGGCTTATGCCCGTTATAGGCAGATTGCCTCGTTACAACGGCCTCTCTAATATCAGATTACGACGTTCTTCGTGATAATCAGCGGGTAATTATTAGCACCTTTGAGCCATTTCTCCTTCGAGATAACCACGTTTTTGTCGCAGATGACATTTTCCACCAAGGAATCATCCTGTATATCACATTTTTGCATGATAATGGAATTCTTGATTTTTACGCCCTTGCCTACGGTGACACCTCGGAACAAAATGCTGTTTTCCACTTCGCCGCGAATGACGCAGCCATTAGCAATCAGCGAATTTTTTACCTTTGCTGTCTCCTTATATTGAACTGGGACCTCATCCTTGCCCTTGGTGTAGATGGAATTGTTGCCCATAAAGAGCTCTTCCCAAACCTCCGGCTGTAAAAGATCCATATTCGCTTTGTAATACGCAGCAGTCGAATCTACATGGGCTACGTAGCCATCGTGCTCGCAGGCATAGATGTTATACTCGTTTGCCCGGCGGATGATGCCATCCATCAGGAGATCCTGACCACCATGCTCGTAGGTATAACGCACCAATTCAACAAAAATGCGTTTCTCGATGAGATAAACATTCATCGCTACCTTGGAGTCATCATAAATGGCTGGTTTCTCAGCCAAATCCGTTACCAGTCCGTTTTCTGCTGTTTCCAGAACCACATTGCGGCCCGGCTGCTCTTCCTTTGCCGTGTAGTACACCATCGTGATATCCGCCGAGGTGTTCTGATGGAAGCGCAGCATCTGGGAAAAGTCTACATTATAGACGAAGCTGCCGCTGGTTAAGAGCACATATTTCTGACTGCTGTGTTCGAAGAAATCCAGATTGTGATAAAAATTCTTCAAATCGCCCTTGCGGATACTGTCTTCTTCACTTGGGGACGGCAGGTAGAACAGGCCGTCATGACGGCGGGCCAAATCCCAATCCTTACCGGAACGAAGATGGTCAAGCACAGAACGCGGCTTATCGGGAAGCATAACGCCCACATTCAGAATTCCGGAATTCACCATGCTGGACAACGTAAAGTCAATCAGCCGGTAACGCCCGGCAAACGGCATGGATTCCACTGCTCGCTTATCCGTAAGTTCACGAATTAATTTATTATCTTCTTGAAGATTGATAATCCCCATTACATCTTTCAATTTCTTCCACTCCTTGCTGTATCTAGGCTGTATCGATAGGGAAATGCTCAGCCGGCCTGCTTGCCGCTAGCTTCTGCCATGACGGTTTCACCTTCAGCGACTACCGTAATAGCACCCAGCTCACCGGTTACCTTGGCACCAGCTGCCACTTCGCAGTTCTGGGCCAGGATAGCGTAATCCACCACAGCGCCATCACGGATAACCGTAGAAGGCATGATGACGGAATTGGTTACCTTTACGCCCTTGCCGATGCGCACGCCCGGGAAGATAACGGAATTTTCCACTTCACCGAGAACCATGGAGCCTTCGCTGATCATAGAGTTCTTTACCTTGGCATCCGGGCCGATGTAATGCGGCGGCATGGATGCATTGGAGGAGTAGATTTTCTTCTCGCCCTTGAGGTCGAAGGGAGGTTCATCCTGCAGCAAATCCATGTTGGCCTGCCAGAGGCTTTCGATGGTGCCCACATCCTTCCAATAGCCTTCGAAGGCGTAAGAGTACAGGCGCGCATTGTCCTTCAGCATCTTCGGAATGATGTTCTTGCCGAAGTCATGGCTGCTGGTTTCGTCCTTGGCATCTTCTTCCAGATACTTCTTGAGGAAGTTCTTATTGAATACATAAATACCCATGGAAGCCAGATTGCTCTTGGGTTTAGCCGGCTTTTCTTCGAATTCTTCGATGCGGCCCGTCTTGTCCGTGTTCATGATACCAAAGCGCGGAGCTTCTTCCCAAGGCACTTCAATAACGCCGATGGTAGCCTCAGCCTTGTTCATCTTATGAGCTTCCAGCATCCAAGAATAATCCATCGTGTAGATGTGGTCGCCAGACAGAATGAGAACATACTCAGGATCTGCTAAATCGATGAAATTGAGATTCTGGTAAATGGCATCTGCCGTTCCCTGATACCAGTCAGCACCTTTTTCACGAGCATACGGCGGCAAAATAAAGATACCGCCATCCTTCTGGTCCAAATCCCAGGCACTGCCGGAAGCTAAGTAATTGTGCAGTTCCAGCGGACGATACTGGGTAAGAACACCAACCTTGTCAATACCGGAATTCGCGCAGTTACTGAGCGGGAAGTCAATAATGCGGTACTTTCCCCCAAACGGTACAGCCGGTTTTGCAATTTTTTTGGTTAGCGCGCCGAGGCGGCTGCCCTGACCACCGGCCAAGATCATGGCCAAGCATTCTGTCTTTCTCATAAAAAATCCCCCTTGGATATCATAGTAAACAATAATCTCCCCTTATTCGACTAAAGTTTACCTTTTATATATATTTTAACAGATATTCATCTGTTAGTATACAGTTTTTCCTGCTTTTTATCTATTTTTTACAGCAGAATTGAAATTGTTACATTTGTCATGCTATTATGACGCATATCATGGTAGAGACAGAACGCAACTACAGGTGATTGTATTCCACTAACAATCAATCTCATATTATTTAATATTCGCCCTGCGGCACCAATCTCCTGCTGCCATTGCAAAAAAATGTAAATAATTTTTTATAATTATTTTTGGCAAATGTGCGAAAATTTGCATTAATAAACGCAAATTCACAAAAATGTCCAAAACAGTGTCCCCACGAACATAGCAATACTGAAACCTGTCAGTGCATTGCTTACGGCCCGACCGTTTTTCCCCAAACAAAGTCTGGCTAAAGGACGCAATTCAAATGTTAGGAAAGACACACACATAAACATGACATGAGCGCTGTCTCCAACAAACCATTCATAAACCAGTATAAACGCCACCACAGCTATGGCCAGCATTTCCTTCGGTTGGTATACAGGAGTCTTTTGCGGATGCAATGCTTCATCATACTCCGCCCGACTCACTGGCACGCCATATTCATCTGTCTGCTTTTCCTCATCAACAAACCAGCGGTAACGCATCTTCCTCGCTCCTTAATAGTATTTGCGGGTCATGGTCACCAGCCGGGGCAGTCTGTCATAAAGCAGCTGTCCAGGGCAGGCAGTGGAATTATAATCCCGATGCCCCACGATATGCTGGCGGTCTGGAGCAATGCCATAGTAACGACAGAGGGCTGCCAAAAGTTTTGCCGCCGACTGCATCTGTGCCGGCTCCGGTTCGTTATTGTCGAATTCGCCCACAATGTTTACGCCAATCGTATGCCAGTTTTCTCCATAGCAGTGAGCCCCGAGCATATCCATAGGACGCCCCCGCTCGATGGTGCCATCCTTGCGGATGACGAAGTGATAGCCAATGCCGGCCCAGCCGTTATTCTTGTGCCAGCGGTCAATCTCCGCTGCGGATACATCCCGATTGGTATTACCCACATGATGAATGACGATAGCATCCGTGGTTTCCCGGTTCTGCAAAGAAGAGAATTCAAAATTCGTTTCCTGAATGGGAATTCCCAGCAGCGAATCACGTCCCTCAGCGTTCACTGCACCCCCATCAGCGTTCCAGGCTGCTTCCGCTGCCTTTGCTTTCCACAGTTGAGGCAGCAGTACCGCACCAGTACTCAGCAGTATCAAGTTTTTCAAGAAGTCTCTGCGTTTCATGCCAACCATTCCAATCTTACCAAACGACGGGTTATATTATAATATCTGTTTCTGAAAAAATTATGATAAATATTAAGAATACATTAGGGAATTTAGTCCCTGTCACTCACGCAAAGAAAAAGCACATCATTACTGATGTGCTCAAGACTTCATATTGGTGGCGGCAAAGAGATTTGAACTCCTGACACTGCGGGTATGAACCGCATGCTCTAGCCAACTGAGCTATGCCGCCAAAGTGGTGGGCAGGGATGGATTCGAACCATCGTAATCCGAAGATGACAGATTTACAGTCTGTTGCCTTTAACCACTCGGCCACCTACCCATTAACGCAACAAGCGTTAAGAACAAGATATATTATATCTATATTCTCAACGCTTGTCAATAATTATTTTTACATATAATTATTTTTTCTGCATCCAAACCGGAATATCAATGAAGTCTGCAGCCGGAGATACCGTCTGCTGTGCATCGCCATCAGCGGCAGGTGCACCCTGACTCAGATTAAGGTTCGGCATTACCGGCTGAGCAGCGGAAGGAGCTGCCTGCGGCTGTACACCGATGGTTTCCGGTGCATCAAAGCCCGTAGCGATAACGGTCACGCGAACTTTGTCACCCATGGTATTGTCAATGGACGCACCCCAGATGATGTTAGCCTGACTGTCAGCAGCATCATGGATGGCTTCGGAAGCCTCCTGAATTTCGTACATGCTGAGGTTTTCTTCGGCACCGGTGACGTTGAGGAGGATACCGCGCGCACCATCGATGCTCGTCTCCAGCAACGGAGAAGCAATAGCTGCCTTAGCAGCCTCAATGGCAGCACCTTCACCGGAAGCCTCGCCGATACCCATGAGGGCAGAACCGGCGTTACTCATAACGCTCTGCACATCAGCAAAGTCCAGATTTACCAGACCCGGCAGGGCAATCAAATCGGAGATACCTTTAACGCCCTGACGCAGAACATCATCCGCAATCTGGAAAGCCTGCGTAATCGGCGTCTTTTTATCCACGACCTGCATCAGGCGGTCGTTCGGAATCGTGATGATGGTATCCACATGCTGCTTGAGGTTCGCAATACCAGATTCTGCATTGCGTTCACGCTTCTTGCCTTCGAAGCCGAAGGGCTTGGTCACAACGCCAACCGTCAGCGCGCCGATTTCCCGTGCACATTCTGCGACTACCGGTGCAGCACCAGTACCAGTACCGCCACCCATGCCAGCGGTAACGAAAACCATATCAGCCCCGCGCAAAGCTTCCAAAATATCGTCGCGGCTTTCCTCGGCCGCTTTCTGCCCGATTTCCGGACGAGCACCTGCACCTAATCCCCGGGTGAGCTTCTCGCCAATCTGCATGCGCTTCGGAGCCAAAGACTTCAACAGCGCCTGAGCGTCGGTATTTACTGCGATAAACTCGACCCCCTGCAGTCCGAAGTTTATCATGCGGTTAACAGCATTGCTGCCGCCGCCGCCTACACCAATTACTTTAATCTTGGCCAACTGGTCGAGGCCATTATCATCCAATTCAAACACAGCGTTAACCCCCATGACGTTCGTATTCTATATCCCGTGCAAACAGTAAACTGTCCACCGGGATTTCTAGTCCACACAAATATACTCCTTAATTCTACCATTTATTGGCTTATAATGCTATAACTTTCCCGAAAAAAATTAACAAAAATCATAAATCCCCATTTATGCACGAAAAAAGGAGCCAAACGGCTCCATTTTATATCACTATGATGGCGAATTCACTGCGCTTTTTCATTGACCTTCACATCCGGGTCAACCAGCTTATCTTTCAGCCGGATAAAAGGCGCGGTATAACTGAAATCCACATACTCAATCTGATGGCGGGCATGGGGCAAATTCAGCAGGAAATCCCGGGTGAGTTTTGCCTTCTCATCCCAGCGTTCGAAATTCCCCAATCGTATCTGCACGGCTTGATTGGTATAAGCCATAATGGCGTCAGGATTGGTCACATTGACTTCGGACAGATGATTCAGGGCTTCCTCATCCAACTGGGACAGGAATTCCAACACCTTGGCCACCCGCTTGTCCTTGTTATCGTCCCCAATGTACATATCATGCATCTTGGTGCCGGTAATCAGCGGGATGGGCATCTTTCGCAGTTTTTTATAACTGCCAATGACCTTTCCCTGCCTGTCCAAATCCAGATAACCATACTCGCAGGCCACGGTTGCCACAGGCATCCGCTCCTTGACCTCAATCTCCAAAGTATCTGGCACGCGCCGCCGCACTACAGCGCTTTCAATGCGCAAATCCTTCATGAGATTTTGGGTAACTTCACTGGTCTGCAACTGAAACAGCGGTTCGCCCTTATGCAGCCGCCCACTGGTCAGGATATCCTCCTCATTCAGATAAGTATTCCCCGTAAGCACCACCCGCTGCAGAGTGAAAAGAGGCGAATAGACAATAATGGACATAATGCCGCCGCAGATGATGAGAAAGGCCAGCCCCTTTAGCAGGCGCCGGGGACTGCGGCGAAGCTTTTTCGGCGGCGGAAACTGGTTACCCAATTCCTGTTCTTCTGCCTCGGCTATTTCTTTTTCGTCCATTGTTTTGCCTCCTTTCATATCTGCCAGCAAACTTCAGCCGCCGCATTGCGCGAAGGCTTTTTTAGAAACCTGCCATTTCCAAAATACGCTCACACAGTTCCGGGAATTCAATGCCCATCGCCCGGCCAGCATCCGGTACCAGAGAGGTTTCCGTCATGCCCGGTACGGAATTCACTTCGATGACATAGGGCGTTTCATCCTCGCTGTACATCATATCCACGCGGGCTACGCCCTTGCAGCCACAGGCCGTGTAGGTCTTAATTGCCAGTTCCTGCATTTCACGGGTCTTTTCTTCGCTGACCGGCGCCGGAATGATATGCGCAGAAGCACCTTTCGTGTACTTGCTGTTGTAGTCATAACGGCCGGAAGTCGTCGTGATTTCGATAATCGGGAAGGCTTCCTTCTTATCTTCATCGCCCCAGACAGCAACGGTCATTTCGCGGCCCTTGATGAATTCTTCCACCAGGATTTCGTCATTGAAGGAGAAGGCTTCCTTGATGGCCGGTGCCAGTTCTTCCTCTTTTTCCACGATGTACACACCGATACTGGAGCCCTGTGAAGCAGCCTTAACCACTACGGGCAGGCCGAACTCGGCCAGGATTTCGCCAGCCAGGTCACGCTTCTGCTCAAAGCTGTTATAGGTATGGCATTTCGGTGTGGAAATCCCCTCACTGATAAAGACTCGCTTGGAAGCAGCCTTGTCCATGGTGATAGCCGCCGCCAGCACCCCAGAGCCCGTGTAGGGAATGCCGAGCATATCGAGCGTTCCCTGCAAGAGGCCGTCTTCACCGAACTTGCCATGCAGAGCATTGAACACCATCTTGGCGCCGGCTTTCTGAATGTCCATAGCAAAGGTCTGGGGATTGAGTTCCATGCCTTCGGCATTATAGCCTTTTTCCTTGAGAGCATCCAAAATGGCCTTGCCAGTACGACGGGAAACTTCGGCTTCGGTGGAAGTACCACCCATAACTACTACTATTTTATCCTGCTTCATTGTATCTTAATCCTGCTTTCCAATCTTACTTATTCAAGAGTTCCACTAATTCTTCGCCAGTCTTGTAGATATCCCCGGCGCCCATGGTGATGATTAAGTCGCCGTCCTGGGACTCGCTTTCCAAATACCCGGCCAGTTTTTCCCGCTGCGGAATGTAAATGACATCCTGACCGGACTGCTTGCGCACTTCATTGAGAATCGTCTCGCCGTTAATGCCCTCAATCGGCGCTTCACCGGCACTGTAGATATCCGTGAGAATCAGCCGGTCTGCAGAGACAAACGCCTTGCCAAATTCCTCATGCAAGAGCTGCGTGCGGGAATAACGGTGCGGCTGGAATACGCATACCAAACGCTGCGGATTCAGCTCCTTGGCCGCCTTGAGCGTCGCGGCAATTTCCGTCGGATGATGAGCATAATCGTCAACCACCCAGACGCCTTTCGCCCTGCCCTTGGTCTGGAAACGGCGCTTGGCTCCATGGAAGGCAGAAAGACCTGCCACCAGCTTCTCAAACTCCACGCCTATGGTAAGTCCCGTCACAATGCAGGCCAATGCGTTGAGCACATTATGACGGCCCGGAATGTTCAGAGAAACATGGCCCAGCAGTTCCTCACCATGCACCACATCAAAGGCAATGCCCTTGCCATTGGTCTTGATGTTTTTCGCCATGTAATCAGCTTCATGGTCAATGGCATAGGTATAGAACTTGCGGTCAACGACCTTGGCGATATTGCGCAGGTTCTCGTTGTCGAAACACAGTACAGCCCAGCCCGTTTCCTTGTCCACATTCTGAATGAACTGCGTGAAGGCCTTGATGATGTTCTCCATCGTACCGTAATGATCCATATGGTCATCTTCCACATTGGTGACCACAGCGATATGCGGATGAAGTTTCAGGAAAGAGCCATCGCTTTCATCGGCTTCGGAGGTCAGGTACTCGCTCTCGCCCAGAATGGCATTGGTGCCGAGGTCCGGCATTTCGCCGCCCACAACAACTGTCGGCGATACACCAGCCTTGGTCAGCGCCACGCCGAGCATGGAGGTCGTCGTGGTCTTGCCATGGGCACCGGCTACCGCAATACCCTTGTACTCATTGACGAGCGCCGCATTGATATCGGAGCGGTGTAACTTGCGGATGCCGAGGTCACGGGCCGCGAGCACTTCCGGGTTGTCAAAGGGAATGGCCGTGGATACCACAATGGCGTCGGCCCCCTTGACGTTTTCGCCCTTTTGGCCGTCCAACGTGATTTTTGCCCCCAATTTTTGGAGGTTCTGAATCACTTCCGAATCAGCTCGGTCGGAACCGGTGACTTCATAACCCAACTCCACCATAATCTTGGCCAGCGGGCTCATGCCGGCACCGCCAATGCCTACAAAATGAATTTTTTCAATATCCTTTAGCTCTTTCAGCCGTTTCATTTAGTCTTTCTCCCCTGTGTCATATCGATAACCATTTGCGCAATATCTTCTGCCGCCTGCGGCTTGCCCAAGGATTTGCTGGCCGCTGCCATGGAGGCAAGTTTCGCATCATCAGCCAGCAGTTCCTGCAGGGTGCTTTGCAGGATGTCGCTCTTAAGCTCGCGGTTCAGGATTACTTTTGCCGCCCCGGCCGCTTCCAAGGCCCGGGCATTGTGTTCCTGATGATTCTCGGCCGCATAGGGATAGGGAATCAAAATCGCCGGAATCCCCCGTGCGGTGAGTTCTGCCAGGCCTGTCGCGCCTGCCCGGTAAACCACCAAGTCTGCCATAGCCATGGCCTGCGGCATATTGTAAAGGTAAGGCTCCACCTTGATATTCGGTATTTCGGCTAAGTTTACACCTTTTTCAGCCAAATGCCCGATAATATCTTCATAGTCCAGCTTGCCCGTCACATGCAGATACTGCACTTCACGCTGTTTGGCCGCTTCGACGAGAACATCCACCATGGCATTGTTGATGCTGCGGGCCCCACGGCTGCCGCCGGAAATCAGCACCGTCTTTTTGGCCGGGTCAAAACCAAAGGCCTTAGCCCCTTCCTCCCGCGTTGCCGTAAGCACCGCCTTGCGGATAGGATTGCCGGTGCAGACAACCTTGCCTGCGGGAAAATGTTTCTCCGCTTCCGGCGTGCCCGCCGCAATGCGCGTGACGAACTTGGCGAGGATTTTATTGGTAATCCCCGGCACTACATTCTGTTCCTGAATCAATGTCGGAATCCCGAGCATGCTGGCCGCCATAAGTACCGGGCCGCAAACATAGCCGCCCGTACCGATAACCGCATCGGGCTTGAACTTCCGCACTACGTTCATAGCTTTAGCCACGCCCACAGCCGCCAGTCCTGCCCGCACAAAATTAGCAGGTGACAGGCTGCGCTTAAATCCCTGAATATCCACTGTAGCAAAAGGAATATTTTCCTTCGGGATAATATCGGCTTCCAGTCCTTTATGCGTACCGACATACAGGAAGCTGGTATCCGGATATTTTTCCTCAATGGTGCGCATAATGGTCAGCGCGGGATAAATATGCCCGCCGGTACCGCCACCGGAAATAATTATCTTCATCTTCATCCCTCTTACAACTTATTTACTAAATCCTTGAAGTTACGACCGCGTTCCGCCATGCCGTTGTACATATCGAAGCTGGCGCAGGCAGGCGACAGCAGTACCACCTGCGGTGCTTTGGCTAAGAAATGCGCAATTTTGACCGCTTCTTCCATGGAAAAACCGGCGCGATGAATATGCTCAGCAGGGTAACCGTTCTTTAAGGCCTCCTGTTCAAAACGGTCAGCGGCAGCGCCAATGAGCACCATATCCGTAACGCGCTCTTTGACACGGCTCAAGAAATCCGTCAAATCCGTCATCTTGTCATCGCCGCCCGCCAGCAGCACAATGCCATTATCAAAGGTTTCCAACGCCTTGATGGCCGAATCCGTATTGGTGGCTTTGGAGTCGTTGTAATACTCGACACCATCCAGCGTGCGAACGTATTCAATGCGATGCTCTACGCCGCGGAAGGATTTGAGCACCGGCACCATTTCTTCTGCCGTGCAGCCAGCCAGGAAGGCCGTCATGGCTGCAGCCAGCGCATTTTCCACATTATGGGCGCCCTTGATGCCCAATTCGCCGATGGTGCAGAGCGGATAATCTTCCCCATTCCAGGCAATGGTCAGCATATCTCCTTCAAGGTACGCACCTTCATGGAGATGCACCTGACGGCTGAAGAATACCACATGGGCGCTGGCGCGGTTTGCCATATCCTTTACGCGCTCGTCATCATAGTTGAGCACGAGGAAATCCTTGCCCTTCTGCTGGGCAAACATACGCTCCTTCATACGCTGGTATTCCTCGATGGAACCATGGCGCACAATATGGTCGGGGGTCACATTGAGGACCGTGGCCACATGGGGATGGAATTCCTCGGTGACTTCCATCTGGTAACTGGAAATCTCGGCGGCAATATAACCGTCCGCAGGAATTTCCAAAGCCACCTCCGACAAAGGCACGCCGATATTGCCGCCCACGCCGACCTTGTCATAGTGGCTTTCAAGCAGCAGACCGAGCAATGTAACCGTGGTAGTCTTGCCATTGGTACCGGTTACAGCGCAGATAGGCGCCTTCTTGAGCCGGTACGCCAGTTCCACTTCGCTGGCCACCCGGATTTTCCGTTTGTAGGCCTCCTGAATCAATGGAATACGGGCCGGTACCGCGGGGGAGACAATCACGAGGCTCACCCCGTCCAAGAGTTCTTCCGCCTGCGGGCCGAACACGCAGCTTACGCCCATGTCCCGCAGCTCTTCAAAATCATCATCCAAATCCGCTTCGTTCTTAGCATCACTCAGTGTAACCTGCGCGCCTAAACGGCGGGTGATTTTTGCTGCTGCAAAACCGCTGATGCCAGCGCCGATAATCAGTACCTTTTTGCCCGTTAAGTCCATGGTAAATCCCCCTAAATTATAACAGTTTCAGTGCCGTAATACTTGCCAGCAGGCCCACCGTCCAGAAGACGAAGACCACTTTCCATTCCGACCAGCCGCCCAGTTCAAAATGATGATGAATGGGGCTCATGCGGAACACCCGCTTGCCCGTAGACTTGAAGGAAGCCACCTGAATGATGACCGACAGCGCCTCACAGACAAACACGAGGCCGATAAGCGCCAGCAGCACTTCCGTATGGGTGAGGATGCCCAACGCCGCCATGGCACCGCCCAACGCCAAAGAACCTGTATCGCCCATAAACACCTTGGCCGGATGTGCATTGAAGCGCAGGAAGCCCACGCAGGCAGCAGCCATAGCCGTAGCAAAAATAGCCAAATCGCTGTGCCCGAGCAGCGTGCAGACCACAGCATAGGAGCTGGCGGCAATGGCTACCGTACCGGAGGCCAAACCGTCCAGACCGTCCGTGAGATTTACCGCATTGCTGGTGCCCACCATCACGAACAGCACCAGAGCATAATAGCCAACGCCGATATTGATGTGGCTGTCGAGCACCGGAAGCCAGATGGTCGTGTCAATGCCCAGCATCCGCGTGCCGATAACCATGGTAACCACCGCAATGATAATCTGCCCAAGCATCTTCTGCTTCGCTTTAAGACCCAGGTTCCGTTTCTTGACCACCTTGATATAGTCATCGAGGAAGCCCAGCACAAAATGCCCCAGCATGATAAAGAGTGCCAACAGAATTTCCGTGGAAAACGGTGCCGCAACGAGCGTGGCAATGGTAATCCCGAGGATAATCATAATGCCGCCCATGGTGGGGGTACCGCTCTTAGCCTGATGACTTGCCGGCCCTTCCTCGCGAATGCTCTGGCCAAACTTCAACTTATGCAGTTCCGGGATGAAAAACGGCCCGGTCAGCAAAACGAAACCTGCGGCGATGACGGCCGCCAATATAAAGCTATCCAATGTTATGCCTCACTATCTATATTTCAATCAGAGTAAATCAATAATCTTTTCCATAGCCATGCCACGGGAGCCCTTAAAGAGCAGGGTATCACCGGGCTGCAGCAGTTCATGGAGTTTTTCTGCCGCGTCTTCATGGCTTGCACAGCGGTAAACCGCCGTCATGCCTTTGTTTTCCGCGCCTTTAGCGATAAATTCGCCCATTTCGCCGCGGGTGACAAGTGCCGTGAAACCATGTTCGGCCACTTCCTCGCCCACATGCAGATGCGCTTCTTCGGATACGCTGCCCAATTCGAGCATATCGCCGAGCACCGCAATCTTGCGCCCCTTTGTAAGTTCCGACAGCGTATTGATGGCCGCCGTCATAGACATGGGGCTGGCGTTATAAGCGTCATTAACCACGTTCCATTCCTTGACCTGCTGCAGTTCAAAGCGCATCTTCGTGGCTTCGAGATGCGAAAGACCTTCGCGCACTTCAACTGGCGTCAGCCCCATGGCAAAACCTGCGGCAATGGCGGCCAACGTATTATAGACGTTATGACGGCCTACCATATTGACTTCATATTCATGGCGCTCATTGGCATAAGTCACCATGAACTTCGTCACATTGCCTTCCGTATGAATGGCCTCGCCCTTGACATCGGCCTCCTGTTCCAGACCGAAGGTCATGACCTTTACACCCTCTTTTGCGGCAGAACGCATACCGGCCACATATTTATTGTCGGCATTCAGGATAACCGTGCCGCCGGCTGGAATAGCTTCCACCAGTTCCTGCTTGGCCTTGGCGATATTTTCAAGCGAGCCTAAAAGTTCCATATGGGTTTCGCCCACATTGGTCACAATACCAATCTGCGGGGAAGCAATCGGCGCCAGCGCCTCAATCTGATGGAAGCCGCGCATACCGATTTCCACCACAGCTGCCGTATGTTCTTTCTTAAGCCCCAACAGGGTCAATGGCAGGCCGATTTCATTGTTGAAGTTGGCCTGAGTCTTGAGCACAGCACCTTTAGCCGAGAGCACAGCCGCCGTCAGGTCTTTGGTCGTGGTCTTGCCGTTGGACCCCGTGATGGCCACCACGGGAATTTGCGGGAACTTATCCCGCCATGCCTTGGCCATCAGCTGATAGGCTGCCAAAGTATCCTTAACCTGCAGAACCGTACCTGCACACTTTTCCAGCTGCTTTTTGTCGCAGGCTTCGCTTACGACTACACCGGCAGCGCCCTTTTCCAAGGCCTCAGCCGCAAAATCCTCACCATTGAAGCGCTCACCCTTGAGGGCCACAAAGAGCACACCTTCGCTGATTTTGCGGGTATCGGTAACGATGGCGCTGAATTCTTTTTTCTCTTCCTTATATATGTTGGCGCTGGTGGCCTTTACAATCTCATTAAGCGTAAACATCCGTCAGGCTCCTTTTTTCGCTGCCACAGCCTCGCGGGCAACTTCCTTATCGTCGAAGTGAATCGTCTTATCCTTCAGAATTTGATAATCCTCATGGCCCTTGCCCAGGATAATCACAATATCATCCGTTTCGGCAAGTTCCACGGCACGGAAGATGGCTTCACGTCTGTCGATAATGCACTCATGGTGCTTATCGCCGATTGTTTCCTTCACACCGGCTTCCACTTCACTCAGGATAAACGCGGGGTCTTCACTGCGCGGATTATCGGAAGTGGCGATAACCACATCGGCAAGCTCTGCCGCCAGTCTGCCCATAATCGGACGCTTCGTGCGGTCGCGGTCACCGCCGCAGCCAAATACCGCGATAATCTTCTTCTTCGCAATGCGGCGGGCCGTGTTGAGTACGTTTTCCACCCCGTCCGGCGTATGCGCATAGTCCACGATAATGGAGAAATCCTGTCCGGCCTTCACGAGTTCAAAGCGGCCCGGCACACTGGTGAATTTCAGCAGTGCTTTCTCAATCACTGCGGGGTCAATCTTCTCCGCAATGGCAGCACCCACAGCGGCCATGACATTATAGACATTGAAGATGCCCGTGATATGGAGCTGTAAATCCAGCTTGCCCAGAAATTCTTCTGTCAGGGTGAAATTTGCCCCGCTGGCCAAAACTTCCACATTGGTTGCCTGCAGGGAGGCCTTGTTTTCGATACCATAGGTCAAATGACGGCACTTGGCATGCTCGAGCATGGTCTTGCCAGCTTCGTCATCGGCATTGACCACGGCCGTCTTGTTTTCCTTAACGCCCTCTTTACCGAGCAGGTCAAAGAGCCTAGCCTTGGCCAGCTTGTAATTTTCCAGCGTCTTGTGATAGTCCAGATGGTCCTGCGTGAGGTTGGAGAACACCGCCGTATCAAATTCGATACCGGCCACACGGTTCTGGTCGAGCGCATGGGAGGAAACCTCCATGACCACATAGTCCATGCCCTTGTCCCGCATGATGGCCAATGTGTGCTGCAGTTCCACCACATCCGGCGTCGTATTGTGAATGGGGAATACTTCTTCCTCCATCATAATCTGAATGGTACCAATAAGCCCCACCTTGTAGCCAGCTTCGCGCAGGATGGCACGGATAAGATAGCTGGTCGTGGTCTTGCCATTGGTACCCGTAATGCCGATTACCCGCATCTTCTGCGCAGGGTAGTCATGGAAGAACGGCACGATAACGTCCAAAGCCGCTTTCAGCTCCGACACCTGCAGGACAGCAACACCTTCCGGCACGTCCACCGCCTCAGCAGAGCGGGTGGTCAGGATGGCCTTTGCGCCCTTCTCCACAGCCTGCGGAATAAACTTATGACCATCCACATGGAAGCCTTCTATGCACACAAAGAGTGTACCCTCTGCTGCCTTGCGAGAGTCATGCTCAATTCCCTTGATCTCTATATTCTTATCGCCGGTAACTACAGAACCATTTACCAGTTCTGCCAGTTGCGCTAATGTCTTCATATAATATCCTCCCTCGCCTCATAATGCGAACCGTTACCTATTATATAACGGATTGCAAAAAAATTACAGGATTTTTCTGCAGAAAATCCTGTAATTTTTGATATCTGGTCATTATTTCTCACTGCTAAAATAAGTCTGCTTAGGTACGCTCATTCCCAGCTGATCCTGTGCGATGGATTTGATGCGGTCCGGAGACTTGAGCTTGGCAATTTCAATCTTGAGCCGCTCGTTCTCCTGTTCCATCTGGTCAGCCTGCTGCTGGATGGCCACCAGTTCATAGCCGCGGCTGGCACTAATGCCGCTGCCCACCGTAACCAGGAGGGCCAGCACCGTCATCGTCAGGAACAGAAGCTGTCCATGGGAACGCAGGCGGGTATCCAGAACCGTCTTAAAGAGTGGTTCCTTCGGAGACTTGCGCAGTTCCTTTTCTTCCTCCGCAGGAGTCAGAACGCGCTCTTCCTCTTCATAATATTCTTCCTGTCTGGCCAGCATGGTCATCTGCCCCCCTTCTCAGCTATCGGTAACTTCTCGGCTATTCTCAATTTTGCGCTCTTGGAGCGGGAATTATGTTCCAGTTCATCGGCGGTAGCCTGAATGGGCTTGCCGATTATCTTGATTTCCGGCTGATGATTGCACATGCACACCGGCAGTTCTGGCGGGCAGATGCACCCACGGGAAAGTTCCTTGAGTACATTCTTGGCAATACGGTCTTCCAACGAATGGAAGGTGATGATGGCAATGCGACCGCCAGGCTTCAAATGTGCTACCGCCGTGCGGAAAGCCGTTTCCAAAATCCCCAGCTCGTCATTTACCTCAATGCGGACAGCCTGAAAAATCCGCTTGGCAGGATGACCGCCTGCCGCCTGCCGCACAGCTTTGGGTACGGCCTTGCAGATGATATCCACCAGCTCCCCGGTGGTTTCAATGGGCTTCTTAGCCCGTTCCTGTACGATAAACTGGGCAATGCGCTTGCTCCAGCGCTCCTCGCCATATTCCTTGAAGATGCGATTGAGCTCTTTTTCCTCGTAGCTGTTCACCACATCATAGGCGCTAAAATCCGCTTCCGGATTCATGCGCATATCGAGCGGCGCATCCTGTATGTAGGAAAACCCACGTTCTGCCGTATCAATCTGATGGGAGGAAACCCCCAAATCAAAGACCACGCCATCCACAAGCGGAGCATTCTCATCCGCAAGAATCTGCTCCAGATTGCGGAAGTTGTTGTGAACGATATCCACCCGGCACTTGGCACCTCTAAGCCGCTCCGAAGCTGCGCTAATGGCCGCCGCATCCTGGTCTATGCCGATAAGCCGACCCTTTTCCGTGAGCATGGAGGCAATCAGGCTGGAATGGCCGCCGCCCCCCAGGGTACAGTCCACATAGGTTCCCTCTTTAGTTGTCACGAGACCTTTAACCGTCTCCTCCAGCATTACGCTGATATGATGAAACTCCATGTTTCCTGAATCCTTCCCAACTTAAATTCCCAATTCCGCCAGTGACGCGGCAATAGTCGTAACATCCGGCTCCACTTCGCCGTTATAAACATTCCAATTATCTTTGCTCCACACCTCAATGCGATTGTCCACACCGGTGAGGATGACATCCTGCTTCAAAGCAATCTCCGCATGATTGCGCAGATTGGCAGGGATGAGAAAACGTCCCTGCTTGTCGCACTCCAGGGTTCGGGCCCCGGAGAAGAAAAAGCGGTTCACCGCCCGGGCTTCGGGCTTGGAAATGGGCAGGGCACGTAGCTTGGCCGCCAGTTCCTCCCAAGCCTGCTGGCCGTAAAGGAAGAGGCACTTGTCAAAGCCCTTGGTGATGATAAAGGTGACGCCTAATTCCTGACGGAAATCAGCAGGCAGAATGATGCGCCCTTTCGCGTCAATGGAATGGGTGTATTCCCCCATAAACATCCTGCCTCACCACCTTTACCACATTTTCTACCACTTTCTACCACAATTCCCCACTTTCGGTACTTTTTATTTTATAGCAAAACACGGCCAATATCAAGAGGTTATCCATAGTTCCCTGTGGATAAGTGAAAAAATCCTAACTTCTGGACTCAAAAGCCGGAGGAGAAGGACGGCAATAACTTTCGTCTGCTTATGCAGGCTTGCCTAACGCGACCGAAAGTCATTGCCGCCCCTCTCCTCCTTAATGTCGCACATTTCCCTTAACACTGCGATGTAAACAATGATGTAAGACGCACAAAAGCCGTGATGACAGATAATGTTTTTCCGAAGCGTTAGACAAGCCTGTATAAGCGCAGGAAAAATATTATCTGTTATCACGGCGGCTTAAAATCTGGATGTAAGCTCTATACGAAAACAGCCCGGTGGCTGATGATGCTTTTCCGTCGCGTTAGGCAAGCCTGTCAAAGCTACGGAAAAGTATTATCAGCCACCGGGCGTCTTAGTATATAAATGTTAACCTAACCGAACCTTAATTCTTCATCCAACCGAAGCTCTCAAAAATCGGCTGGAAACGTATGCGTTCAATAAAGTCCTTATTCGTTTCCTCCGTATGGAAGATAGGCACACGCTCCAAAGCATAGATATTGCTGGCCTTATCCACATTGCCGTACTTGATGGTAAAGGCAGCCTTATATCCTGCCTCCTTCACCATCTGGGCGATATGGAGATTATAAGTACCGGTGGGATAAGCTATATAATTAACCGCATGCCCCAGCTCGGCCTCGGCTTTTTTCTTGGAATCCACCAGTTCCGAGCGCAGTTCATCATCCGTCAAATCCGTCATGGACCTGTGATTCACCGTATGGGATTCGATATTGATGCCATTCTTATCCATCTCGCGGGCCTGGTCCCAGCTAAGATATCCCTTCTTGTGCTTATCGAGGAACCCCGTCACCACGAAGATGGTGGCCTTGAAGCCATACTTTTTGAGAATGGGATAGGCGTTGGTGTAATTATCCTCATACCCATCATCAAAGGTAATCAACACAGGATTTTCCGGCAGCGTGCTGCTGCCAGCCAAGGCATCGTATAATTCATCCGGCGTGATGGTATGGTACCCATTATTCCGCAGGTACTTCATCTGACTGTCAAAATCTTCCGGGCGCACCGCCAAGGAGATAAAGGTATGGTCAATCTTATGGTAATTCAGCACCAGCACCTTCGTGCCACTCTCGCTGTCCGCCACCATCGTAGCCTGCAATGGCTTGGGCTGCTGAGAAAAAATCACGGCGCCCGCCGCTGCCAATATGCAAACTATCATTATAATATAACGCCAGCTAAAAATTTGCCGCTTCATGCTCCGCCTCCGTCTCTAATCATACCTTGTCATTGTACAGCAAAACCCGCAAAAAAACCACACAAATTTATTTTTCCGTACCATTTGTTTCTTGTACCCTATGGGCTAACTATGTTATAATTCGGTTGTTGGTTAAATTAGTTTTATCGCGTTTTCGCATAGGAGGATTTTATAATGGCTATCACTAAGGACATGAGCATCATCGAAGTTGTACAGAAGTACCCGGACACCGTTGACGTATTCGTTAACGCTGGCATGGGCTGCCTGGGCTGCGCTGCCGCTCACTTCGAAAACATCGAACAGGGCGCAATGGCTCACGGCATCGACATCGATGCACTCATCAGCAACCTCAACGAAGTTGTAGGTGCTGAAGCATAAGTTTCATAAAGGCAATCGGCAGCAGCGAAACCATTTCTCTGCTGCCGATTTTTTTGCCGTCTGATAGAAGAATGTACAATACCATCGAAGGGAGTTTGATTTACTGATGTTTGTTCCATCCATAAAGTCCTGCGGGGCAGTCCTCTGCCTTGCCTGTTTGCTCCTTAGCGGCTGCGGCCAATCCGAAAAGGCCAGCCAGCCTGCCGCCCCTGCCGAGGAGCCCGCACCTGTGGAAGAAAAAGCTCCGGCTTATATCACCGCCGCGGATGATTTCAGCAACCTTACGCTGGACAATGCCGAAACGCCTGTTTATGACCACTATACGCTGGCCCAGCGCCGGGCCAAAGGCCTGACCACAGTCCTGCCCAAGATTACGCCTTACCGAGATAAAAAGGTGGCCTACCTCACCTTTGATGATGGGCCGGATGAAAAGAACACCGCTGCGGTGCTGGACATCTTAAAGCAGGAAGGCGTAAAAGCCACCTTCTATGTGCTGGGCAAAAATGTCAAAGCCTATCCGGATATAACCAAACGTATCTTCAACGAGGGCCATGCCCTGGGCAACCACAGCTATGACCATGACTACAAGCGCCTCTATGCATCTGCCGACAGCTATCTGGCAGAAATGGAACAGGCCGATGATGCCATCTATGAACTGCTGGGCGTGCGCCCTCTGATTACGCGTGCCCCCAGCGGCCGCATGGGCAACTTCACCGCCGCTTACGAAGCCATTATGGATGCCAACGGTTATGTGGAACATGACTGGAACGTAAGCTCTGCCGACGCTGCCCCCAACCATCCGGTCGCGCAGGATTTCATCGACAACATCTCCGGCCAGGCTGTGATGAACAGCGCCATCATCCTGATGCATAGCTCGGCAGGCCATGAAGAAACTGTCAAGGCCCTGCCGGAAATCATCCGCGTCCTGCGGGAAAAAGGCTACAGCTTCGGCGTAATTACCCCCATGACGCCCCAGCCCTGGTAAAATTTTAATTGGAAATTAATCCTCCTCACAAGGGATTTTAATCTTCGCTCCTTATAGTTATGGATATCAACTATAAGGAGCGATTGCTATGTTAAAGATAAACAACCTGCAGAAAAAACATCTGCTGATTGCCGGACTATCCCTGGCCTGCCTCGGCAGCTTCGGTGCCCAAACCTATGCCGCTAGCACCTCCCAGCCCCTTCCTATGGCAGATATCAGCATGCTGCCCGCACCACCTGACGGACAAAATCCCCCTGGCCCTCCTCCTGATGGCAAATTTGGCGGCATGCAGCAAGAACGCAGTGATGCCAGCAGCCTCAAAGCCAGTCAGATTATCGAACACACGAGCCAACTGACCGGTCAGAACCTTACCAATGACAAGACCGACGAAAATGTCCTGCTCGTGCGCAACGGCGGCATCCTCACCCTCACCGGCTCATCCCTTACAAAAACCGGTGACAGCTCCAGCGCCGATGCCAGCAATTTCAGCGGACAGAACGCCATTCTGCTGGCCAAGAACAGCACCGCCACACTGGAAAATCTGGAACTGACCTCTGACGCAGACGGAGCCAACGCCATCTTCGCCACTGGCGAAAAAGCCCAGATTTCGGCCAAGCATATCAAAATTCATACCAAGAACAACTCCTCCCGCGGCCTTGACGCAACTTACGGCGGCACCATCAAAGCCGAGGATGTGGACATCACTACCGAAGGCGCTCACTGTGGCGCATTGGCTACAGACAGAGGCGAAGGCAATGTGCTGGTAAATGGTGCCAAAATCCACACGTCCGGCGAAGGCAGCCCCTGCATTTACTCCACCGGCAACATCCAGCTCACCAATGGCGAAGGCACTGCAACCGGCAGCGAAATCGCCGTCGTGGAAGGCAAGAACTCCATTACCCTGAACCATTCCACATTGACCGGTCATGTAAAACACGGCGTTATGCTCTATCAGAGTTTTTCTGGTGACGCCAATGTGGGCGTAGCCAAGTTCACAGCCAAGGATTCCTCCCTGAACAACAACTCGGACGGCCCCATGTTCTACATCACCAACACCACCGCCGAAGCCACGCTCGAAAACACCCAGCTCAAGCAAGCCGGTGATATTCTCGTCAAGGTAACCAGTGACCGCTGGGGAGCCGAGGGGAAAAATGGCGGTGACTTTACCCTTAACGCCCAGAATCAGCAGCTCAAAGGACAAATCCTGGCCAACAATATCAGCAAAGTTGCCTTGAATCTTGGCGAAGGCAGCAACTTCCATGGAACCATCAATAGCGACAATCAGGCAGGAAGTGCCAAGGTCAGCTTGAGCAAGGGGGCCAACTGGCAGCTCACCGCCGATGCATATGTCACCTCCATCACCGATGAAGCCAGTGATTTCAGCAACATCAACAGCAACAAGCACAATATCTACTACGACAAAAACAGCAATCCCGGTCTTAACGGCAAAACCATCCACCTCCCCGGCGGTGGCAAATTGCAACCCATGCGCTAAAATTAAATCATCTACCTCTAAGGACGAATACCTACAGAAATAATCCTGTAAGTATTCGTCCTTCTTCGTCTGCGCCTTTCTGCTAACACACCCAATAACTTTTCATTAACGGCCTGCATCTTCTCTTTAATAAAATATTTTTCTGAATTATATATTATTTCTTTCATCTATGGTATAATATAAGCAGTAATCTGTTTGCAGGGAAGCAAGATACCCCTGATGGAGAGGAAGGGATGATGAATATGCTGACATCCAATCGCAAAGGCGTGCTTCGCAACTGCCCTATCTGTGAAAAGTTATTCAGCGATACCGGCATTGGCGTCTGCCAGAAATGCTATGACAAAATGCGGAATTACGAGACCCAGATAAATGAATTTGTTAAGACACATCCACACTGTACCGTAAAAGATATCGTCAAACAAACAAAGATACCACTGCGATTTGCTACCAATATGATTAATAAGGGGCAGTTCGTAGCTGGCGGTAAAATCAGTTACCCCTGCAGCCGTTGCGGCAAAGCCATTACCACCGGCCTCTACTGCGGCTCCTGCATGGCCAAGGTTCACGAAGCCACCATCACTGCCAAAAAACTAGAAGCCGAGCGCCGTGTAAAGGCTGAACAGGAACGTATCAAGAGAAAATATCTCCAAAAGAAAGAAAGCGGCTTGAATATCCTCAAAATACTGCGCGGAGAAAAATAAAAAAACTTATCCATAAAAAAGACTATACCAGCCAAAAAAGATTTGACAGGTATAGTCTTTTTCGCTATAATAGACAAGTGATTTGCGGGATGTAGCGCAGTTTGGTAGCGCGCCTGCTTTGGGAGCAGGATGTCGCAGGTTCGAATCCTGTCATCCCGACCATTCACTTAAACTTCGCGTCAGTAGCTCAGTTGGATAGAGCAACGGCCTTCTAAGCCGTGGGTCGGGGGTTCGAATCCCTCCTGACGCACCAGGAAATCCAAAGGTTCCAGCGTTTAGCTGGAACCTTTTTTGTGTTTTGGGGCATCACTCCGTCCAGCCTGCATGAATAAGCCACCAGACAGCAAGCGCTCCCATGGTAAGAAGCCCGCCCAATATCCGAAAGATATATACCAGAATGTCATAATTCCTGAGGGTTGCATAACTGTTATACGGATTGGCCGGTTCATAGTGCAGGACTATATCTTCATTTGTTTCTCCAGGTTCTGATAAACCAATATCCCCTTTCTTCTCATAGTGCTTTCCCTGTACATCATAGGCATATACTGGAAACCACATGTAACTTGTTTCAGAATTAAAATCATCGTATACCTCTTCTTGCAGCCAGCGAATTACGCATCCTGTTGTTTCCGCTGTACAAACCTCTAGTTTCCTTTTTGCCATCCACCTTATCCCACCAGCTGCAAATATAAAGATAAGACCTGTCAGCAGTATAAACGCGAGTACCCATAACGATTCAGACATATTTTTCCGTCCTTCTTGTACAATCTACATGAACTTCCTGCGGTTTGCCTTTCTACTTTTATCCCACCAGCTCATAAACGATATAGAAAAACACCAGCGATACGAATAGTGCCGTATAGCTAGCCAGTCTAAAAACCCGCACCTGTCTTAAATAGATTTCTTTATTCATGTAAAACTTATATGGCGCCTCCGGGTCGTAGTGAATGACTGTCGCTATCCCGGCTTCGCCTTCTTTCGGATAGGCTATGGGTTCTTCTTTTTCATAATGCTCGCCGCCTACATCATAGGAAACGATTGGAAACCAGCCATCTACGCCTGCTCTATAAGTGGAGTGATGATATTGCCAGCCTACAAGAACGCCCTGTACCTCCGCCGTATAGGTGTCAAATTTTTGCAGATGACTGCGATAAAGCACCTTGGATAAAATAAAAAACAGCAAACTAAAAAATAACGCCGCTGCAGGTACGGCCCACACCACTATTTGTTCCATAGAATCACTACTCCTTAAAATATTATAGATTATGCATTACGATTGCATTATACGGAGTGAATATTAAAATACAATTAACCAAAAGTATAAAAAAAGTACCGGATTAGTCTGCTACGACCAATCCGGTACTTTTCTTATCTCAGGAATACCACTCTGGTGTTATCCAGGAAGTGGGTTGCGCCGTTTTCGATGAGGACGCGGTTGGCGTCAGCCACAGAGAGTACTGGGGTGCCGCCATGGTTTTCTACATCAACAGCGCGGACAATCAGTGGGTTGCTGCCAGCGCGTCTTGCACCGCTCATGTCCTTGGCATAGGATGCCATGCCGTTTTCAATGACTTTGTCATAATCGAGGTTTTTATAACCGTAAATGGGGCTGCCGTTAACATTCTTGATTACAGGGCTCATGACCGGTTTCAGGCCCAAACCGCGGCAATCTACAATCAGTCCCGTGAAGCTGCCAATGGCTTTGCCATCCGGAGCCGTTGCAGCAGAGCTGCCATGTCCAGATGCCGTGGAAGTTTCCGGCGTAATCCAGCCGCCGCCATCATGAGGTTTCACCGGTGCAGGCAGAACGTTCGGCACCTGCTGCGGGAATGCTTCTCTTACAGCCGGACGGTCAATCACGGCACTAGCCAGGGAAGAAACACCGAACATCGGCACTTCCATGGTTACTTCATAACCGCCATCACTGGTCTGGCCTTCTGATACGATGCGGGCACCGCGAATGGTAGCCTTTACTTTCGTGCGAATCACATCGCTCTGTACAGCCGCCATATCCACAGTGGTTTCCGAATCCACGTTCACACCGCCCACGTATTCAGCCAGCTGACGGTAAGCATCCGCAATCGCCGCCCGCCGAGCCATCATACGTGCCTGCGCCATGGTTCGGGCACCTGCCGGAGCTACGCCGCCGCCGGTTGCCCGAATCACGTTGCTGTTCCAGTCCACATTTTCCGCAGCCAGAACCGTAGCCATAGAAGCTACCAGCATTGCTGCCACCAGGCTCATTAAGCCCAATACTTTTGCCAATCTGTTCATCATAATCCCTCATTTCTTCCCTATAATATTAATTTCTTTATCACGATGAAGTTATCTTGTCTTCACCTGTAATATCGCATGAAAAGATTAAAAAAGCATTGAAATCCGATTAAATTTTAATTAAAAATTGCTTTAGTCAGCTTTTTTCTTTTTATTATCCTTTTTGCTGTCTTTTGATTCCTGTGCTGCCTGCTTTTCCGCAGGCTTTTTCAGCTCGGCAATTTTCTTTTTGACCGCATCATTGACTTTGGCCCGCTTGTTTTTTTCCGTGCGTTCCACCATATCGTCAATATGGGCATAAGCGTATTTCAAAATGGCCTTGTAGAAAACACCGTCCACATCTTTTTCCGAGAGGTCGGCAATTTTGACGGCCTTGTCGGAAGTGGTGACACTGAGTACACCCCAATCCTCATCCAAATCTTCATGTTTAACCACCGTCACGGTGCCTTGGGCCAAATCAAAACGCAGGTATTCAGCGGTACCCACAAGGGCTTCGTAGCCTTCCATCGGCAACATCTTCCAGCGGCGCTTGGCCTGAACATCCTGAATCTGCACAGAATCATATGTTTTCAGTACCGGCACCAACATGATGTTGGCATCGAGAATCCCCTTGCTATCCTGTCCAAAGTACATATGCTGCTTGTTGAAAAAATAGTTTTGACGAGAGGTAGACTGCACCCACTGATAGATGTCCGGTGAAATCACCTCGTCTGCCTGTGCCTGTGGCTGTGCCATAAACAGCATGGCCGCCGCCAAAATTCCTGCGCCCCAACGCATTTTCATATAGAATCCCCCTAGCTCTAATTTACAACGTTTCTATTTTACACCTTTTTGCTGAAAAAATACTGAAGAAGTCAGTCATCCCGCTCCTTATAGAGTTCATCCAGTTCATAAGGCGTTTCCTGATAAACGTAGTAATTCAGCCAGTTGGCAAAGAGCAGATGGGCCACGCTGCGCCAGCGCACAATGGGCTTTTGGCTCGGGTCATCATTGGGATAATAATTCTGCGGGATATTCGGATTCATCCCCGCTTTGAAGTCCCTGTCATATTCCTGCTTCAGGGTTGTGGGGTCATATTCCGCATGCCCCGTGATAAAGAACTGGCGCTTTTCCAAATTGGCGATGATATACGGTCCTGCCGCTCCCTCGGCTTCCGCCAGAATGGTAAGCTCCGGCACCTTCAAAATATCTTCCTTGTGCTCCTCCGTATGGCGGGAATGAGGCACATAGAACACATCATCAAAGCCCCGCAGGAGTTTTTCATGTTCCACGCAGAGATGATGCGGGAACACGCCGAAAATCTTTTCGGGCACTTGGTACTTGGGAATCCCGTAATGGTAGTAAAGTCCCGCCTGAGCGCCCCAGCAGATATGGAAGGTGGAATAGACATGCTTCTTGCTCCACTCCATGATTTCTGCCACTTCGTCCCAGTATGCCACTTCTTCAAAGGCCATGTTCTCCACTGGAGCACCGGTGATAATCATACCATCGTATTTCTTATGGCGTACCTCATCAAAGGTGCCATAGAACTGCGCCAGATAATCCATGGACGTATGGCTGGGGGTATAGCTCTCGGTGTAGATGAAATCCACTTCCACCTGCAGGGGAGTATTACCCAGCAGCCGCAAAAGCTGTGTTTCCGTAATGTACTTAATGGGCATCAAGTTCAGAATAAGGATTTTCAGAGGACGGATATCCTGGCTGTAAGCCCGGTCGGCATCCATCACAAAGATATTTTCCCCTTCGAGAATATGCGTTGCAGGCAGCGCATTGGGTATCTTAATTGGCATCTAACTAACTCTCTCCTTACTCCAAGCCGTAACGATGTACCCAGGCACTATGGGTTTCCACGTAATTTCTCAGCTCGATGATATAACGATATTCTTCACTGTTGCGGCTCACCATGCGGTACTGACCATCAATGGCTGCATCCAAGGACTTCCAACCCGTTTTCGGCGTCCAATACTGGCCGGCAATGGCTTTTTCCGTAGCCTGCGGCAGGTTGACGGCCATCTTCAGGAACTTGATTTCCATGACCTGGCCATCGCTGTTCTTCACTTCCTGCCACTGCCAGAACACCAGATTGCTGCCCTGCATACGCATGGTGGAAGTGTCTACCTTGGTATGGGTATAGATGCCATCCGGTGAGGTGGAATCAAACACGGTCAGCCAGCGATTCTTGGCATTGACCCGTTCCATTTCCCGACTCTGATGAAAAGCCTGGTCTACCGTTGCCGCATAGAAATCTTCATTGAAGTTCTGGGAATTGATTTCCTTTTCCTTGGCCGCCGGATTTGCTTCCGACCAGATTACCTTGCCACTGGCATCATAAAAATGCTCCGCAATGCACTGCACCGTGCGGAACTGCGGACGAATAACCAGCTGCGCCGTGCTGAAATTCAGCTTGGAGGCATCCGGGAACTTGTCGCTGAGGCCATAGGCCTTCAACGTATCCTGCGCACCGCCGTAGCTGTAGGTGGTCTTCGTCCAGACCTGAATCTCCGTGGGCACCTTGCCATGTGCTGTTTCCACCGTGCGGGTCACCACCACGGATTCCGGGTCAAAATATTTGCTATAGTTATCATCTGAGGCCAACCAGTACCATTGTTCTTTCGCGTCAGCCGGCTTGCTTGTCTGCGTCGCTGCCGCCTTGGCCTGATGTTCAAAGTCAATATGTGCCGCCTGAACAGCCTGAGGATTTCCCAGCATAAGAGAACTTGCCAACAAACTCAGTCCGATAAAATTATACATTCGTTTATCCATAGTGTTCACCTCATGTTTCATCATCTAAAATTCAAGCTCACCTTACATTTTAGCGTATTTTCTTCCATCGGGCAATGCTACCCTGCTTAAAATGCCCAAAAGAGCGGCAATGGCGAGGCCATAGTTGGTCATGGGAACGCCCTGCTCCCGGCACGCCTTCACGCGGCTTAGCACCAGTTTGCGGTTGAACATGCAGGCCCCGCAGTGAATGATGATATCAAAGCCTCTTAAATCCTCTGGAAAATCCTTGCCCGACACAATATCAATCTGCAAGCCATCGCCGATTTTCTTCCGCAGCAGGCGCGGCAGCTTCACCCGTCCGATATCCTCCTGCAGTGGCTTATGGGTGCAGGCTTCAGCAATCAGAACATGGGCCGACTCCTTCAGCTGCAGGAGTTTTTCTGCCCCGGCTAAAAAGTAATCCATATCCCCCTTAAACGCGGCAAAGAGCACGGAAAAGGACGTCAATAGCGTGCCCTGCGGTTTTAAGGGATATACTTCCTTAAACGCCTGAGAATCGGTAATGATTAACTGCGGCGGCACCTTGAGCCTTGTCAAGGTGTCCTGCAACCTGTCTGTGGTACAGCAAAGGGCCTGACAGCCCTTGTCCAAAAGTTCCCGCAAGGTCTGCACCTGTGGCAGAATCAGCCGTCCCTTAGGTGCCTGAATATCCTGTGGCATCACGAGCAATACCAAATCTCCCACCTGACATAAATCCCCGGTAATCGATGGCTGTTCATAATCTTCGGGCAGGACACGGATTAGTTCCTGCCGCAATTCTTCGAGTCCCTGCTTCTTCACCGCGCTGACCTGCAGCGGGCAGACACCGGTGGCCGCCTCCACTGCCTTTGCCAGCGCCTCGCCAGCCGCCTCCCGTTCATCCGTGCAGCTGACCACCAATATCACCGGCGTTTTCTGCCGGCGGAAAATCGCCAGCCATTTCAACTCCTCTGCCATATCCAATCCACTGAATAACAGCAAAGCAATATCCGTCTCCCGGGCCGCCTGCTCCGTCTTCTCCACCCGCAGCTGCCCCAGTTCTCCTTCATCATCAAAGCCCGCCGTGTCAATAAACACCACCGGGCCAACGCCATGCAGTTCCATGGCCTTATAAACCGGGTCCGTGGTCGTCCCCGGCACAGCCGAAACAGTAGCCACAGATTGCCCGGTCAGCGCATTAATCAGCGAGGACTTCCCCGCATTGCGGCGGCCAAACAACCCAATGTGCAGACGATTCCCCCGCGTTGTATCGTTAAGAGTCAATTGAACATTCCTCCTCCCAACCTCATCTGTAATCAGTATAGCACATTCTCCGCAAAATATGATACACTAGGAAAGAACAAACGCAAAGGAGCGACCACAATGAGCAACTACGCAAACTTTCAAGTCGGGGAAAAATTCCCCCTGCCCATCAAAAACCAACAGGACGGCGGCCTTTTCCAAATTGACGCCAACGGCTGCATGTTCATCCTGCAGCTCTCCCGCCATGATGTCATCGCCGCCGAAGCCTTCCGCACCGGCAAGATGGAACTGGCTCTCTACGAACAGGACGGCCTGCTGTTCTTCCTCTATCAAATTGACGGCATCTTCAAAGAAGGCTGGGGCGATGCCCCCTTCTCCCTCTGCGGCGTAAAACCGGAGCTGCTCCCCACGGAAAAGAGCATGGCAGATGCCACCCTGCATCTTTATCTTGTGGACACCACGCTGCAGGTTTTACTGGCCCAGCGGGATGTTCCCATTCCGGCAGATTTTATGGCTATCCTCAATAAACATGTAGCGGCGCAGAAAGCTGCCACCTTGGACGAAGCAGCCCTGCGCCTTGCCGTCCAGACCATCTGGGCACAAAAAAGCCCCGCGCAAATGCGCGAGGCCGCCAGTGCCGTTATCGAGGTGCCACTCTCGATTCCCGTGCCACCTTCCAAACAAAAGTTGAATTAAAGGCAAAAAAATAGTGGGCACTTCCCACCTTGCGAGGGGAGTGCCCTTTTTCCATATTTCCATCATGCGACCCCGTCAGCCACACCTGCAATACCACGGCCATCGAGCCACTCAGCTACTACCTGCCGTTCAACGGACTTGCGGCCCATCTGAACCAGGTCGTCCATGTCATTTCCACCTGCATAAGCCTTGAAGTCGCTATGACCTAAGAGCTTTGCGGCCTTGGTGAACTGTTTGACGCGAACAGGGATAAAAACTTCTTCCATCCATTGCGAACAAATTTGTACTTTCATGATATATCTCTCCTTGTATCAAAAACTCGTGACTTCTCCTGACATTTGATGGAATAACCATCCACGGCTTTCTCGTCAGTTGTCACTGCAAGTACAATCCCCTGTACATTGCTTCCAGTTTTTTCTTACAAGGTATATCGATATTTTCTGAAAATACTTAAGGGTTTTCTGATGAAAATATGGAAAAATTTTCAGATACTTTTCAGTTCTGCATATAAGCTTCAATTACTGATACATCTTCATTTTACTCCTGTGCAATCAGTTTGTCAATATCTTGTAAAAATATTTTATTATCTGATTATTTATGATAAAAACAGCAGCCCACCGAAAGGCAGGCTGCTGATTCTACTTATTCCAGTGGCACAACTTCCCGCTGCCGCTGGGTGAAGCGGATTGTCTGTTCATAGCCATAGGAGCGGGCATAGTTCACCGCTTCGTCATGGTATGCGCCACAGTCCTCCGGCTTATGCGCATCCGAGGTTATGACAATGGGCAGGCCCTCCTGCGAAGCCACGCGCATGAACTTGTAATAAGGCGTAATCTCCGCAATCGGATAACGATAGAACGTCCCCGTATTGACATCCACCACCATATTCGCCTTTTTAAGCGCTGCCACTGCGCGAATCAGATACGGCGTGGCATCAAATTCCGGAATATAATGGAACAGGCGGATATTATACGGGTGCCCCAGAACATCGTAGAGTCCGGCAGCCGCCAACTTTTCCACTTCCTGCGTATACGCCTCATAGACGTCTGCCAAATCTTCCTTATCCCACTGCGCCATGATTTCTGCCGAATCATAAGCCCAGCCATTCAGGAAATGCACGGAGCCAATCACATAGTCAAACTTGTAGTCCTTGAGGATATCCCGCACCGCATCCTGATTCTGGAAGTTGCAGACTTCAATGCCGGTCTTGACCTTGTGCTTTTTCTTCAGCTTTGCCATAAAGGCAAAATACTCGTCCAAAGTATATTTGAACTTATTGGTCTTGAGCCATTTTTTCTGGAACTGACCAATGAAGCTGTCATCCAGAATCAAATCATCATAGTAAAGGCTCTCAAACTCCGGAAAGGTATGGGAATGCTCGGAAATGCCGATTTCTTCAAGGCCCAGCAGCTCTGCTTGATGGAAGAAGCCTTCCACCCATTCCTCATCATAGGAGCCCTTTTCAAAATGCATATGATAATCTGCCCGCATAACTACTCCCCCTTAGCCGCACAGTCCGTCGTCAATCAATTTCTGGATTCCCTGCAAAACGCCGTGCTCTACATTGCTGGCCGTGGTAAACCGTGCCAGCTCCTTGATTTTCGGATGGGCGTTGTCCATAGCAAAACTATAGTAAACCGAGCTCATCATCTCTGCATCGTTCATGTAATCGCCAAAGGCCGCACATTCCATAGGGCTGATATGCAGTTTCTTCTGCACGTGCTGAATGGCAATGCCCTTGTTGATGTCAAAGCGCATCATATCCACCCAGTAATCGCTGGATGTCGCCACCTGGAACGGGCCGCGGAATTTTTTCAGATAGGGATAAATCCGTTCCCCGGCCCGGCCCTGCTCATCATAGAACGAAGCCTTAATCATCTCATCATCGATTTCCTCGAAGCTGTCCACCACCTGGGTGCGGGTATAGTATTTGTGCAGTTCGTCGGCCAGCGTATCATTCATCTGACTGCTCAGCACATAAGCATCCTTCTTGCCGCAGAACACTTCGTAAACGCCCGGAATAGTCTGGGTCGCCTGCAAAGCCTTCATGCCCAGGCTCCGCCGCATAACGCTTGAACAAACTTCCCGGTCATGGTAGCGCACCATAGTGCCATTCTCCGCCAAAAAGAGGAACTCATCCTCATAGCCCTTGAAGGTTTCCAGCAGGGAATAATACTGCCGCCCGGAGCAAGGCGCAAAGAGCACACCTTTTTCCCGCAACTGGCGGATGATATCATCAAAGCCCTTCGGCAGCTGGCCGTTTTCGTCCAGCAAAGTACCATCCATATCCGACATGATAAGTTTAATCATTCGTCCACCTCGTCATCATTGAAAGCAAATATATCTCATTATAACGCTATCGAGCGTTTTTTGCCATAAGAAAAAGCCCTCCAAAATGGAAGGCTTGAAAATAATTTACCAGATAAAGAGACCAGCAATACCTGCGGACAGCAGGGACACCAGAATACCGGAAAGCAGCATATAGGCTACGTTGCGGGAGATGAGTTCATTCTTGTCATCATCCACCATGCTCTTGAAGCAGCCGATAATCATACCGAGCGTTGCAAAGTTCGCAAAGGAAGTGACGAACACCGTGAGCACGCCCTGCATATGACGGCTGAAGGTTGCAAGCGTATCCTGAACGCTCAGCATAACGACGAATTCGTTGGTCACGAGCTTCGTTCCCATGTACTGTGCCAGCTGGAAAGCCTCCCCGCTCTCCAGACCCATGAGCCAGGCAAAGGGGAACATGATGCAGCCCAGGATGTTTTCCAGGGTAATAGCCGGATGAATCAGCACCAGCAGCATATCGATGAGTTTTGCCAGTGCCACAAACGCGATAACGTTAGCGCAGATGATGAGTACCAGACGGCCAGCATTTAAGATGCTGTTGCCCAGGAAGGAGAAGAAGGGTTCTTTTTCTTCGCTGCCTTCGCCTACAGTTGCTACCGTATCTTCCGATTCTTTAATCTTCACCGGATGCAGAATGTTGGTGACAATCAAAGCATTGATGACGTTCAAAGGAATAGCCGTCAGAATGAATTCACCGGGCATCATCTTGATGTAAATACCCACCATAGCTGCCGTGATGCAGCTCATGGACATCATCGCAAGCGTCAGGCAGCGGTCAGCCTTCATGCGCTTTAACTGCAGGCTCGATACAGCCAAGGCTTCCGTGTTGCCAAGGAACATCATTTCGATAGCAAAGAAGGATTCAAACTTCGGTGCGCGGGTCAGGAAGGCCAGTACCTTACCTACCCATTTGATAACCCAGGGCAGTATCCCGATGTAGGTCAAAATATCGAACATCGGCACAACCAGGAGGATAGGCAGCAGAGCCGACGTGAAGAAGTTCATCTGCGGCACATGCACCCAGTCCGGGAAAGCAAAGGCAATACCTTCATAAGCTACACTGACCAGCCAGTTAAAGCCGGCAGCAGCGGCGATGATAATTTCACGGCCAATGGAAAAGGACGTCAGGAACCAGGCCAAAAATACATTAAGTGCTAAAAGCGCACCCACACAGCGCCACTGAATGGATTTTCGCTTTTTCGACAACAAGACACCAATGGCTACAAAGACAAAGATGCCAATAAGGTTTACTACTAAATACATGATTCATTCCCCCTTAGAGATTTGTACTTCCATGTCCTAATTGTTAATCATAGGACATGTGTCCTATTTTCGCACAAATCCGGTGTAATTGTCAATATATTAGAATTCTGTAAATGCATAAGGCATAATTTCTTCAAGGGTAACTACCTTCACATCACCCTTCATATTCGCCATGATGATGCGGGGAATCTTAAACTCCACCATCACCTGACGGCAGGCACCACAAGGCGAGCAGGGCCCCGGCGTATCGGCAATGAGCGCGATGGCGGCAAACTCCTGTTCCCCTTCGGATACGGCCTTGAAGATGGCCGTGCGCTCGGCACAATTCGTGATGGGGAAGCTGGAATTTTCGATATTGCAGCCGCCGTAGACATTACCTTTTTTCGTCAGCACGGCCGCTCCAACTTTGAACTTGGAATACGGCGCGTAGGCATTTTCCCGATATTTTTTCGCCGCGGCGATTAAGTCTTTATCCTCCACAGTAAAAACTCTCCTTCAATACATAATTATATGACAATTTATTGGGAAGCCTTCCCCTTGAGGGGAAGGTGTCAGCCATAAGGCTGACGGATGAGGTGGAAACGCTCAATTTGCCAATCATCACCTCATCCACCGCTAACGCGGTCCCCCTTCCCCTCAAGGGGAAGGCTTTTCTTAGTACTTCTCTACCAGGTCTTTTTCCACACGGGCATAAACCAGCGGTTTCTTTTCGGGAGCGTCCGCGCCGATAACCACGGATTTGCGGTAGAGGTCTTCGGCACCTTTAAGTGCTGCTTCCTTGGACGTATAGAGGGTAACGAGAACATCGCCCTTCTTCACTGCGTCACCGTATTTCTTATGGAGCATAAGGCCGGCGGAGAAGTCGATATCGCTTTCCTTCGTTTCGCGGCCAGCGCCTAAGATAACGGACATTTCGCCGATGGCTTCAGCGTTCATCTTCGTGATGAAGCCGTCTTCCTCAGCCTTGATTTCGGCCTTGAACGGAGCCTGAGCAAACTTGCTGTAGTCGCGCAGTACACTGTCGTCACCGCCCTGTTCCTTGACCATCGTGCAGAAGGTTTCGAATGCAGAACCGTCCTCGATGGCTTTTTCGGCCAGCTTGCGGCATTCATCCGGGTCGCCTTTGCCCACGAGATAGAGCATGTTGGCGGCCAGCTGCAAGGATACTTCCGTGAGGTCAGCCGGGCCATGTCCCTTCAGGACATCCATGGATTCGATTACTTCGAGGCTGTTGCCGATGCCAAGGCCCAGCGGCGTATCCATATCGGTAATGAGGGCTACCGTGCGGCGGCCTGCGCCTTCACCAATAGCCACCATCGTCTGGGCAAGTTTGATGGAATCATCGAGCGTCTTCATGAAGGCGCCGCTGCCCGTCTTAACGTCAAGCAGGATGCAGTCAGAACCTGCGGCCAGCTTCTTGCTCATGATGGAGGACGCAATCAGGGGAATGCAATCAACGGTTGCCGTTACATCGCGCAGGGCATAGAGTTTCTTGTCGGCAGGCGCCAGGTTGCCAGACTGGCCAATCAGGCTGATGCCGCATTTATTGACCGTATCGAAGAATTCCTTGCGGTCAAGGGCCGTCTTGTAACCGGGGATGGATTCGAGCTTGTCCACCGTACCGCCGGTATGACCGAGACCGCGGCCGCTCATCTTGGCCACCTTGCCGCCGCAGGCAGCGACAATTGGGCCAACAATCAGGGTCGTCTTGTCGCCGACACCACCCGTGGAATGCTTGTCGACCTTACGGCCTTCAATCGCAGAGAGGTCAATCATATCGCCGGATTTTGCCATCACCATCGTCAGCTGGGTGATTTCATGGTCCGTCATGCCGTTGAACCAAATCGCCATCAGCATGGAGGACATCTGGTAGTCAGGGATTTCGCCCTTGACATAGCCATCAATCATGAACTGGATTTCTTCATCCGTCAGAACCTCACCGTGTTTTTTCTTGGTAATCAGGTCGTACATTCTCATCGAAAACAGCCTCTTTTCTAAAGTTTAATCTTTGATAAAGCGCGGGAGCAGGCTCTCGCCCTTGGTTTTCAGGTCACAGTCAAACATGTCGGAAATGGTGGCGCCAATCATAGCAAAGGTGGGATACGTGCCCAGATTTACGCCTTCTTTGACATGCTTACCGTAAATCAGCAGGGGGATGTACTCGCGGGTGTGGTCAGTGCCCGGAGCGCCGGGGTCACAGCCGTGGTCAGCCGTAATCATCAGCACATCATCATCACGCATCTTGGCCATGAATTCACCGAGCTGCTTATCAAATACCGTCGCGGCATTTGCATAGCCGTCAATATCGCGGCGATGGCCATACTGCATATCAAAGTCCACGAGATTGACAAAGCACAGACCTTCAAAGTCTTCATCCATCACCTTGAGCGTCTTTTCCATGCCATCGACGTTGTCCTTGTTGATGCCCAAGGAACGGCTGACGTTTCTGCCCGCAAAGATATCGGAAATCTTGCCTACACCAATGGTATCGAGCCCCTTGCGGCGCAGAGCGTCCATCATGGTATCGCCCGTGGGGTCAAGGGAGAAATCATGGCGGCGGGAAGTACGCTGATAGTCCGGGAACTTGCCCACATACGGACGGGCAATAACACGGCCTACACCATGCTCACCCTGCAGGATTTCGCGCGCCGTCTTGCAGTAGCCATAGAGTTCATCCACGGGAACATCGGCTTCATTGGCGGCAATCTGGAATACGCTGTCTGCGGAGGTGTAGACAATCAGACCGCCCGTCTTTTCCTGTTCCTGACCGTAATCATGGATAACCGCCGTACCGGAATACGGCTTGTTGCAGAGAATCTTCTTGCCGAAAGCCTTTTCGAGCTTTGCAATGAGGTCAGCCGGGAAGCCGTCCGGATAGGTCGGCATGGGACGCTCGGACACGATGCCTGCGATTTCCCAATGGCCCGTGGTCGTATCCTTGCCGCGGGAAAGTTCACGCAGACGGGCAAAGGAACCCAGCGGCTTTTCCACCGGCTCGCCGCAGCCTACACCATCAATATTAAAGAGACCCAGCTTCTTCATATTCGGCGTGTCGTATTTCGAAGAACCCACAATAGATTTTAAGGTGTTGCACTCGCCATCGCCGAAGTCTGCTGCATCCGGTTCCTGGCCAATGCCGTAGCTGTCCAGAACGATAATAAACGCTCTTTTGAACTTGCCCATTATTTATCCACCTCGTCTTTCAGCACTTTCACCGCTGCGCTGGCTCCCAGACGCGTGCAGCCAGCTTCGATGAAGCCGACCATTTCCTCGCGGGTATGAATGCCACCCGCAGCCTTCATCTGTACGCCCTCACCGATGTTTTCCTTAAAGAGTTTGATATCTTCAAGGGTTGCACCCTTAGAACCAAAGCCCGTAGAAGTCTTGATGAAATCAGCGCCAGCTTCCGTTACGCACTTGCAGGCGGCGATTTTTTCTTCTTCCGTCAGGAAGCAGGTTTCCACGATAACCTTGAGCACGCGCTCGCCGCAAAGACGCTTGAGTGCACGAATTTCTTCGGTAACATATTCCGTTTCGCCGGCCTTGAGCATGCCAATGTTAATCACCATATCGATTTCTTCCGCACCATCAGCCAAAGCCTGTGCCGTTTCAGCAATCTTGGCCGCCGTGTTGCAGTTGCCGTTCGGGAAACCAACTACGGTTGCAATTTTAAGCTTGCCGCCATAATTCTCCCGAATCTTCGTGATGAAACAAGAAGGAATCATAACCGTAGCGGTATGATACTTCACAGCCTCCTCGCAGATTCCCTTTATATCCTCCCAAGTAGCCGTCTGTTTGAGCAGAGTATGGTCAACCTTGGACAAAATTTCCTGTGCGTTCATTGTATAGCCTCCTAGCTTAAAACCCGTGGGAACATCTATTCATCCCCTTTGTTATTCTTATTGTATCGCAATTCATCGCACAATAAAAGGACACATGTCTGTAAGTGTCCTTTTATTGGATAAAATTATTCGCTTTTTGTTCGCGCTGGTCAATTGCAGTATGTCGAGGAGTTCGTGGTAAAGGTATCCAACTCATACGTTGTCAGGGGCGAACGGGGAGTAATTTTTCTGTTTTCCGCTAAACGACCCCCTCGAAAAAAATAGCTGTCTAGATACCTGCGCCGGGCAAGCCAACGGCGCTGCTTTCAGCGTATTTACTTGGCAGCGTCCTACAGGGGCCGGCCTTCACTGCGTTCAGGCAGTCGCTCCCTACAGAAAAATCACTCCCCGTCCGCCCCAAACTACAAATTATGCAATCGGTGAGAACTCGTTGCTCCCGTTACAAGAACATCGATGTACTTGCTGCTTGTCATCACGAAAATGCCGTCTTATACGGACATCGCTTAGGGCGGAGGTGGTGATGCTTTTCGCCGTGGAACGACTGTCCGAACGCAGTGAGGACTGGCCCACAAGCGGCATATACTAAATACTGCGCTGAACATACGCGCCGCCGGTCTTGCCCGGCGCAGGTAACTAAAAAGCCCATAAATTTTACTTGTGGGTCATTCAGTGCAACGGCGAAAAGTATTACCACCTCCGCCCAAACTGAGCGGTAACAAATATAAGTAAGCTCGCATTAACATCGACATACTGCAATTAGCCTGCCAGTTCCTTCCCAGCCGCCAGCCGTTCTTCATACTCCCTGTCCAATATGCCCAGTATCACAAGATTCTCATACTTCCCATTGGTAATGATTGTCTCGCGAATCAATCCTTCCCGCACCATACCTTCCGACTCATAGAGGTGCAGTGCCCGCTCATTATAATCCTTGCAATCCAGCCAAGCCCGATGGAATTTCTTCACCGCAAAGCACCATTTCTTGATAAGCTGCATGGCCTCATGACCATAGCCCATGCCTTTCTTGGCAATAATCACATGGGTCCATTCCATTTCCTTGGCCTCGGTCTTTAACCCCGCCACGAGGAAATAGCCCACTTTTTCTCCGCTCTCCACTTCCTCCACAATCACATCCATGGAGGCCTCGCCTTTCGTGACGATATTGGTATGGAAATCCCTGTCAAACGGCACGATATAGGGCAGGTTATCTTCGGCGTATTCTAAATCGATAATGAAATCCAGGTCTTTTTCCGTGGCTTTCCGCAGGCGCAGGCGGGGCCCCGTTATTAAAATCTCGAACATAAAATCCCCCTTACTATTAATTTTCAGCTATCTATAGTATAATGATAGGGATTTTTTATTTCAAGCAATTATCGCAAGGGGGAATTACTTTGCTGAATATGGAATGGCTGAGCTGGTTTGACTGGACACATCTTATGGAAATGCTACTGGTCCCCGCCTGCATACTGGTGGTGGCCCTCACAGCCGGCATCACACTAAACCGCATGATAAAAAAACGCATCATGCATCGACTGACCACCGATGAAACCAGCTGGCAGAATATCCTGATTAACGCCCTGCAGGGAGTACCTATCTCCTTCTGCCTTGTGGTGGGCCTATACTGGATTGTCAACACCATTGACATCATCGAGCCGTTGGTGCGGATTTTCTCCTATATCCTCTTTACCGTGATTATCCTGACCATCACACGGGTTATCGCCCGCACGGTCAGCGGCGTTATCGATATGCAAATCGAGCGTTCCCAGCAGACTATGCCCAAAACCACACTCTTGAATGCCATCGTCAACGGCATCATCTACGCCATGGGCATCCTCGTCGTGTTACAATACTACGGGATTTCCATTGCCCCCATCCTCACCGCTTTAGGTGTCGGTGGTATGGCCGTGGCCCTGGCACTCCAAGAAACGCTGGCCAACATCTTTTCCGGCCTGCACCTGATTCTTTCCAAACAGCTGCGCTTAGGTGACTACATTCATCTAAGCTCCGGCGAAGAAGGCCGCGTCACCGACATCACCTGGCGTTTCACCACCATCGTTCCGGTCGGCGAAGGCAATATGGTGGTCATTCCGAACCAGAAAATCGCCTCCTCCATCATCACCAATTACAGCATGCCCCGCCACGATATCGTCATCAAAATTCCCGTAGGCGTCGCCTATGACAGCGACTTGCAAAAAGTGGAAGATGTGACGCTCGAAGTAGCCCGTCAGGTACTAGAGAGCCTCGGCGAAAAAATCGATGACAACCGCAAGCCCACTGTCCGTTTCTACAACTTCGGTGAAAGCAGCATCGATTTCAACGTGCTCCTGCACTCCGCCCGCTTTGATGACCAATTCCGCCTCAAGCACGAATTCATCAAAGCCCTGACCGCCCGTTTCCGCCAGGAAGGCATCGAAATTCCCTTCCCGATTCGGACCATCGTTCAGCAATAACGACAACAGAAACATGCAGATATCCACAGATTCCCGTCATGGCAATCTGTGGATAATTTTTTTTGCGCCTTTGGTGCGGGCTTCATGCGCCAATTTCCTTGTGGATAACTACGTGCACAAACACCTATATATAGTATTTCTATTGACTAAGCGCCATACATATTGTATAATTTCCTTACATTCACCACTTATTGTGGTTAGTCTTAAACACACCCCAACGGGTCATATAAATTAAAGGATAGGTGATTATCATGATGGTAAATGATGTAGCAGTAACCGTTGATGGTCTCAGCGATGTAACCGAGGCAGAAATCGCCCAGTACATTGGTTATGTAGAAGAACAGACCAACGAAAAAGTCAACGAACTGACCTTGACCCCTGCAGCTGACGGCCAGATTCATTTGGACTATGTACTCCAGCCGCAGAAATTTGAACGCATTCGCCGCATTACCGGTTATCTGGTAGGTACTATTGACCGCTGGAACAATGCGAAGCGCGCAGAAGAACACGACCGCGTAAAACACACGGTTATGCACTAAGCCAAAATGAAAATTCGCATTGCAGGCATTGTAGAGGAATCCATCGTGGACGGTGACGGCCTGCGCCTCTCAATCTTTACCCAGGGATGTCCCCATCATTGCCCTGGCTGCCATAACCCTGGCACCCATCCCGCCACCGGCGGCCGTGATGCCGATACGGACGAAATTCTCGCCCTCGTAGATGCCAATCCCCTGCTGGACGGCATCACCTTCAGCGGCGGGGAGCCGTTCCTGCAGCCCTCCCCCTTGACCAAACTAGCCCGTGAGGCCCATGCCCGCGGGCTTGATGTTTGGAGTTACACAGGCTACACCTTAGAACAGCTCGTTGCCAAGAAAAATCCCGCCATCGATGCTCTGCTGAAAGAACTCGATGTGCTGGTGGATGGCCGCTACGAAGAACGCCTGCGGGACCTGACCCTGAACTTCCGCGGCTCCAGCAACCAAAGAGTCATCGATATGAACGCCTACCGCAAGACAGGCAAGATTAAAACGCTATTTTAGTTCGCAATTCATAATTCGCAGTACGCCGCCAGCGGCCATACTTGCCACGCGCTGCTCGGTGGCTCGCTAAAAAATCTCCTTTGCCCTTAATTAAGCATGGTGAAAAGTCAAAACTCGCTACGCTCAAACAGTAGACTTTTCCCCAAGATATTAAGGTAGGCAAAGGAGATTTTTCTTTACGCTCGCTCGCCTAACGCTTCGCTTAGGCAAGTATGGCCACTGGCGGCTAGTTGCGAGGCTATCGCTTTTGCTCAGCCATGCGGCTGCTGCTAACTTTTCGGCGAGTTTTTGTCCCAACCAGCGATATAGTTGCATAATAATGGCTAGATAGTATCTTTGGCGGGGCGGCTGGATGTTGTCCTAAGCGGCGCGTATGACATTTCGCGTTAAGAAAATATTTTTTGCCCACCACCTAAAAAAAGCAAAGCATCTACTGTTTGAACGCAGTGAGTTTAGATGCTTTGCTTTTTATAATTGGCAAAAAATATTTTTAGCGAAATGCCATAGCACAGCGTGGACAACAGCCAGCCGCCCCGCCAGCCACTAGCCAACCAAGAACTACTTAACAACGAGCACCGGGCATTTCGCCTGTTCCACAATATACTGGCTGACACTACCCAACAGTACCCCTTTGACAATACCGAGCCCGCGGCTGCCCATAATAATCAAATCAATATCATTAGACGAAGCAAAATCCAAAATCACCACGGCCGGCGACCCCGTTTCCGAAAAGGCTTCCTTTTCAATCCCCGAGGGCACCATTTCCATCGCTCTGTCCAGAATAACATTTCCGGCCTTCGTTACCGCTTCCAGAATAGCATCCGACAGGCAGGCATTAATCGCCAACTGATTGATGTTGGCCACATAGAGAAAGTTGAGCTTTGCCTCACAGACCTCGGCCATAGCGATAGCCTCTGCCACGGCACGATCCGAACCTTCCGAACCATCCACCGGTACAAGAATATTTTTCATCATAATGATTACCCCCTCAAGGTCATTTAACCACCATCACTGCCGTTTGCGCCCGCTCAACCAATTCCTGGCTGACGCTGCCTGCAAAGAAGCCTTCCACGACTCCCAGCCCCCGGCCACCGGTCACGATTAAATCCGGCAGGCTTTCCTCAGCAAACTGCAAAATCTCCTCCACCGGCATCCCCGTGCGGGTATGATACGCATAATCAACATCATCCGGCATACAACCCTTGACCATGGTCTGGGTTGCTGCTTCATCACTGCGCACATCCCCGGCAATGACATCCGGCAGCCAGCTTTCCTCCTGCGCATCCGTTTCACTGGTAAAATAAGTCACATGGAGCACATCCAGCTTGGCTCCCATCTCATCAGCCAGATTTGCCGCAAACTTCAAAGCCCGCTTCGATGTATCGGACGCATCCACCGGCACTAAAATACGGGATAACTTCATCTGAACATACCTCCCCGTAATACTCTTTGTCTTTATACTTCGCGCCGCCGCCTGCAAAATCCTGCCCTGACAACGAGAAAATACATTGACATTTTCTCACGGATAATGCTACACTAAATAGAACATTTTAGATGATTATACTAGATAAAAATAACAATTATGTAAACCGCCATACAACGAGGAGGCCATATCATGTCCAAAGAAAAAGCCAGCAAACCAAACAATGCCGAAATTGTCGCCCAGACTACCATTGCTGGAGTCTATCAAGCCGCCCGCAATTTAGAGGGCATTGTCCGCAAAACCCGCCTGATTGAAAGTGACTTTTTCTCTGAACAGTCCGGCAACAAAGTCTACTTGAAACCCGAAAACCTCCAGCACACCGGCGCCTTCAAGCTGCGCGGCGCGTATAATAAAATCAGCCAGCTCACCCCCGAAGAGCGTGCCAAAGGCGTTATTACCTCATCTGCTGGCAACCATGCCCAGGGCGTGGCCTTTGCCGCACAGAAACTCGGCGTCAAGGCCGTTATCTGTATGCCCGCCACCACGCCAATCTTAAAAGTCGAAGGCACCAAAGCCCTCGGCGCTGAAGTCGTGCTCCACGGTGACGGCTTTGACGATGCCTATGCTTACAGCCTCGAACTGCAAAAACAGCACGGCTATGTCTATATCCACCCCTTCAACGACTTGCAGGTGCTTTTAGGGCAGGGCACCACGGCACTCGAAATCATCGACGCCTGCAAGGACATTGACGCCATCCTCGTCCCCATCGGCGGCGGCGGCTTTGCCTCCGGCGTAGCCCTGGCCACAAAACTCGTCAACCCCAACATCAAAGTTATCGGCGTAGAGCCGGAAAACGCCGCCTGTATGAAAGCCGCCCTCGCTAAAGGAAAAATCACGACCCTAAAATCCGCCGACACCGTAGCCGATGGCTGCGCCGTAAAGACGGCAGGCACACTGACCTACGAATTCTGCAAAAAATACCTCGATGATATCATCACCGTTTCCGAAATGGAAATCATGGGCGCTCTGCTCTCCCTCATTGAAAAGCACAAACTCATCGCCGAAGGTGCAGGTGTGCTGTCCCTTGCCGCCCTCTCCAAGCTCCCCTTCAAGGGCAAAAAAGTAGCCGCCATCGTCAGCGGCGGCAATATCGATATATCCACGATTTCCGCCCTGATTGAAAAGGCAAAAATTGCCCGTGGCCGCGTCTTCTGCTTCGGCGTACTCCTGCCGGATAAACCGGGCCAGCTCCTCAATGTCGCCCGCATTCTCGCCGAAGAAAACGCCAACGTCATCGAACTCAACCACAACCAGTCCAAAGTGACCGACAGTTTCAAAAAGGTAATTCTCGAAGTCACCTGCGAGACCAACAACGAAGAACACATCCAGCGCATCACCAAAGCCCTGCATGATAATGGGTATGAACTGGAACGGATTTACTGATGACGAACCCCGCTATGCAGAAAAAAGCTCTCGGCTTCTCACCAAGAGCTTTTTTTGTTTGCACTTATATTTTAGAAGGACAATAACATTAATCCTTTGCCACGCTGATCAGTTACGCCCATCCTGCCGCACAGGAACATACTGTGTCCTTTTTCCAGCCTTCTGCATTATCAAGACTCCATCGTTGCACATATTTGTCAATATAGAATATGCTTTGCTTGCCCCCACGGACAGTGCCTCCTCAACATCCCTGCGGGTAACCATCCCCTTGCTGGCTGCCAACTTCATCACGATTTCTTTTTCTGCCTCTGGCTGGTATGGCGTTACTATTTCTGGCTCTTCAGCAAAGTTTAGATTAAACAGTGTAGTCTTAAACGCCCCTGGTGCTGACTCGAAAACAGCCTGACGCTGACTATTTTTATACAGAGCTTTAATACGTTTTATACCAGTACCATAGCTTTCCACCAGTTTCAGCCTGTAAAATACATTTGCCAGACAGGCATTGCGTGACTGAGATACCCCCATCAGCACAGCCTCCATGGAAAGCCCCGATACCAATCCACCAAGGGACACGAATTCTATTCTGTCATCATATATGTTTACCAACGTACTGCCATTGAAACTGTAATCACGATGGATAATGGCATTGAGCAATGCTTCCCTGACGGCCGCTATAGGATAGTCTCTCTGCTCCTTGCGTCGCAGGCCTTCAATAGTTGATTTTACTGCTATATTTTTATCCAGAAAAGCATACCCTTCTTCCAACTGTGACAGCAACGAGCCACTAAACTCCTGATGATTGCGGAATACGACATCATCTGTGCCTTGGAATACGGCCACTTTTAGCGTATGTTCACACTGGTCAGACAACAGCAGGGCAAGATTGGTGAAAAGACCATCTTCACCAATCATGTTCAATGTACGCATCTGCACGGCCCCGCATTCCATTTCCCTCACGGCCATTTCTTTCTGAAAAGCCTCGAAGGTAAGCTCTTGGTTAAGGCTGCGACATGTTTCATAGGATTTGCCATATGACTCCACAATCATGTCTCTTATCCCTGCTTCACTGAGGGGTTGCGATGAGGTTCCCCGGCGTACATACACTCCAGTCGGCTTCAAGCCCTTGTCCTTCAAATAATACGGTCTGGCAGAACCAATGGACACTTCTACTGCAATCACGACCTTATTTTCTTGTTCGAAAGCTCGAATCTGCACAAAAGGCATAATGTCTGGTGCGATGCCATCTTTCAGACTTCCCGCCAGTCGCAACATGGTATCATCTGAATCTTCTACACCTGCCACCGAGCCATCATCGTTTATGCCTATATAAAGAGTGCCGCCTTCTGTATTGGCAAAAGCTACAATATCTTTGCGAAGCTCTTGAACATATACACGCTTGTACTCAATATCTACATTTTCTCTATTGGTCATCACGTTGTTCCTCTCTCATTCTCTTTCTTTCTCATTATAAAAGAGATAGAAAGAGAATGCAAGAGAATAACCCCACGTTTCCTCAAACTTTTACAGTCTGATACAACGCTACCTGAATACAAAGACTTTGCCCCCAATTTATTGGGCAAACTACAAGAATTAGACAAGCAACCGCGTCGTTTATCCTGATAATTACTCAAAAATAGCCTATGATATTTTTATAGAATCAGGCACTGCAAGAGCCCTGCCACACCGAACACGATGAATATCGCCGCCGACACTTTTTGCATAGTCGGGGGCGATATTTTTTTCTGCAGGTAGTTGCCAGCCACAAGTCCCATACCGTCGGCAATAATCATGCCGGCCACAGCACCGATAAAGACCATCAGCCAGCTATTCATTTCCGAAGCCAGCGCCACAGCTGCCAGCTGCGTCTTATCGCCCATTTCGCCAACGATGAATGTCAATGCTACGGTCATTACCGGCCCGAAGCGGCTGGCCTTGCATTCCTCTTCTTCCGCATCTTCCTCCCCCTTCAATGACCAAAGGCCAAAGCAGATAAAGAGGATAGAGGCGGCAATAGCCATTTTTTCCGCTGGCAGCAGACTGCCGATGGTGGCGCCCAAGAGCACCGCCATGGCATGTACCACGATTATCCCCAGGGTCATGCCCACAAACACCCGGCGGCTGTCGTAGCGGCCTGCCAGCGCCATCACGAGGAACTGGGTCTTGTCCCCCATCTCAGCGAAAAAAATCAACAAGAAAGATGCCCAAAATGCTTCCATCCATTCCACTCCTAAACTGTTGCAAATATGATATACACAATATAACACAGGTGCTCTCGAAAAAAGCAGGAAAATCCTCTCAGCCGTCGAATCTTTTTAAGTGCTGGGGGTGAAACCATGAGAGCGATTGTACATTGGAAAGGCGGTTCATCCGTCTCCATCGACGATATTTTGACCATCCGTTATACCGACAAAGACGGCCCTAAATTCCTGCAAAGCAATGATTTAAGTTCCTTTCAGTTTCAGGGAATTGATTCCTTCTCCTTCTTCACCAAAAAGGGACTGCTTATTTTTTCCGTGGCGGAAATCCTCTATATCGACTTCCGCGCCCGCTAGTGTACCTGATAAAATGAAAAGCCCTTGTCAAAGCTAAGTGCCATGACAAGGGCTTGATTTGTTAAGTGGTGCCTTCGAGCGGAATCGAACCACTGACACGGGGATTTTCAGTCCCCTGCTCTACCAACTGAGCTACAAAGGCAAAATGGCGACCCGAAGGGGACTTGAACCCCTGACCTCCGCCGTGACAGGGCGGCATTCTAACCAACTAAACTACCGGGCCATGTGAATGTGTCACTCACAGGACATAATTATACGGATAAAAGCCCTCGTTGTCAATAGCTTTTCACAAAAAAATAACCTTTCACAGCAGAAAGGTTATTTTTTCACCATTTAGTTCAAGGCTTCCACAAACTTCTTCAAGTCTTCCGCTGCTTTCGTCACACGGGACAGATTAGCCGTGATTTCCTCGGTGGAAGCGGCCTGCTCCTCACTGATGGAGCCAGTGGTTTCAATCGTCTTGGAAATGCCCTCAACGGCCTTGTTCATTTCATTCAGCGTGGACTGAATCTTTTCCGTTGCTTCACGGGACTGTTCAGCCAGCTTACGCACTTCTTCAGCTACGACGGCAAAGCCACGTCCTTGTTCACCGGCACGGGCTGCTTCAATGGCGGCGTTGAGGCCCAGTAAGTTCGTCTGGCCGGCGATATTGGTGATGAAATCGATGACCTTGATGGTATCCGCATTTTTTTCCTGCAGGAGCTTGGCCTGTTCTACAGACTCCTGACCTGCTTTGGCCAGCGCACTGGCACTTTTGGCTACCTGCTCGACTGCTTCATAAACCGTCTGGGTTGAAGTGGCGATTTCCTCAATCGCCGAAGACAGCCGTGCATTAATCTCTTCCCTGTTTTTGATATCCTCTGCCATTTATATTCCTCCCCATCTTAATAATTCACATCAATAGTCAACGCCCCATTTACATTTTCCTATAATGCCTTGCTCTTCTTTAATTCCACATACGACTCTAAAAACCTTCTTTTCTTTCGAAAAAATTTTCATAAGATTATCAAAAGGATTCTCGCCCTTGTGAACCGAATAAATACATAAAGATTGACCGTTACCGAAAAGGCACGAGGATATATGAACTAAGGAAGGAATTGCTATGGAAAATGGTATTTCACTATATCCCGGCCAGGGAACGCCCGTGGAGCAGAGCCTGGCCATCATCGAGGAAGCAGCTGGCTGTGGTCTGCGGCGGCTCTTTCTCGCTTTGCCTGAATATCCCACCGATTTGGGTGATATAAAAGGAGAATTGTCGGCCATTTTGAAGGCAGCCCGGCAAAATGATATGGAAGTTGTCGCTAACGTCACGCCGCAAACGCAGGAAAGGCTGGAACTTCCAGAACTAAGTCCCTCCCTGTTCCGTATCTGGGGCATCAAGACCCTGCGGCTGGCAGAGGGATTTTCCCCGGCAGAGATTGCCACCCTGTCACAGAATCGGCAGGGCATACGCATTGCCCTGAATGCCTCCACTGTCACCAGCAGGATTATCGCCGCTTTAGTCGAACTAAAGGCCAACTTCCGGCAAATCGAAGCCCTGCACAGTTTTTATCCACGCCCCTTTACCGGGCTAAGCGAGGACCTGCTTGTACGCAAGACCATGTTGCTGCACAAAGCCGGCATCCGAGTAGGAGCCTTTGTTCCCGGCGCTAACCGCCAGCATAATTTCTGCAAAGCTGGCTGTCCTACGCTGGAAAATCATCGGGAAGAAACTGCTTCCCTAGCGGCCCGTCATCTGGTGGCGTTGGGCATTGATGCCATCTTCCTCGGTGACCTGCCGCCACTGCCCGAGGAGCTGCAAGCCATCAGCCAGCTCTCGGATAAAGCAGTAACCCTGCAGGCCAAGTGGCTGACTCCCAATCCCCAATTACGGCAGCATTTACAGCATGTGTTCACGGCGCGTCAGGATGTGGCGCAAAACGCCGTACGGGCTGGCGACAGTCAGGATTTCTGGCAGGACACGGAGCTGCAGATTGCGCCGGAAAACGCCGTTTCCCGCCCCTTAGGAGCTATCACCATTGACAATGAACGGAATCTGCCCTATATGGGTGAAGTGCAGATTTGCCGCAGCAACCTGCCAGCCGATACGGGAGTAAATGTAGCTGCCCAGATTGATTCCCGCGAGCTCAATCTCATAGAGTACATCAGCCCTGGCCGGAAATTTTCCTTCATCTTCCACGAATGATTTGTGTTATAATAAAAGAATAAGTCGAACGAGGAAGGAAACATTTTTATGTCTGATACACTGACCGCGGATATGTGCGAGATTCATCACATACATCCCGATAAATTAAAAACCTGCGCCATGCGTAAGCTGGACGATGAAACCAGTTTGGAACTGGCAGATTTATTCAAAGTGCTGGGCGATAAAACCCGCATTAAACTGCTTTCCCTGTTGGCCGCTGAGGACGAACTCTGTGTCTGCGATATTGCCGAAAGCCTGCAGATGGGCCAGTCAGCCATTTCGCACCAGCTACGTGTCCTGCGGGCTGCCCGGTTGGTAAAATTCCGCAAATCAGGCAAAGAGGCCTTCTACAGCCTCGATGATGACCATGTGCTCATTCTCATGCACATGGGACTTGACCACGTACAGGAACATTGATTCCCTGTCAAACATTGACGAAAGGACGATGCCGATGAACAAGCAGTTGCTCAAAACAGGCTTAACCCTGGGACTGGCGCTCTTCATGTCGAGCGCGGTCACGCTGGCTTCCCCCACTCTGCAGGAAGGCTCCCATGGCCATGATGTGCTGCTCCTGCAAAAGAAATTGCAGGCAGTCGGCTATAAGATAACCAGCGTAGACGGCGTGTACGGCAGTGAAACCGAGCGGGCTGTTGCAGAATTTCAGCGGGATAACAAAATCCGTATCACCGGTATCGTCAATAACGCCACCTGGCGGGCTCTGCAAAAGGCGAAAAAGGTTAAATGGGGCGTGGACGTCCCCAAACCTGCCGCCAAAGAAAGTGGTACGCTCGCTTCAAAAGGGCCGTTGGCTCCCAACAATGCGCCCATTCTTGCCAAAGGTAAGGTCGGAGCCCTGCTGAAAACTGCCCGCTCTTATATCGGTGTGCCTTATGCGTTTGGTGGAACAACGCCCAAGGCCTTTGACTGCTCCGGCTATCTCCAATACGTCTTTGCCAAGAATGGCATCAATATCCCTCGTACTGCCGATGAACAATACAAGCTGGGGCTGCGCACCAACAGCAGCAAACAACTGGTTCCCGGAGATTTGGTTTTCTTCACCACCTACGAACCTGGCGCCTCCCACTGCGGCATCTATCTGGGCGACGGCGAATTCATCCATGCCAGCTCTAGCCGAGGTGTCCGGGTGGATGCCCTCTCCGATACCTACTGGGCACCGCGTTACTTAGGCGGTAAACACATCGTAAAATAATAGCAAAAGCCTTCCCTTTTTTGGGGAAGGATTTTTTTTGCACAATTTTAGAGACGACAAAAAAGCCATTGCCTCAGCAATGACTTTAATTTCAAGTGGCGGAGTGGAGAGGATTCGAACCTCCGCACCGGTTACCCAGCCTAACGATTTAGCAAACCGTCCTCTTCAGCCTCTTGAGTACCACTCCGTATATATGGCAGGGGCAGTAAGAATCGAACTCACAACCTACGGTTTTGGAGACCGTTGCTCTACCAATTGAGCTATACCCCTACATATTAAAAAATGGGGCGACTTATGGGGATCGAACCCATGCATGCTGGAGCCACAATCCAGTGTGTTAACCGCTTCACCAAAGCCGCCATGATAAAAAATCCCATATAGGGAAAAACTGGCAACGCCCTATCCTCCCAGTCCGTCTCCAGACAAGTACTTTCGGCGTATGAGTGCTTAACTACTGTGTTCGGTATGGGAACAGGTGGAACCACTCAGCTATCGTCACCAGATATTCTGTTGAGTATATATGCTACACTCAAAACTATACAGAAGAAA
>NZ_JNJF01000005.1:0-191461 GCF_000701565.1 Selenomonas sp. FC4001 | reverse complement strand
GTAAGATACATGAGGGAAGCTGCTCCTAGTACGAGAGGACCGGAGTGGACGGACCGCCGGTGTACCAGTTGTTTCGCCAGAAGCATAGCTGGGTAGCTGCGTCCGGAAGGGATAAACGCTGAAAGCATCTAAGCGTGAAGCCTGTCCCGAGATGAAGTATCTCATGGAGTAATCCAGTAAGATTCCTTGAAGAAGACAAGGTAGATAGGTTGGGAGTGGAAGTGCCGTAAGGCATGCAGCGGACCAATACTAATAAATCGAGGGCTTAACTTACTACGAGCCTAGAGTGTTCAAGAGTACATTTTAATGAAGCTGTTTTGCTTCGCAAAACGGCAAAGCGACTCAGGGCGGCTAAAGCCGCGCTTCGCTGCTTTTCTTCTGTATAGTTTTGAGTGTAGCATATATACTCAACAGAATATCTGGTGACGATAGCTGAGTGGTTCCACCTGTTCCCATACCGAACACAGTAGTTAAGCACTCATACGCCGAAAGTACTTGTCTGGAGACGGACTGGGAGGATAGGGCGTTGCCAGTTTATGCCCTTCGGGTATTGAATAAAAAATCGCTTCTCAATCGAGAAGCGATTTTTTGTGTCTGTTTGCTTATTTAATTCTGCGCAGGAAGGCCTGTATCTTTTCGATGGATTTCTCGTTATTCTCTTCCAGACTGCTCGAAACATCGACAGCGTAGGGGTGGAGGAGCTTGTTCACCTGCTTGACGTTTTCCCGGTTGATGCCGCCAGCGACCAGTACAGATTTATGCAGCTGCAGGATATCCTGAGCGGCTTTCTTCCAGTTGAAGCTCTTGCCAGTGCCTCCGGGCAGAGCAGGAGTGCCAGCGTCCAGCAGAATCATCTCTGAGGGGAATTCGTTGGCCTTAGAGACAGAGAAGTGTTCATCATAGGTATAGGCCTTAATCACGGGGCAGATGACCTGCTGCGCGTATTCTGCGCTTTCCTGGCCATGGAGCTGTACATAATCCAGCCCAACTTTGGCTGCAATCTCATTTACCGTTTCCAAATCTTCGTTGACAAAAACGCCCACGGTTCTGGCAGTCTTAATCTGTTTGCTGATGACAGCCGCCTTTTCTGGAGAAATGTAGCGGTGACTCTTTTTATAGAAGACAAAGCCGATAAAATCCGCGCCAGCCTCTTCAGCTATCTTGGCGGTAAACAAGTCTTTTATTCCACATATTTTGGCTCTCATGTATACACTCCTCTGTAAAAATACTTTTTAAGCATGAAATAATGTTATAATTACACTTGATAATTCATATATTACAATCTTATGTCCACAATGTCAAGACAACTGCTGGAAAAAGACAAAGAAGGAGTGTATATTTGTTAACATGGAGCATATAAAAAAGAGGTTCATTACGAACCTCTTCTTTTATGCCGTTTAGGCAATTATTTTGCGTTGATGAGCTCCAGGATTTCAGCAGCGCGGCCATCGGAACCAAGAACGTCTTTGATCTTGTGTTCAACGAGTTCCTTGATGTAGGAACGGCCATCAGCAACATACTGACGCGGGTCAAAGTGTTCCGGATGAGCCATGAAGTGCTCACGGATACCAGCCGTAAGAGCCAGACGCAGGTCAGAGTCGATGTTGATTTTGCAAACTGCGGATTTAGCAGCTTTGCGGAGCTGGTCTTCAGGAATACCGATAGCATCGTCCAGTTTGCCGCCGTTAGCGTTGATGATCTGAACGTACTTCGGAATAACGGAAGAAGCACCATGGAGAACGATCGGGAACTCAGGAATCTTCTTCTCGATTTCAGCGAGAATATCGAAACGCAGTTCGGGCGGTACGAGAACGCCTTCAGCGTTGCGCGTGCACTGTTCCGGCTTGAACTTGAATGCACCATGGGAAGTACCGATAGCGATAGCCAGAGAATCTACGCCAGTTTCTTTGACGAATTCTTCTACTTCTTCCGGCTGCGTGTAAGCTGCTTCGTGAGCAGCAACCTTAACATCATCTTCGATACCAGCCAGTTTGCCCAGCTCAGCTTCTACGCAAACGCCATGTTCATGAGCGTAAGCAACAACTTCCTGCGTACGTTTGATGTTCTCTTTGAAATCATAGTGAGAACCGTCGAACATTACGGAAGTGAAACCGTCATCGATGCAAGCTTTGCAGGTTTCGAAATCTGCGCCATGGTCGAGGTGCAGAGCAACGGGAATGTCGTTAACTTCCAGAGCAGCCTCAACGAGGTGACGGAGATACGGGCCCTTTGCATATTTGCGAGCACCAGCAGATGCCTGCAGGATAACCGGGGAGTTCAGCTCAGCAGCTGCTTCCGTGATACCCTGTACGATTTCCATGTTGTTGACGTTGAAAGCACCGATAGCGTAGCCGCCTTCGTAAGCTTTCTTGAACATTTCTTTAGTTCCAACTAATGGCATTTTTCATTACCCCCTAATGAATCTTGTTCAAATGATTTTTTATATTGAACCTCGTTTATTATATCATAGAAAATACTTCTCGTGTATAGCTCAAGTGAAAAATTTTTCAAACAATAATAATCGGCTCGTATCATTTAGAAATCCGCTGTAATACGAAGAAAATCCGCAGGTGGCGGGGCTGTGATGACGAGTTTTTCTTCTGTCATGGGATGTTTGAAACTCAGACGGAAGGCATGAAGGGCCTGCCGCTGGATGAAATCCATATTGCCGCCATACAAATCATCCCCTAACAGCGGATGGCCCAAATGCGCCATATGAACCCGTATCTGATGTGTACGGCCAGTTTCTAGCTGTAATTCTATCAGCGAAAGCTGGCCGTTTGTTTTGACAGTGCGATAGTGGGTGCGGGCACTTTGCCCCTCAGGAGAAACTTTTCGCAGGATAATGCTGGGCAGAGCCCGGGCAATAGGCGCGTCAACAAGTCCTGCGGCAGGTGTGAGTTCTCCCTGGATAATGGCCTGATATTCCCGCTGGAAATTCTTGCATCCCTTGGGGGAAAGCTGATATTGAATCTGCGGCTCCTTGGCCACCAGTAGGAGGCCGCTGGTATCCCTGTCGAGCCGATGAACAGGATGGAAGGCATGGGCTTCCCCTTTGGCAGCAAAATAATGCATCAGCGCATTGCCCACAGTACCGGAGCTTTCCTTGGTGGTAGGATGCACCAGCTGACCGGCAGGTTTATTGATGACGAGCAGCCATTCATCTTCATAGCGGATATCCAGAGGCAAATCCTCAGGCGTAATATCTGTGGGACGCAGAATATCATAAGTAATGATATCGCCGTTTATGACACTGGCTTGTGTGGCATTGCAGATAGTACCGTTAATGGCAAATGTGCCGGAGTTTTTGATGCGTTTCCAAATGGTATTGGATATGCCTTGGTGAGCTTTCAAAAACGCCCTGACCGGCATAGGGGTCAGGGCGTCAAGCTTTACTTCAATACGTGTCATTTTTCCTCAGCGGGATTATCGTCAGCCACAGGCTGATGCAGTTTGCCGATAAGCTGGAAGGACAAAGAGAGGATGATGGCAACCACCGTCGCAAGCGACATGCCCTTGAGGGTGATGGTGCCCACGGTGATGCTGGCGGTGGAAACACCCAGGCCCAGCACGATAGCCGTCAGCATCAGGTTCAAGGGATTGTTGTAGTCAATATTGCTTTCTGCCAGTACCCGGATACCGGAAGCGGCGATAACGCCGAAGAGCAGCAGGGAAACGCCGCCCATGACCGGAACGGGAATACTCTGGATAAGAGCGGCGAGCTTGCCCAGGCAGGAGAGGATGATGGCAAAGACAGCCGCACCGCCGATAACCCAGGTGGAGAACACTTTCGTAATAGCCAGAACGCCGATGTTTTCACCATAAGTGGTGTTGGGCGTAGAGCCAAAGAAGCCCGAGATGATGGTGGAAATACCATTGCCGAGGATGGAACGGTCAAGTCCCGGATCTTTGGCAAGGTCAGCGCCGACGATGTTGCCCGTGACAATCAGATGGCCAACGTGTTCGGCGATAACCACGAGCGCTGCCGGCAGGATAATCAGAATGGCATCCAGATTAAATTCCGGCGTATAGAAGGTGGGCAGGGCAAACCAGGGCGCAGATTCCACACTAGCCAAATCCACCATGCCACAGACTGCAGCGATGATATAACCGCCCACAACACCCAGCAGAATGGGGATAATGGCCAAAAAGCCACGGCAGGCGACGGACGCGAATACCGTAATCGCCAGAGTAGCCAGCGATACGAAAATCGTGGTGCTGTCACCTTTGCCCGTAATACCGGCCATATCAGCGGCGGTGGGCATGAGCTCCAGACCGATAACCGCTACGATGGCGCCCATGGAAGCAGGCGGGAACAGAACATCAATCCAATGGGTGCCTACCATGCGAATGATGATACCCACCAGACAGAATACCAGACCTACCATGATGAAGCCGCCCAGAGCAGCTTCATAGTTGTACTGGCCAAGTACCAGGAATACCGGGGAAAGGAAGGCAAAGCTGGAACCTAAGTAAGCAGGGATTTTTCCCTTGCACAGCGTCAGGTACAGCAGTGTGCCGATGCCGTTGAACAGCAGGACGGTAGCCGGATTCACATGGAAGAGAATGGGCACCAGTACCGTAGAGCCGAACATGGCGAAAAGATGCTGCAGGGACAGGGGCAGGGTTTCGAGCAGTGGCAGGCGCTCACTGACACCGATGGTACGGTTTTGCAAAATGATACACTCCTTAAAAATACGAGTCAAAAATAAATCTCTAATAATATAGCACAAAAGGGACTTATGTCCAATAAAAGGTTGCTTACAACTGAAATATCGAAAAAATTATCATTTTTGCGGAGAAAAAAGAAAATAAAAAGGTGATTTGTAACATGGTTGGCAGAATGTGTTTTTTACAAATGAACAATATTACATAAAATCGTGAAAATTTATAGACAGGTGACTTTTTTTAGGGTATAATATGCTAGGATTAAACGTATAAATAGACGAAAAAAGAAACTGTCCGCGGCATGTGGAGCGGTTTCTTATCAAAAAAGAAGTTTAGGGGGAGAGTTATGGCACTCATTGTAAAGAAATTCGGTGGCAGCTCGGTGGCGACCACGGAAAAGATTATGAATATTGCCAAGCGCGTGCTGGGAGAGAAACAGCCCAATGACAAAATCGTACTGGTGGTTTCTGCCATGGGTGATACTACGGACGATTTGATTGAACTGGCGCAGGGAATTAACAAGAATCCCTACCAGTACACACGGGAAATGGATATGCTCCTGACTACCGGCGAGCAGCAGTCCGCATCCCTGATGGCCATGGCTTTCAAGACCTTGGGACAGGATGCCGTATCTTTGACGGGTCCGATGGCCGGGGTTAAGACCAATGATGTCTACACCAAGGGCCGCATAAAAGACATCAAGCCAGAACGTGTTCATCAGGAACTTGATGCAGGCAAGGTGGTTGTCATTACCGGTTTCCAGGGGGCCAATGACTTAGGGGATTATGTCACTTTGGGCCGCGGCGGTTCCGATACTTCCGCTGTCGCCATTGCCGGTGCCCTCAAGGCAGATTCCTGTGAAATCTTCACGGATGTGGATGGCGTATATTCTGCTGACCCTCGTATCGTGCCGGGCGCTCGGAAAATGCGCGAGATTACCTATCATGAAATGCTGGAAATGGCCCGTCTTGGTGCAGGAGTTATGCAGCCCCGTTCTGTAGAAATGGGCGAATACTTCGGCATTCCCATTCATGTGCGCTCGACTTTTACCACCGATACCGGTACGTTTATAAGGGAGGATTATACGATGGAAGATAAAGATTTTGTGATTCGCGGCGTTGCCCATGACGAAAAAGTTGCCAAGATTGCGGTTCTGGGAATTCCCAATACGCCGGGTATTGCCCATGAAATTTTCTCGGCTCTGGCTGACGCCAACATCGATGTGGACATGATTGTTCAGAGCATCCGCAACATTGAGAAGAACGTGACAGATATGGTGTTCACCGTAGCTGCTGGTGACCTGCCTCAGGCCAAGAAGGTTGTGGATGGTGTAGCAGATAAGCTCAGTGCCGTTGCTGTTCTCATTGAAGAAGATGTGGCCAAGGTATCTATCGTGGGTGCTGGTATGCTGGGCAACCCTGGTACGGCAGCTCGCATGTTTGGTGCATTGTCTAAGGCTGGTATTAACATTGACATCATCAGCACTTCCGAAATCAGCATTTCCTGCCTGGTGAAAGGCTCTATGCTCAAGGAAGCAGTCAATGCCATTCACGACGAATTCTTCCCGAAAAAATAAGAAATACAGCCTTCCCTGCGGGGAAGGTTTTGTTTTGTAGTTAATTTCGCAAAAATATTGTATACATACACATGTGTGGGTAGACAGGACAGGTAGAAACAGTTATTATAGTACCTGTGAAATGAACTTAATGCTTAGTAAATGTTTATGGAGTTAGAGGGGAGAGCTTGTTTATGACAATGGCAGCCAGCCATGCGGCAAATAAGAAGTTACGGGACGCGATTTTTGGGGCCACGGCAGCCTGCAATAAGGCGGCTGAAAAATATGGTCTGGATAAAGTGACCAATGCCACCATCGGCATGATGATGAATGATGAGGGCGGTCTGGCTGTCCTGCCCACGGTGGAGAAAGTTTACCGCGGTCTGGAAACGGAAGACATGTTCCGTTATGCGCCGATTGCCGGTCTGCCTGCCTATCTGGAAGAAGTGGAAAAACTCGTCTTTGCCGACAATCGTCCGGAGGGCTATATCGCTTCCTGTGCTACGGCTGGCGGTACCGGTGCTATTCACCATGCCGTTGCCAATTATGCCGAGCAGGGCACGAAAGTCCTGACTTCTGACTGGTTCTGGGGCACTTACAATGTGATTGCCAATGAGTGCGGCTGCAAGCTCACCAACTACACGCTCTTTGATGAGGACAATAACTTCAACGTGGCAGCTTATGCCAATAAGGTGTCTGAACTCTACAAGGAACAGGACAGTTTGCTGGTCATCATCAACACCCCGGCACATAATCCCACGGGCTTCAGCCTGACGGAAGAGGATTGGGACCATGTGCTGGCCCTGGCCAAGAAATATGCAGCCCGGGGCAAGAAGATGAGCATTCTGGTGGACATTGCCTATATCGACTTTGCCGGTGAGCGCAATGAAGTCCGCCGCTTCATGAAGAAGTTCAGCAATCTGCCGGAAAATGTGCTGGTGATGTTTGCCTTCTCCATGTCCAAGGGCTATACGGCTTATGGTCAGCGCACCGGTGCTCTGGTTGCCGTATCTTCGAGCGAGGAAGTCATCACCGAGTTCCAGAACATCAACAAGTACACCAGCCGTGCGACCTGGTCCAACATCAACCGGGCTGCCATGACAACTTTGGTGCGGATTCAGCAGGATGATGCCTTGCGTCAGGCGTATGAGACGGAGCGGGATAATTTCTATCAGACCATTCAGAAGCGGGCCGAAGTATTCATGAAGGAAGCCAAGGAATGCGGCTTGCCGGCGCTTCCCTATAACGGCGGTTTCTTCCTGTCGGTACCGGCCAGCGACCCACAGGCAGTCTGCAACAAGCTCCATGATGATTTGATTTTTGCGGTGCCGCTGAAGATGGGCGTGCGTGTAGCTGCCTGCTGCGTACCGGAAGCTAAGATGCACGGCGTAGCTGCCAAAGTGCTCAAAGCCCTGCAGGCTGTGGAGCAGTGGTAAGCAACGCAAAGTTTTGTGAATCTTTCTGAACGAAAATAATTTTTTACGAAAGACTCTTTCCATTCTATATAATAGAAGGGAAGAGTCTTTTTTCACGAATCTGAGAAAATTTGCGGTTGAACCCTAGGGCAAATGATGTTATAGTTAAATTGTGTGTATGTGATATTTCTTTCGGGAGGACGCAGAACAATATGTTTAAATTCAAAAAGAAGGACAGCGAGTTCTTTGATTTGTTCGTGGACAGCGCCAATTATTTCTATAAAGGTGCGTTGATGATGGACGAGGTTATGCTCGATTACAGCAGAGCCGCGGACAAAGTTAAGGAAATTACGGATTTGGAGCATGAAGCCGATAGAATCAATGATGCGATTATCGACAAGCTCAACCTGACGTTTATCACCCCGATAGACCGGGAAGACATCTATGCACTGGCTAACGGCCTTGATGATGGCGTGGATTACCTGCAGGGCACTCTCCAGCGCATTGTGATGTACCGCACGGGTAAGGCCATGAGCGGTGCGGTTACGCTGACGAAACTCTTGATTGAAGCTACGGAAGAGATTATCCGTGCGTTCTCCTTACTGAAGGATATTCGGAAAAATCAGGCGCAGATTCTGGAGGCCACCCATAAAATCGCCCAGCTGGAAAGTGAAGGCGACCGGGTGTACCGTCATGAAGTAGCCTATCTTTTTGACAAGGAAAAAGACCCCATTGAGCTTATCAAATGGAAAGATATACTCGAAAAGCTGGAAGACACACTGGATCATTGCGAAAAACTGTCGGATATGATTCGGGGAGTGGTAATGAAGTATGCATGAGTTACAGCTATTAATTTTTACAGTCATAGTGCTGGCGCTGCTCTTTGACTTCATTAACGGCTTCCACGATACGGCCAATGCCATTGCCACGGCGGTATCCACCCGAGCTATTCATCCTAGTTACGCCATTATGATGGCGGCGGGACTGAACTTTATCGGGGCCATGTACAGTACCGGCGTAGCCAAGACCATTGGTGCGGATATCGTAAGTTCCGCGCAGATGGTAGATGAGCATGTGCTGATTGCAGCGCTGGCCGGTTCCATTATCTGGAACATCCTGACCTGGTGGTTTGCGGTGCCCTCCAGTTCCTCCCATGCACTGGTAGGCGGCATTATTGGTGCTGTACTGGTGTCGGTAGGGGAACAGGGCTTGAACTTCTGGGGAATTGGCAAGATTGTCCTGTCCCTGATTGGTTCTCCGATCATTGCCATCTGCACCGGCTGCATTGTGATGCTCGTACTGTTCCGGGTATTCGGCGGTTTCAGCCCCTCGGCAGTCAACCACAAGTTTAAGAAGATGCAGATTCTCTCGGCGGCTATGATGGCCTTCTCCCATGGTTCCAACGATGCGCAGAAATCCATGGGTATCATTACGTTGGCCCTGCTGGCTGGCGGCTATATCGGCGAGTTTGAGGTTCCCACTTATGTCAAGGTGCTCTGCGCCACGGCTATGGCCTTCGGTACGGCCATGGGCGGACGGCGGATTATCCGCACCATCGGCGGTAAGATTTTCAAATTGGAGCCCATTTCCGGCTTCGCTGCGGATTTGAACTCCTCTACGGTTATCTTCGGGGCAACTCTGCTGCATTTGCCCGTCAGCACTACTCATGTCGTATCCGGCTCCATTATGGGTGTGGGCACGGCTAAGCGTGTCAATGCGGTACGTTGGGGTGTAGCCCAGCAGATGGTTATGGCTTGGGTGCTGACCATTCCGTGTACGGCACTTATGGGAGCACTTTTCTATAAGATTGTTTGCATGTTTATGTAATTTTCACACAATTATATAGCCAAATTAGGACTTAGGTGTTACAATAGTAGTAATATCTAAGTCTTTTTCTATACAGGGATGGGGGGATTAACATGGCAACAGTCGAACTAAGAGAACTGGCAGAGGCGGCGCAAAAGGATTACGCCAGCGAAATTGTGGCAGGCCTCGTCAACAACGAAATCCGGGATTTGCAAAGCGAAGTTGACATGTCAAGTGAGGTTTCCTTTATCGAACTCAACAGCAGCCGGGGATGGCGGATTTATCGGCGCACGGTGATGTTTGTGCTCTTTACCGTCGTCCATGAGATGTATCCGTCGGCAGAGGTTGTGGCACAGTTCAGCGCCAATAAGGGGATTTTTTGTGAGATTCGTCATTTCGGTATCGGGATAAATGAAGATATTGTACACAATATCGAAAGCCGCATGCTGGAGATTATCGCAGAGGATTTGCCCATCATCAAGATGAAGATGGACAAGGAGCAGGCTATAAAAATTTTTAAGAACAATCGCCAGATAGAAAAGGCCAATCTGATTTCCTCGCTGAAGATGGATAAGGTGAGTCTCTATCAGTGCGGTGAGTTTTACGATTATCTTTACGGTGTTATGCTGGGCCATACGGGAAGTCTGGGAAAATTTGCCTTGGACGTGGAAGCGGGGGGCATTTTGCTGCGCATTCCTGATATGGATACCGGCGGAGCAGTGCGGGAACGCATTCCTCAGCCTAAACTCAGCCAGATTCTCGCTGAATCCCGGCAGTGGGCGCAGGCCCTGCAGTGCAACTTTGTGCCGGACCTTAACCGCATCAACCGTCATGGCGAAATCGGTGAACTTATCCGGGTATCGGAGGCCTTGCAGGAAAAGCGCATATCGCAGATTGCTGACCATATCGCGGAGCAAAAAGGCAGCCTGCGCTTGATTTTGATTGCCGGACCTTCTTCGTCTGGCAAGACTTCCTTTGCCCAGCGCCTGCGGGTGCAGCTGCGGGCGGCTCAGCTGATGCCTGTGTCCATTTCTTTGGATGATTATTTTGTCGATCGGGAGAATACGCCCCGCAAGCCCAATGGGGAATACGATTACGAGTGCATTGAAGCGTTGGACGTGGAGCTTTTCAACGAGCATATGCTGGCTTTGCTGGCGGGCGAGGAAGTCGTTCTGCCTACTTATAACTTCCTGACCGGATGCCGGGAGTGGGATGAGAGCAAACGGCTGGCGGTGACCAGGGAGCAGCCCATCATTGTCGAGGGGATTCACGGGCTCAATGAAAAACTCAGTGAATATGTGCCCCATAGCCGCAAGTACAAGATATACATCAGCGCGCTGACCCAGCTCAATATCGATGCCCATAACCGCATCTCTACGACGGACGCCCGTTTGATGCGGCGGCTGGTGCGGGATTATCAGTTCCGCGGCGCTGGGGCCTTAAAGACCCTCAAACAATGGCCGGCTGTGCGGGAAGGGGAGGAAATCAATATCTTCCCTTATCAGGAAGAAGCCGATGTGATGTTCAACTCCGCGCTTATCTACGAACTAGGCATTTTGAAGCGCTATGCCGAACCGCTGCTGCAGATGGTACCACGCGATATCCCGGAGCGGGCGGAAGCCAAACGCCTCTTGGATATCTTGCAGTATTTTGACGCCATCACCGCTGAAGATGATGTGCCCAATAACTCTTTGCTGCGGGAATTTATTGGCAAATCCGTGTTCTTTAAGTAAATACAGGTATGAAAAAAGCTGGCCGCTGGCCAGCTTTTTTAGGATGCAGTTTTAATCTTTGTCTACGCCCCAGGCGTGGATGCCGTGTTCGTCAGGCAGAATGGCCGGGTCAAAGACCGGTTCGGCAATGCCCTGACGTTTCTGTTCGAGGTAGCTGCTAAAGGTTACCTTGGCATATTTGTACAGGCGGCTGATGGCGTAGAGGTTGGTGAGGCAGAGGAGACCCATGAAGAGGTCGGCCAGGTTCCAGACCAGGGAAAGTTCTGCCATGCTGCCAAAGACTACCATACCGATAACCAGCGCACGGAAGAGGAACAGACCCATTTTGCCTTTGGCTTCGAAGAAGGCGATGTTGATTTCGCCGTAGTAGTAGTTGCCTACGATGGAGCTGAAGGCGAACATGAGAATCATGAAGGAAACAGCAGCAGGAGCGGAAGCGCCGAAGATGCTGGCCAGGGATGCCTGTGCCAGTGCGATACCCGTCAGTTCGCCGCCAATCGTGTACTGGCCTGTCAGCAGTACGATAAAGGCCGTAGCAGAACATACCAGCCACGTATCTACATAAACGCCGAAGGCCTGAATAAGACCCTGCTTAATCGGATGGCTGACATCTGCCGTAGCGGCAGCATTCGGCACGGAACCTTCACCGGCTTCGTTGGAGAAAAGGCCGCGTTTCACACCTGTGAGAATTGCAGAACCAAGACCGCCGCCTACAGCAGCCTGCGGCGAGAATGCATCGTGGAAAATCAGGGCGAACATGGCCGGGACTTTGTCGATGTTGATGATGGTGATGATGATGGCTACGAGAATGTAAAGACCTGCCATGATGGGCACGAGAAATTCCGTAACCTGAGCGATGCGCTGTACGCCGCCGCAGATGACAAGGCCGGTAAAGAAGGCCAGCACGCCCGCCGTTACGTACTGAGGTACATTGAAGGCGGTAGCTGCGGACAGGGCAATCGTGTTGGCCTGTACGGAGTTGTAGATAAGGCCGAAGGTTACCGCCAAAAGTACGGCAAAGAGCTTAGCCACACCGGACTGATGCAGGGCATTTTTGATGTAGTAAGCCGGGCCGCCGTGGAAGGAACCATCGGGACGCTGAATCTTGTAAATCTGTGCCAGGGTGCTCTCCACAAAACCCGTGGCACTGCCGATAAAGGCGATAACCCACATCCAGAACACGGCGCCAGGGCCACCGGTGACAATGGCAATGGCCACGCCAGCGATATTGCCCACACCTACGCGGGACGCAGTACTGACACAGAATGCCTGGAAGGAGCTGATAGCGCCACCCTCGGTTTTTGCGCCGATGCCTTCCGTCAGCAGGCGCAGCATTTCCGGCAGCATCCGCAGCTGGACAAATTTCGTAGACAGGGTGAAGTAAATACCGCAGCCTACGAGGACGATGATGAGCACATAAGACCAGAGTAAGGTATTAATGCCATCCACAACAGAGTTTAATAATTCCATAGGTAACCTTCTTTCCATAAAGTAGTCGCAACAGAAAACGCCTTTTGTTCCTGACCTGTCAAAAAGAGACAGCTATCCTGCTGAACTTTGACTGGTGAGTCGCAAAAGGCGCCGTTGCCTTAAATATGCTTTTAATAACATAGTTATTATAACGAATTTGTTTGGGTAATGTCAAGTTGGAGAAGATTGGCGCATATCTGGAAGTTTATGGCGTTTTATGATTAATTCTGGTTAAGTTAAGATAAATAAAAATAATCATTAAAATATTTTATAATAAATAGTATTTACTAATATATAGGCTTTGTAGTATAATGGGCAAGTGATTTAGCAGATTTGAGGTTTATTGGCACTATTTAGAAAAGTTATGAAATTTTTTTGGCGATAGCAGGAGAATTTTAGGCTTTGACGAATAGAAACCACAAGGGGAAATATCTGCTAACAAGATTTTTAAGGAAAGGGAGATTAATAATTATGGAAATGTTATTAGGTCTCGTGGTGCTTCTGGCCTGCTTGATTTTCGGTGTCCGCCATGGCGGTATCGGTCTGGCAGTTATCAGTGGCATTGGTCTCATCATTTTTACGTTTGTATTCCAGTACAAACCGGGTACTCCGCCAATTGATGTAATGCTCACCATTTTGGCAGTAGTAACCTGCGCCGGGTTCTTGCAGACGTCCGGCGGTCTTACGGTTATGCTGAAGTACGCAGAAAAATTCCTGCGCAGCAATCCGAAACAGGTTACAATTTTTGCTCCGCTCACGACTTGGTTCCTGACGGTGCTCTGCGGTACTGGTCACGTGGTTTACACCATGTTCCCGATTATCTATGATATCGCTATCAAGCAGAACATTCGTCCGGAGCGTCCGATGGCTGTGGCTTCGGTGGCTTCCCAGATGGCTATCTGTGCTTCCCCTGTATCGGTAGCTGTTGTGTCCATCGTTGGCTTCTTCGCCGCTCATAACTTCAACTACACGGTGCTCCAGATTCTCGCTGTTTCCATTCCGGCAACGGGCTTTGGCGTGCTCTGCGGTGCGCTCTGGTCTTACCGCCGTGGTAAGGAACTGGCAGATGATGAACGCTTCCAGGAATTCATCAAGGATCCGGAAAACCGCAACTATGTGTATGGTGATACGGAATCCCTGCTGGACAAGGAACTGCCGGCAACTTATTACCGTGCAATGTACATCTTCTTTGCCGGGATTATCGTAATTGCCTGCCTGGGTAATTTCCCCGATTTGCTGCCGCATTTCCCGAATGCCAAGGGCGTTATGAAACCTATCTCCATGACGGTTGTCATTCAGATGGTTATGCTCTTCGTAGCAGCTATGATTCTCTTGACTTGCAACATCAAGGCTAAGGACGTAGGCAACAGCCAGGTATTCCGTTCTGGTATCGTAGCACTCGTATCCGTATACGGTGTTGCTTGGATGGCCAGCACTTACTTTGGCGCACACATGACTTTCCTCAAACAGAGTCTCGGTGCTGCTGTAACGGCTTATCCCTGGGCTTATGCCATCATCGCCTTCCTGACTTCCAAGCTGGTTAACTCTCAGGCAGCAGCTATCGCCATCGTTGTGCCGCTGGCTCTGTCTGTAGGCATGGATCCGGTGATGATCATGTCCTTTATCTCCGCTTGCTATGGTTACTTCTTCCTGCCGACTTATCCCTCCGACCTGGCCTGCATCGGGTTCGACCGTTCCGGTACCACCCGCATCGGCAAGTACATCCTGAATCACAGCTTTATGATTCCGGGTCTTATCGGTGTAGCAACTGGTTGCTGCATGGGCTTTGTTATGGCACATATCGTTATGTAACATAAGCTGGTTCATAAAAAAATCGGCGGTTCGCATTGAACCGTCGATTTTTTGTACTTATTTTTCGCTGTTGGCCTTGCGCTCTTTGAGCAGGTCTTTGCAGAAATCGATAAAGGACTGGGCAGCCTTGGAGATGTAGCGGTCCTTTTTCCAGGCCAGGCCGACATCAACCGAAATGGGGTCAGCCAGAGGAATAGCCTTGACACCGGGCGTATCTTCTACTACCATGTTAAGCAGGAAGGCGATGCCTACGCCGCTGGCAACGAGTCCTTTCAGGGTAACCACCTGATTGGATTCCAGCACGATGTTGGGCGTTACATTTTCTTCCTTCATCTTGCCGAGGATGGTCTGCCGCAGGAAGGAGCCTTCTTTCAGCATGATGATGTTTTCCTCAGCAATATCATTGAAGGAAATGCTCTTTTTCTGGGCCAGCGGACTGTCTTCGGGAACGCAGCAGACAATCTGGTCCTTGGTCATGGGCAGGAGCTGCAGGTGGCTGCTGGCACCGGAAATGATGATGATACCGAAGTCCAGCTCATCCCGTTCCAGCTGTTCCCGGATGGACATGGAACCTTCTTCATGCATGAAGATTTCCAGATGGGAATAGCGGCGCTGGAAACTGGAGAAGATTTTGGGGAAGAGGTAAGCACCCATCATGGGCGGAATGCCGATTTTGATGGTGCCTTTTTGGAGCTGCTTGTAGTCGTTGACTTCCAGCACAGCATCCTGAATATTGCGCAGAGCCAGTTCCACGCGGTTGAGAAAGACAGCCCCCTCCGGCGTCAGGGAAAGCTGCTTCTGGCTGCGGTCAAAGAGCTGAATGCCCAGTTCTGCCTCCAGCTTTTTAATCGCTACGGTGATGTTGGGCTGGGATACCCGGAGGCGTTCGGCAGCCCTGGTGATATTTCGCAGACGGCTGGCCATCTGGAAATATTCAAGTTGTCTAAGTTCCATCGTATCGCTTCTTTCTCTATAAACTAGTTTTATTCTCATATATTATACCATATTTTTGATGAATGTATGATATAATAACAAAAATTTATTATAAAAAAGAGAAAAATTTTTCTGACGCTATAGTAGGATTTTGTCACTTTATATGGAATTATACAAAATAGGTACAAGTGTATGTGCGAAAATAGATGATGATCCTTCAATAGCAAAGGAAGGTTAGGGGGGCTTTTATCTTGGAAATTTCAACTGTCATTGGCGCGGTAGGCGGTCTTATCTCCGTATTCGTAGGTATGATCATCAAGGGCGCGCCTATCAGCTCGCTGAATAACCCGGCAGCATTCCTGATTATTATCTGCGGTACCTTCTCCTGCTTGTTCACGGCATTCAATATGAATCAGCTGAAAAACCTGCCCAAGCTGATTAAGATGGTTTTCTTCAAACCGTCCCTCCATGAAAAGTCGGAGTTATTGAATCTCTTTATTGAGCTTTCCCAGATTGCCCGTCGTGAAGGTATTCTGGCGTTGGAAGGCAAGGTTCAGGAAATTGAGGACCCCTTCTTCCGTACCGGTCTGGGCATGGTCATTGATGGTATGGACCCGGAGTTCGTCGGGGATGTATTGGATGCAGAACTGGCGGTTATGCAGGAACGTCACGCCGAAGGCCGTGCCATGCTTGAGCAGGCTGGTCTGTACGCTCCTACCCTTGGTGTGCTCGGCGCCGTTATCGGCCTTATCGCAGCTTTGGGTAACTTGAACGACGTTAATAAGTTAGGTCATGCTATCGCCGCAGCATTCGTTGCTACGATTCTTGGTATCTTCACGGCATACGTTGTTTACCTGCCGATGGCCAACAAGTTGAAGCTCTTGTCCAAGGCAGAAGTAAGTGAAAAGCGTATGATTATTGAAGGGATTCTTTCCCTGCAGGCCGGTGATTCTCCGACGGCCATTGAAGCAAAACTGATGGTATTCATTCCTCAGTCCGAACGTGAAGGGTTGAAGAAGGAGTGATTTGATGGCTAGAAAAAAACATCATCCGCCTCATGAAGAGCACGAAGGTGAGCCTTGGCTCCTGCCGTATTCTGACCTTATGACATTGCTTCTGGCACTGTTCATTGCACTATTTGCTATTTCCCAGACAGACCAGAAGAAGATGGCAGATTTGGCGCAGGCCTTTACGGCAGCCTTCAACATGGGCGGCCCCTCGTTCTTCGATAAGGCTGGCCCCAATGTAGGCCGCCGGGCAGAGATGCCTTCCAATGAGGACTTGGGTAATTCGGCATATTTTGCAGAGAATATGCAGCTCGAAGAGTTGCAGAAGAAACTGCAGTCTTATATTGAAGAAAATAATTTGGATGAACAGCTCAGCACGCAGCTGGCAGAGGAAGGTTTGATGATTCGCATCAAGGAGCGGGCATTGTTCCCTTCCGGATCAGCACAGCTGGTGGGGCAGGCCCAGTCCATTGTGCCGGTGGTTGCCGGTATGCTGGCTTCCCTGCCGGAGCGCGTGGTCATCTCCGGTCATACGGATAATGTGCCCATCAATACGGCGCAGTATCCTTCTAACTGGGAGCTGAGTGCTTCTCGTGCCATGAATCTCATGAAGGCGATTCTGGCTGCGGACAAATCGCTGAATCCTGCAAGGTTCAGCGCCATTGGCTACAGCGAATACCGGCCCATTGCGGATAATAAAACCGACGCCGGCAAACAGCAGAACCGCCGCGTAGAGATATTCATTGCCCGCAACTACCGCTTCAATCCGGATGAGCCTGTGGCTGGCAAGAAGGTTACCCAGCCCGATACTGGTGCGGATGGCATGCCGACGCAAGGAAACAGTGCTGCGCCTGCAACACCTTCTACAAATGGAGCAGCAGGCAGCAATATGGCAACTACATCGTTTTAATTAAGGCAGGATTTAGCCGGCTGGAAAGCCGGCTTATTCTTTGCCTGTGTGTTACAGGGGGTTATTTTGATAACGGGAATTGGTATGGATATCGTGGAGGTACCCCGGGTGGAAAAGGCCATTGCCCGGCAGCATTTTGTGGAGCGGGTCTTTACCGCAGCCGAGATTGAGTACTGCCGGAGCAGGGGCAAGCAGGCGGGGCAGAGTTTTGCGGCCCGCTTTGCGGCCAAGGAAGCGGTCTTAAAGGCTTTTGGCACAGGGCTTAGGGGCGGCAATCTGACGGATATTGAGGTCTTGCCGGATGATTTGGGTGCACCGCAGGTACATTTAAGTGGTTATTTTGCAGATTTTGCCCGCACTAAGGGCGTGAAAAATATTTGGCTGTCCCTGACCCATACGCAGGAATATGGGGCGGCGCAATGTGTAATGGAGGCATAAGGATGAAGATAGCAGTAAGTGAGGACATGCGGCAGATTGACCGATTGGCGGCAGAGGAATATGGCCTGCCGGAACTTTTGCTGATGGAAAGTGCGGGGCACAGAGTAGCCCAGGCTATGGAACATCTGCTGGGCAGCGTTAGCGGCAAGACCATCTGTGTATTGGCTGGCAGCGGCAACAACGGCGGGGATGCCTTTGCTGCTGCGCGGTATCTCAGCAATATGGGAGCGAAAATCAAGATTTTCCTGACCTGCGAGCCTGCTCACTTGAAGACGGCCTCCTCACGCATGAAGAAAGCCAGTGACAAGATGGGGCTGGAAGTTCACGGCCTCGAAGAGGACAGGGACTGGAATCGCCTCCATCTGGCCTTGAAATTTGCTGATGGCATCTTGGACGGTATTCTGGGGACGGGCTTTAATGGGGAACTCAAGAAGAAAGTCCTGCGCCTTATTGAAGAAGTCAATGAAGCAGGGGCGAAAGTGCTTTCCATTGACATTCCGAGCGGTGTGGAAGCCGATTCCGGCAAGGTTTCTACAGTAGCCGTCATGGCTGATATGACGCTGACACTAGGACTGCCCAAGGTGGGGCATCTTTTAAGTCCCGGCGCCGAGATGACCGGTCAGCTGATTGTGGATGATATCGGGATTCCAAAAAATCTGTTGCAGAGTGAAAAAATTCAGCAGTCCCTGCTGGATGAAAAATTGGCGCAGACTCTCTTGCCCTTGCGCGGGAAAGCGGTTCATAAAGGCGATTGCGGCAGAATTCTGGTGGTGGCTGGTTCTCTTGGCATGACTGGGGCGGCAGCCCTTGCGGCGACCTCTGCCCTGCGGGCGGGGGCAGGTCTTGTGACCCTTGCCGTACCTGCTTCCGTTCAGCCCATCTTAGCCGGACAGTTACTGGAGGTCATGGTTCAGCCGGTGGAGGAGAGTACGCCGGGCATGTTCAGCGGTGAAGTTGCCTTAAACCGCCTGCTGGAACTTGCGCAGAGCCATGATGTGGTATTGATTGGCCCGGGCATGGGGCGCGCCATGGAGACGCAGGAACTTATCCGCATGTTTACCGCCAGAGTCAACAAGCCCTTGATTATGGATGCGGATGCAATTTTTGCCTTTAACAGCACACCGGACGATTTGAGCAAGCTGCCTCAGGTGCCGGTGCTGACCCCGCACTTAGGGGAAATGGCGGGGCTGCTGGGCGTTTCCGTGCCGGAACTTCGCGAATCCCTGCTGCCCATCGTGCGGGAAGCGGCGAATGAGTATCAGTGCATCTTAGTGGTGAAGAGCGAGTGTACCTTGGTGGCCTATCCCGATGGCATGGCCTTCTTCACCTCGGTGGGCAACCCGGGCATGGCAACCGCAGGCAGCGGGGATGTGCTGGCAGGTACCATTGCCGGACTCATGAAACAGACGGAAAGTGGTCTGGCGCCTTTGGCAGGAGTGTACCTCCATGGCCGGGCCGGTGACATTGCCTATGGCGAAAAAGGAGAAGCGTTGCTGGCCAGCGATATTCGGGAAAATCTGGCACAGGCCCTAAAGGAATTACGTCAGAAGCAGATGGCAAGCCGCTAAACAGATGTCCTGTTAACAGGAACAGATTTGTAAAATAGGTATCTTTTTTGTAAAAATGCCAGCAAATCCTTGACATTTGTGTATTACAGGAATAGAATGTAGTTACTTTGAGGAAAAGAAAAGGGGTTTTAGCATGGCAAATGTAAACATTGACTGGTCAAATCTCGGCTTTAACTATCAGCCGATTACCAAGCGTTATGTGGCGAACTATAAGGATGGTCATTGGGAAAAGGGCGGTTTGACAGAAGATGCCACAATCGTACTCAATGAGTGTGCCGGTATTTTACAGTATTGCCAGGAGGTATTTGAAGGCTTGAAGGCTTATCGCACGAAGGATGGCCGTATCGTAACCTTCCGTCCTGACCTGAATGCCAAGCGCATGATGGATTCGGCTAAGCGCCTGGTTATGCCGCCTGTGCCGGAGGAAATGTTCATGGAGGCCGTAGACCAGGTGGTATCGGCCAATAAGGACTGGATTCCGCCTTACGAGTCCTGCGGTGCTCTGTACCTGCGTCCGTATCTCTTTGCTACGGGCCCGGTTATCGGTGTTAAGCCGTCGGATGAATATCAGTTCCGTCTCTTTGGTACGCCGGTAGGTTCTTACTTCAAGAATGGCATTAAGCCCATCACCATCTGTGTCAGTGACTTCGACCGTGCGGCACCTCATGGCACTGGTGATATCAAGGCTGGCCTGAACTACGCCATGAGCCTGCACCCCTACATCCTGGCCCATGAAAACGGCTTTGATGAAAATATGTATCTCGATGCGGCTACCCGCACCTACGTTGAGGAAACTGGCGGCGCCAACTTCCTCTTCGTCACCAAGGACAACGTCATCGTGACGCCGAAGTCCAACTCTATCCTGCCCTCCATCACCCGCCGCTCTTTGGTGGCTCTGGCTGAAAAACTGGGCTACAAGGTGGAACACCGTCCGGTTAAGTTCACCGAATTGGAGGAATTCGCCGAAGCAGGTCTTTGCGGTACGGCAGCCGTTATCTGCCCTGTGGGCAAAGTGGTTTCCAAGGACAAGACTATCGAATTTGCCAGCGGTATGCAGGAAATGGGCCCTGTTCTCACCAAACTCTACAACACTCTGCGTGGTGTGCAGCTGGGCACGGTGGAAGCACCGGAAGGTTGGATTCGCGAAATTAAATAAGTTTTTTGAAGCCGTCTCCTGTTGGGGATGGCTTTTTTCATATTATTTTTAGAAAAAAAGCGTAAAATTTTACAATAGCAACAAGGAGTTCTTTACAAAGGACACGAATTCTTCATATAATAGTAGATAGCAATATAACGGAAGTGTAACACTAGGGAGTTTTGTTTTATGCCGATTGATTTATCCTTGCCTGTACAATTTCATGGAATTCTCTCCACCATTGGCTGGTTCGATGTGCTGGATATCCTGATTGTGGCGGCAATTCTGTATAAAGTATATGAAATGCTTCAGGACACCCGGGCCATTACGCTGGTGAAAGGTATTCTGGTTCTGCTGGCGGTGACCATGGTCTGCAGCTGGCTCGATTTGCATGTCATTTCCTGGTTGCTGCAAAAAACCGTGACACTGCTCTTTGTGGCCTTGCCTATCGTCTTTCAGCCGGAACTTAGGCGGGCATTGGAGCATCTGGGGCAGGGAAGATTCTTAGGAAGTTCGGCTCTGCTGGATGATGAGGAAGCCCGGTCGGTTGTCAGCGAAATCACCAAGGCGGTGAAGCAGCTGGCTGCCACGAAAACAGGTGCCCTGCTGGTTATTGAGCGCAATATGGGGCTTAATGACGTAAGCGCCACAGGCATTCGGATTGACGGCTTGATTTCGGCAGAATTCCTGCTCAATGTCTTTATTGTCAATACGCCCCTTCACGATGGTGCTTCCGTTATCCGCGGCAATCGTCTGATTGCCGCAGGCTGCCTTCTGCCCTTGACGGAAAACCGCACCTTGTCTACGGAACTGGGCACCCGCCACCGGGCAGCTATTGGTCTGTCTGAGCAGTGCGATGCCCTTATTGTGGTGGTCAGCGAGGAAACCGGCACCATTTCCGTGGCGGAAAACGGCCATATCATGAGGCATTTAAGTCCTGAGTATCTGCAGGAAGTCCTGATGCCAGCCTTTGAAGTGCCAGCCACCGGCATCAAGGATATGGTGATGAACTGGAGGAAGAAGAAATGATTTCACGCTTTCGCAGTTTGATTCAACGAAATATCGCAGCAAAGATAGTAGCTATTCTGGTGGCCGTGATTCTCTGGGGCTATGTGATGAATGAGCAGAACCCGTCCACCGAGGGCAGCTTCACGGCGCAGGTGCAGCTCGTCAATGTGCCGGAGGGGTACAAGGTTACCCAGGGGACTGATAAAGTCAAGATTACCGTGCGCGGGGCACGCTCCCTCTTTGTCAGCAACAGCGATGTCAATTTTGAAGCCAGCGTGGACTTGCGGGAGGCAAAGTCCGGCAAGGGCGAATATAAGGTTCGCGTCAAGATGCCCCAAGGCTTTGAACTTGTGGATGTGCAGCCCGGCACGGTGGAAGTCACCCTTGACCCCATTGTGCGCCGCAAGGTGCGGGCGGATATCAACGTCAATGGTTCTCCCGCCAGTGGCGTGACCGTGGCCAAAGTAACTCAGGCCAGCTCTGAAGTCATGGTGGAAGGCCCGTCCACGGCCGTGAAAGAGGTGGAACGCCTTATCGGCTATGTGGGACTGACCAGCAAGAATGATGCAGACTTTGCTTTGCAGGTGCCCTTGACTGCCATCAATGCCGATGGCAAGGAGGTTTCCGGCGTAACCATCCAGCCAGCTACCATGTATGTGACGGTGCAGATGGCCCGGGGGCTTACCAAGAAAATTGTTACCATTCATCCCGTGAGCGAGGCGGATTTGCCTGCTTATTTGGAACTGGTGTCCATCAAGCCGAATCCGCTGCAGATTGAAGTGGCCGGTGCAGAAAACATTATTTCCGGTCTTACGGCGGTAAACACGGAAAAGATTACGTTGGCGGATGTTTTGCAGAACACCGACAAGACCGTAAAACTGGCCCTGCCGCCGGGGGTTACGGTGACGAACCATGATGTGCTGGTGCATATCGTGGTCAAGGATAAGAAAACAGGAAAAAGTATGGAGTGAAGCTACAAGTGATTCGCATAAAAAATTTGCAGGTGGCCTTTGATGATGAGCGCCCTCTGACAACACTTGCAGCCAAACGCTTGCAATTACCACCTCAGGCCGTTACTGAGGTGGTAATTGTGCGTAAGGCTGTAGATGCCCGCCGTTACCATGGGGCACCTGTGCAGTTTGTTTACATGCTGGATGTGACGGTGAATATGCCGGAGAAAAACATCCTCAAAAAACTGCGTAAGGATAAAAACGTGGAGCTGGTGGCGGGGACTAAGCCGGTTAACGCGAACTTCCGTTCCCGCAAGGAGGGTGAATTGCGCCCTGTCGTGGTGGGCTTTGGCCCCGCGGGTATGTTTGCGGCCCTGACCTTAGCCAAGGCTGGATGGAATCCTTTGGTACTGGAGCGTGGCGGTGATGTGGACAGCCGCAAGGCGGCTATCGAGCGTTTCTGGCAGACAGGCATATTAAACGAGCGTTCCAACGTGCAATTCGGCGAGGGCGGCGCAGGTACCTTCTCTGACGGCAAACTCACCACCCGCATCAGTGACAGCCATATACAGGATGTGCTGGCGGCTTTTATTGCGGCCGGAGCGCCCGAGGAAATCCGCTACTTGCATAAGCCGCATATTGGCACGGATTTGCTGCAGGGCGTGGTGAAAAACATCCGTCAGGAAATTATCCGCTTGGGCGGCGAAGTGCGCTTTGAGGCACAGGTGACGGATATGGAAATCGAAAATGGCCAGGTGCAGGCGGTAATCGTCAATGGTGAGGAACGTATCGCCTGTCATGATGTTTTCCTGGGTATTGGCCATTCTGCGCGTGACACGTATCGCATGCTGCTGGGCAAGGGCCTTAAGATGGAAGCAAAACCCTTTGCTATTGGCGTGCGTATTGAGCATCCGCAGGAATTTATCGACAGGGCACAGTATGGTGAGGATGTAGGACATCCCCGACTTCCGGTGGCCGACTATGCGCTGACCTATAAAGACCCTAAGACTGGGCGGGGGGCATACTCTTTCTGCATGTGTCCCGGCGGTCAGGTCGTTGCGGCAACATCTCTTAAAGGTCAGGTCTGCACCAACGGTATGAGCAATTACAAGCGCGATTCCGGCATTGCCAATAGTGCCCTATTGGTACAGGTGGGCCCTGATGACTTCGGCCAGGAAGTGCTCGCAGGTATGAATTTGCAAGATAGGCTCGAAAAACTGGCCTTTGAGCTCGGTGGCAGCAACTACTACGCCCCAGTGCAGACGGTTGGAGATTTTCTGGGCGGCACATCCGGTTCCACCCAGTTCCTGACCAAACCTACCTATCAGCCAGGTGTAAAAGCCGTGGATTTGCATAACTGCCTGCCAAACTTCCTGACGCAGACACTCGAAGGCGCACTGCCGCACTTTGACTGCAAAATCAAAGGCTTTGCCGATAAAGGCGCGGTGATGACCGGTGTAGAGGCTCGCTCATCCGCCCCCTGCCGCATCTGCCGCAGCCGCGAAACCATGTTGGCCGAAGGTGTAAACGGCCTCTATCCTATGGGAGAGGGGGCAGGCTACGCCGGTGGTATTATGAGTGCCGCCGTGGATGGCATGAAGGCTGCTCTGTCATTTTTGTCAGGTGATTAAAAAAATAGCAAAAGTAGGTTTTCTTAAATATTGGGGGATGAATATAATCATGAAAAAATATATTAGCAAGGAAGCTATAGAAAGACGTATATACATATATTTGTGCGCGTTTGCTTTTATGAATGTTATATCAGTAGCTGGTGCAAATATCTTTTTGGGGCTGGTAACAGCTGCTTTATTGCATCGATTGGTCAGGTATCATGAAGATGTAAAAGAGGCTTTCGCTGAATATAAAAGTTTGTTTTGTTTGCTTGGTCTGCTACTGATAGCATTATTATTATCATTGCTAAATGCTTTGGAGCCTGGGAAGGGCTTGACGAATATTATCAACGCATATATATATCGTCCTATACCTTTGTTGGCAGTGTTGTTTTGTGTGCATGAAAAACGAAAATTGATTAATATTGCTCTATGTATGGTTTTAGCGGCTTTTTTGAATAATATATGTGCTATTGGCCAAGGGATTATGGCATATCCTTTTGTAAATGGGCGATATTCAGGTTTTATGAATACTATGGTGCACGGGACACTATTATCTGTATTCCTACCTGCAACTATGGTGGTTTTTCTGTCAGCTAAAAAGGCAATAGTTCTCTGGGGAAGTGTTGTCTTTGGAGTAGTAGGACTGGCGGCTTTTGTTTTCAATGGTACTAGGGGGGCTTGGCTAGCAGCGGTATGCTCCATTCTTGTTATAGCTTATTTGCAAGTGAGGGATAAGCGGAAATACTTTGCGGGTATGCTGGTGGCTGGAATAATTATTAGTAGTATAACTTATATGGTACCTGACTTCCAACAGCGTGTTTATTCTATTTGCAATGCTCAGGAGAATTCCAATACTGAGAGAAGGCTATTGTGGCAGAGTGCTTGGCATATGTTTATGGATCATCCGTTTACTGGTGTTGGCTATGCAAATTTTAGGACAAATTATCAAAAACACTATATTTTGCCAGAGGCAAAACAACCATATTTGGAACATGCCCATAATAATTTTTTCCACTACCTGGCAGAAACAGGCATTTTGGGATTAAGTGCATTGGTGGCGTTATGGGGCTACTTGCTTGCATATGCTGTAAAAGGCTGGTGGGCGTATCGGGAACCGGTGTTTTTGTTGATGCTAGCAGTGTTGCTCGGGGTAATTATGCATGGTTTGACTGAATATACTTTTGGTGCAGCAGTGACGGTGAAAATGTTTTGGCTAGCTATGGGGCTAGGTTTTAAGTATCGTATATAAAAACGAGGCAATGACAAATGCGAATTTTGTCATTGCCTCGTTTTTATGTTTTACTCTGCTTCAAACAGCGGCAGAGCTTCCAAGAAGATGATATCCGTGCGCTTTGCGGCATCGCCTTCGGCTAATACGCAGGCTTCGCCGATTACTTTACCGCCGGCTTCTTCGGTGAGCTCGGCGAGGGCTTTCATGGAGCCGCCGGTGCTGATTACGTCATCGAGCAGCAGGACGTTTTTGCCTTTGAGGCGGTCAACGTCTACGCCGTCCAGGCAGAGTTTCTGTACGCCTTTGGTGGTGATGGAGATGTCTTCCACCCATACGGCGTTTTCCATGTAGGCCTTGACGGATTTGCGGGCTACGATGTAGCGTTCCATGCCCAGTTCGCGGGCAAGGTCTGCAGCCAGGGGAATGCCCTTGGTTTCTGCGGTGAGAATCACGTCCGTGCCTTCCGGAATTTTTTTCGCCAGTTCCTTGGCGCAGGCCAGCGTCAGTTCCGGGTCGCCGAGCATGATGAAGCCGGCAATTGCCAATTTGTCCGTGACATTCAGAATGGGCAGCGAGCGTTTGCAGCCGGCCACCGTCAATTCATAAAATCTATTTGCCATTTCCTAAATCTCCTCGTCTGAGAATTTTGCGTGTTGCAGAACTATTATACGCTCTTTTGGGCGTGAGCGCAAATATTATTGTAAGAAAAGAGGAAAATTGGTAGAATAGGAATGATGTGTTGCGGTGCAACGGTGAAGGAGGTTTTTGCTTGCGAATTTTATTATCCAATGATGACGGCATTAAGGCACCGGGGATTGAAGCCCTGGTGCGGGCCTTGCATAAAGAACATGAGGTGATTGCTTCGGCGCCGATGAAACAGCAGAGCGGCATGAGTAACGCGCTGACCATCGGCAAGCCGATTGAGGTGGCCCGTGATGCGGAGCTGGAAGAAAAGTACGGTATTGAGGCCTGGGTCGTGGGGGGGACGCCTGCGGACAGTGCCAAATTATATATCGAAGCCTTTATGACGAAAGAAAAGCCTGTGGACCTCGTGATTTCCGGCATCAATCATGGGGCCAATCTGGCCACGGATATCATTTACTCCGGCACGGTGGGAGCGGCCATGGAAGGTTATTTCCATGATATTCCCTCTTTTGCCTTGTCTCTGGATGTGGAAAGCGAGCTTTCCTATGATGAGGCGGCGGAGATTTTTGCGCGGGATTTACAGTCCTTGATGCCGGAGAGTGGCAAAACTTTCCTTTATAATATGAATTTTCCTTTATTCCTGAAGGATGGTGTGCCTCAGTATGTCTTTGGCCGTCAGGGCAAGCGGGATTATCTGAACGCTTTTACGAAGGAAGAGCGGGATGGCAAGGTCTTTTATACCATGGCGGGAGAGATTTATGACCGGGATAAGGGCAATGCCACGGATATCTATGCCACGGAGCAGGGGTATATTTCCATTACGCCACTTGTGGCGGATTTGACGGATTATGTGGAACTGGACCAGCGGCTCGAAAAATAGGGTGACGGCGAGAGGTCTTTCGTGCTACAATTAAGGTTGAGATTTTTACTGTATTTAGGGAGGTTGCTGACATGAAATCTATGATTAGAGATATTAAACTTGCACCAAGCGGTCACGATAAAATCGAATGGGTAAAGAACTTTATGCCTGTGATGCGTGCCGTAGATGAAGAATTTTCCCGGACCAAACCCTTTGCTGGCAAAAAGATGGTGATTACGCTGCATCTGGAAGCGAAGACTGCCTATATGGCGGAAGTCTTTATGCATGCCGGGGCAGAAGTAGCCATCACGGGCAGCAACCCCCTGTCCACGCAGGATGACGTGGCAGCCGCTTTGGTGGAAGACGGCGTCAATGTCTTTGCCTGGCATGACTGCACGGAAGAAGAATACTTTAAGTTCATTGATGAAGCCTTGAAGATTGAGCCGGATTTCATCATTGATGATGGCGGCGATTTGGTGCATGCGCTGCATACGACGCATCGCGACTTGTTGCCGAAAATCGTTGGCGGTTCTGAGGAAACGACTACGGGCGTACACCGTCTGCGTGGTCTGGCGCAGGACGGCAAGCTGGAATTCCCGATGATTGCGGCCAATGATGCCTATATGAAGTTCCTGTTTGACAACCGTTATGGTACGGGCCAGTCCACCTGGGACGGCATCATGCGCACGACGAATCTCGTGATTGCGGGCAAGACTGTGGTCATTGCTGGTTACGGCTGGTGCGGCAAGGGCGGCGCTATGCGGGCGCGCGGTCTCGGTGCAAATGTCGTGATTACGGAAGTTGACCCGATTAAGGCCATCGAAGCGGTCTTTGACGGTTTCCGCGTAATGCCCATGGATGAAGCGGCCAAGATTGGCGATATCTTCCTGACGCTTACGGGCGATAAGGATGTTATCGTGAAGCGTCATTTTGAATCCATGAAGGATGGCGCCATGCTCGCGAACTCCGGTCATTTTGACTGCGAAATCAACATTCCGGAACTCGAGAGCCTGTCTAAGTCCCGCCGCAAGGTGCGCAATAATATCGAAGAATTCCTGCAGAAAGATGGCCGCAAGATTTACCTGCTGGCCGAAGGCCGCCTCGTAAATCTGGCCGCTGGTGACGGTCACCCGGCAGAAATTATGGACCTGTCCTTTGGCGTACAGTTCTTCTCGATGATGCACCTCTTGGAGCATGGCAAGGAACTTAAGAAGGAAGTTCATCTGATGCCCAATGAAGTCAATGTGAAGCTGGCAGAGCTTAAGTTAAAGTCCTTGGGGATGGCGATTGACACGCTGACGCCGGAACAGCGGGCATATCTCAATATGGAGTAACAGGAGGAAGTAATTTTGAAAACGTTAATTAAAGATGTATATGTGGTTAAGCCGGACGGCACGACGCCACTTACGAATATCATGTTGGATGGGGATAAGATTGCCGCTATCGGCGATGTGCCGGAGGATTTCCGTCCGGGCAAGGTGATTGATGGCAAGAATCATCTGGCTACGCCAGGCTTTGTCAATGCCCATACCCATGCCTCCATGACACTTTTGCGCAGCTATGCAGACGATATGGCGCTGATGGATTGGCTCAACAATATGATTTGGCCGATTGAAGCCAAAATGAATGAGGACGATATCTACTGGGGCGCCATGCTGGCCATGCTGGAAATGGTGCGCAGCGGCACCACGACCTTTGCGGATATGTACGGCCCCTATATGAACCGTGTGGCTGAGGCGGCTATGGATGCAGGCATTCGTGGTGTGCTCTGCCGCGGCATTATCGGCGTGGCTCCGGATGGGGAGCAGAAACTGCAGGAAAATGTGGAGCTCTATAAGGATTACCATGGTGCCAATAACGGCAAGATTACGGTAATGTTTGGCCCGCATGCTCCCTATACTTGCCCACCGGAATTCCTCAAGAAGGTAGCCAAGGCTGCGCAGGATTTGGGCGCCGGTATCCATATCCACATGCATGAGACGAAGACAGAAGTGGAAGATTCCCTTAAGCAGTATGGCAAGCGTCCTTTCGCCTGGGTAGAAGAAACGGGCATCTTTGACAATGACCATGTACTGGCTGCTCACTGCGTGCATCTCGACGACAATGATATTGAAATCATCAAGAAGCACAAGATTGCCGTAGCTCATAACCCCGGCAGCAATATGAAGCTGGCCAGCGGTTTTGCACCGGTACCCCGCCTGCTCAAAGAAGGTGTTGTGACGGCTCTGGGCACGGACGGTGCTTCTTCCAACAACAATCTGGATATGCTCGAAGAAGTGAATCTCGCCGCTATGCTGCATAAGGTCAACGAGTATGACCCGCTGGCTGTTCCTGCTTTTGAAGCGCTGAAGATGGGCACGGAATACGGTGCGCAGGCTGTGAATATTGAAGGTCTGGGCCGTCTGGAGGCTGGCTATAAGGCCGATATTACGCTTTGGAATATGAACAGCGCGGTCTGGTTCCCGCGTAACAATCTCGTTTCCCTGCTCGTTTATGCAGCTAATGCCGGTTCCGTGGATACGGTTATCTGCGGCGGTCAGGTGATTATGGAGAAAAATGAACTCAAAACCCTCGACGAAGAGCGGATTTGTTACGAGGCTCAGCGTTGTGCTGACCGCCTCAAAAAGTAAGTACTGAGGTGATCCCTTGAATAAGAAGACGACGGAGCGCAAGACGGCTCCGCGGCGCAGAAAGGCTTCCGGGAAGAAGCGGGCTCCGGCCCAGCAGCCCGGAAGCCCGGAGCGCAAATATGAACTCTGGGGCCTCTTTTTGACAGCGGTAAGCCTGATTTCCATCTGTGGTCTTTGCGGGCTCAATGTGGGATTTGTGGGACTCTACTTTGCCAAATGCCTGAACTATATGTTTGGCATTGGCGCCATCGTGATTTCCCTGCTGATTCTCTTAATTGGCTATCAGTATATCGTCAAGCATCATGGCCTGCGGTATTCGCCGCGGTTTTTCGGGCTGGGGCTGTTGTTTTTGTCGGTGCTGGCCATCTGGCATCATATGGCCGTGGAACCAGGAGCGGAAATTCTGCCGGAGAGTCTGCCGCGGGGCGGCGGCCTTATGGCCGGCGGGCTGCTCTTAATTTTGCGGAAGTTCTTCGGTGTGGATGGTTCCATCATTTTGCTCGGGGCAGGCGTGATTGGCTCCATTTTGCTCTCCACGACCTGGTCTTTGGCGAACGGCGTCCTGCGCACGCAGCGCACGGCGGCCAAGAGTGCCGCTGTCACTGGCAAGGCCATGGCGGTGGCCTATGAAAAGGTCGCTGATGTCAGCGAACGGGTAGAGGAAAAGGTCGTGGAGAAAGTCAAGGCCTCCTTCTACAATCAGGAAACGGATGACCATTTTGCCGAGCCGCCTGCAGAAGAAAAAGCGGCAGCTGCCGAGACGGTGGCTGAACCTGCAGTAAGTACACCCGCACCTGAAATGGAAACAAAGGCAGAGGACTTGCCGCAGTTTACCATTGAATATGGCCGTCCGGATGATGGGGCGGAGGAAGAAAGCGTTGATTTGGAGGAAGTTGACATGTCAGAAATTGACATGTCAACAGTTGACCAGTCAAATTTGACAAGTCAGCCTGCTGTCAATGTGGCCCAGCCAAAACCGGTGGCTCCTTCGGCTAAGCCCATGAAGGATGCGGCCAAGCGTACGGCGATGCCCAGCTATGGGGAGATTGCGCCCATCCGGCCTGCGGCGGCTATTCTGGATGGCTCCGAGCAGGCGGCAGCAGAACCGTCCAAGCCGGTTAAGCCCTATGAACTGCCGAAGGTCACGGAGATTTTAAGCAAGCATGCCAAGGCCAAGAATACGGCCTTGGAAATGGAAATTGCCGATAATGCCCGGGTGCTGCAGCAGACGCTAGCTGACTTCAAGGTCAAGGCTACCATTCTCAATGCCTGCCATGGACCGGCCGTTACGCGCTACGAACTCGAACCGGCTCCCGGAGTGAAGGTCAGCAAGATTACCAATTTGGCGGACGACATTGCCCTAAGACTTGCGGCCGCTTCTGTGCGTATCGAACAGATTCCCGGCAAGAGCGCCATTGGTATCGAGGTGCCGAATAAGGAGCTTGAAGGCGTGCAGCTTCGCGAAGTTTTGGAAAATGCCAAGTTTGACAAGGCCAAGTCCAAACTTACCGTGGGCCTCGGCATGGATATCGGCGGGCAGGGCATCTTTGCCGACTTGGGCAAGATGCCGCATCTTTTGGTGGCTGGTGCCACAGGTTCCGGTAAGTCCGTCTGCATTAATACACTGATCACGAGTATTCTCTTTAAGGCCAAGCCGGATGAAGTCAAATTCATCCTCGTGGACCCCAAGATGGTCGAGCTGTCCAATTACAACGGCATACCCCATCTGATGGTGCCGGTAGTTACCGACGCCAAGAAAGCGGCATCGGTACTCAACTGGTCGGTGCAGGAGATGGAGAAGCGCTACAGCAAGTTTGCGGAAAAAGGTGTCCGCAATATGCAGGGCTATAACGACAGCTTCCCGGACGATAAGATGCCCGCCATCGTCATCATCATCGACGAGCTCGCGGACTTGATGATGGTCGCGCCCCATGATGTGGAAGACGCTATCTGCCGTCTGGCACAGAAGGCGCGTGCGGCTGGTATTCACATGGTGCTGGCTACCCAGCGTCCGTCCGTTGATGTTATCACGGGTATCATCAAGGCCAATGTGCCGTCAAGAATTTCCTTTGCGGTGTCCAGTCAGATTGACTCGCGTACCATCCTTGACCGCAGCGGTGCCGAAAAACTGTTGGGGCGCGGCGATATGCTCTTCTTCCCGATTGGCGCGTCCAAGCCCCGCCGCGTGCAGGGCGCCTTTATTAGCGATGAGGAAGTGGAAAAGTTGCTCGAGTTCATCCGCGCACAGGGACAGGAAATGGAACCCAACGAGGAAATCGAAGCCTTTACCCAAAAGGAAATGTCCGAGGCGGCAGAGGAAGACAGCGGCAAGGGGGCGCGCAGTGCACCCAAGACCGATGCGCTGCTAGCTGATGCGGTCAATCTCGTCATGAGTACGGGGCAGGCATCGGCATCGAGTATTCAGCGGCGCTTCCATATCGGCTTTACTCGGGCCGGGCGGCTGATTGACACGATGGAAGAGTTGAATATCGTGGGGCCGAATGTCGGCAGCAAGCCACGTGAAATATTGATGACCAGTGATGAAGCATTGGAAGTGCTGGCCAATTTGTAAGAGGTGTAAGTTTTTTGCATATTGTTTTAATCGAGCCGGAAATTCCCGGCAATACGGGCAATATTGCCCGTCTTTGTGCCGCTACCGGCATTGAGCTGCATCTGGTAAAGCCCTTGGGCTTTTCCACCGATGACAAGCATTTGAAGCGGGCGGGACTGGATTACTGGCATTTGGTGAAGGTTCATTATCACGAGAACTTCAATGAAGTGCTGGAAAAATATCCCGACCATAATTTCTACTATTGTTCCACCAAGGCGCCGCATGCCCATACGGAAGTGCAGTACACCTCCGAGGATATGCTGGTGTTCGGCAAGGAGTCGGCGGGGATTCCTGAGGAAATCTTAAACGCCCATTGGGATTCCTGCGTGCGCATTCCCATGATTGCGGATGCCCGCTCGCTGAACCTCTCCAACGCGGTGGCGGTAGTGGCCTATGAGGCTTTGCGGCAGCTTGACTTCGGGCAGCTCGCAGAAGTGGGCCCGGGCCTGCGCATGTGGAAAAAGTAAGTAATGTAAGATAGGAATGAATGCGAAAGATGATCAATGAGAATTTCATCGGGGCCTGCCGGGAATTTTTGCAGCCGGAACAGATTATGCTGAACGCTCCCATGAGTGAACATACCACCTTTCAGATTGGCGGCCCAGCAGATTGCCTGATAAAACCGGCCAATTTGGAAGAAACCCAGAAAATCCTGCAGCTCGTGCAGGAATATGAACTGCCGTTGACTTTTGTGGGCAATGGCTCCAACATGCTGGTCAGCGACAAGGGCATCCGCGGCGTGGTGGTAAACTTCGCCGATACCATCAGCAGCATTGCTGTGGATGGTACGAAGATGACCGTAGGGGCTGGCGCCCTGCTCAAGGATGTGGCCGAAGCTGCTGCCCAGCACAGTCTGGCCGGGATGGAATTTGCCTGTGGCATTCCCGGCAGCATCGGCGGTGCCGTCTTTATGAACGCCGGTGCTTATGGCGGAGAGACCAAGAATGTGGTCAAGGCCGTTAAGGCTGTTACCCGTGCCGGGGAAATCAAGACGTACACTCTGGAGGAGTTGGAGTTGGGCTATCGCCACAGCATCTTCCAGAATAACGGGGAAGCCATCGTGGAAGTGGAACTCGAACTGGTGCCCGGCAGCGAAGCAGAAATCCGCGCCGGTATCGCGGATTTTACCCAGCGCCGTGAGTCCAAGCAGCCGCTCGAAATGCCCAGCGCGGGCAGTACGTTTAAGCGGCCCGAGGGCTACTTTGCCGGTACGCTTATCGATCAGACGGGACTTAAGGGCTTGTCTGTGGGCGGCGCGCAGGTTTCCACCAAGCATGCAGGCTTCGTCGTGAACAAAGGCGGCGCCACCGCGGCGGATGTGCTGAACCTCATCCGCGAAGTGCAGAAGCGCGTCAAGGAAGCGCATGGTGTTGAACTGCAGCCGGAAGTCCGCCTGATTGGCGAAAAATAAATAAGCAGGAATTTCCCGCTCCTTTAAGGAATTATACAAGTATAATCCTGAAAGGAGCGGATTTTTATGCGGTTGGAATTTTTAGGCGCAGCGCATACGGTGACAGGTTCCTGCTATTTGCTCGAAACGCAGGAACGGCAATTCCTCATCGATTGCGGCATGTTTCAGGGAGCCCGGCGGATTCGCGAGCACAACTACGAGAATTTTCCCTTTAACCCCGCGGGAATTGAGGCGGTCATTCTCACCCATGCCCATGTGGACCACTGCGGATTGATTCCGAAACTGGTAAAGGAAGGCTTTAAGGGCACGGTATATGCTACCCAGGCCACCTGTGACCTGGCGCAGATTATGCTGCCGGATTCGGCCTTTATCCAGCAGTCCGACGCGGAATCCTTCAATCGCAAGAATCAGCGGCGGGGCGAAGAACCGGTGGAGCCCATCTATTCCATCGACGATGCCATGGATGCGCTCAAGCATTTTGTCCCCATGCCCTATGAGCAGGAATTTTCTCTGGGGGACAATGTGCAGGTAAAATTCTTTGATGCAGGGCATATCATCGGCTCGGCCATTGTGGAACTGATGGTGACGGAAGGGGATAAAACCACCAAGCTCGTGTTCTCCGGTGACCTGGGCCAGCCCAAGCAGCCCATCATCAAGGACCCCACGGTGATTGAAGGGGCAGATTTTCTGGTGGTGGAATCCACCTATGGTGACCGCAAACACAAAACCTACGACAAGGAAACAAAGCTGCTCGAAATCGTCAACGATACCATGGACAGGGGCGGCAATGTAATCATTCCTTCCTTTGCGGTGGGCCGCACCCAGACCCTGCTCTATTACTTCTATAATCTCTGGAAGCAGGGACGGTTGGATGGGGATATTCCCATTATTCTGGACAGTCCTTTGGCTATCAACGCCACCCGTATCTTTTTGAAGAATTATCAGGACTTTGACGAAGAAGCCATTGAGATGTTTGGCAACAGCGAGAAATTGACGGAATTTCCGCAGCTGCGCATCTGCAAGACGCCGGAAGAGTCCCGGGCACTCAACAGTTCCGAAGGTTCGGCCATCATCATTTCGGCTTCGGGTATGGCCGATGCCGGCCGCATCCTGCACCATCTGAAACACAATCTCTGGCGGCCGGAGTCCACGATTCTCTTCGTGGGCTATCAGGCGGAAGGCAGTTTGGGCCGCCGTCTCGTGGAAGGCATCAAACGCGTGCGGATTATGGGTGAGGAAGTGGCGGTCAAGGCGCAGATTCAGGTTATGAACGGCTTTTCGGCTCATGCGGATACCGACCAGCTTATGGATTGGATTAGCAATTTCCAGAATCCCAAGCCGGCGAAAATCTTTATCGTTCACGGTGAGGCACAGGGGCAGGAGTATTTGAAGGGGCGGATTCAGAAGGAGTATCAGGGCGAGGCCTATATTCCCTTCCGTGGCGATGCTGTGGTCATTCATGGCCGGGCCAGTGAGGTTCAGCCTTCTAATATTCCTGAAGTGTCGGTGGAAATGGAGATGGAGGAGCAGCTGGCAAACTTCGATGCAGAATATCGGAATCTGCGGCATAAGGTATTGCAGCTGGCCATTCGTCAGCCTAAGACCATGGAGCCGCTGTTAAAGGCCATCAGCAAAGGATTCAATTACCTGCGGAAACTCTTTGCGCCGTTTAATATTTAATCTTATAGGGATAACAGCGAAAATGTAATTGACAATGGTGGTTCTCTTTGATACTATACCTATAAGTAATACCTTATAGAAATTTATGGAGCCCCATGAGTAAATCGTGGGGCTCTTTATCGGTTCAAGCAACTGGTTCGAGGTGTATAAATATGTTCCGTTGTCATCTTTTGGTCGTTATGGCGGGTATGCCAGAGATTGCAGTCAGGGCTATGAAGAGTGCGGATATCCCTGCAAATTGTCAGGTGGAGCTGGAAGTGGTGGATTCTTTAGCTGCTTTGCCATCGATGGCCGAGCGAAAATGCGCTGCTGTGATCTTAAACACCGACGCTGACGGGGATACTGAACAATTTGATGCGCAATTTGGCCCGGATACGCGCTTAATCATTTGTTCCGACAAACTGGATGATTTATCGTCGGACAAAATTGCGCGTGCCTGTCGCGTGTGGCCGCTTAAGGGCATTGATAAGTATTGGCCGTTCTTCTGTCAGCACTTATTGGAAGACCTTTATAAGCAAAAGGAGCTTTGGCATACACGCAACTGCCTGCAGACGGTGGTGGACACCATGCCGGGCTTTGTCTGGTTCAAGGATATGGAAGGTCATCATCTCAAAGTCAATCAGGCTTTCTGTGAGATGGTGGGCAAGGACATGGCCGAAGTGGAAGGCAAAAAGCATTATGAGATTTGGGGCATCAGTCCGGAGCAGTATGCGGAAGGGGAGTATGTCTGTCTCGAAACGGATGCGGCGATTGCCGCCAATCCCAAGCCGACACTGTTTCAGGAGCAGGTGCTGCATTCCAAACTAGGCCTGCGGCAGTTGGAAACCTATAAGGCACCGATTTTTGACGAAGATGGCAAGATGATTGGCAATATTGGCGTGGCCAAGGATGTGACCGACGAATACGCCAATAAGGAACGTATTCTCCTGCTCTCCCGCACAGACGATTTGACGCGGTTGGCGAACCGGCGGTACTTCTATCAATTTGTGGACCATCACCGCAGCCACAGCGGCGGGGCACTGACCCTCTGCTATATGGATTTGGACCAGTTCAAGCAGCTCAATGATACCTTCGGTCATCAGTATGGTGATGCGGCTTTGATGGCGGTGGCGGAACTGCTGCAAAATGCGTTCCCCAAGGACTTTATCGCCAGAATTGGCGGCGATGAGTTCATCGTGGCCATCTTTGCTGTGCCGGAGCGGAAGAGTCTGATGTATAAGCTGGACCAGCTCTATAAGGCCGCCAGGGAATTTTTCAATCAGGACATCAGTTTTCGCGGGCTGGGCATGAGTATCGGGGTGGCTTCCACGGATCAGGCAGCGGTGACTTTGGACACCCTGCTGCAGCGCAGTGATGATGCTCTCTATTACAGCAAGGAACATTGTCGGGGACATTACACCTTCTACGAGGACATCAAGGAAGAAATCATTTCCCGCCGGGGAAATGGTGAAAATAATGGATAAGCATAAGGGCTTTGCGGATAATTTGCAAAAATTACCGCAAGCCCTTTTATTTATGGCCTGTTTTGTGCTAAAATAGGAACGTTAAGTTTGTAAATTACAGCAGAGCCCATCTGCTGCAAAATACCTATATGGGGGTAGATTTGTTTGAAGTATATGAGTGGTAACGAACTGCGCGAAGCTTATTTGCAGTTCTTTGCAGAAAAGAAAGGGCATCTTCGCCTGCCGAGTTTCTCGCTGATTCCGCAGGATGACCCGACCCTGCTCCTGATTGGTGCAGGTATGGCACCGTTGAAGCCGTTCTTCACGGGCAAGATGAAGCCGCCCCGCACGCGTGTGACGACCAGTCAGCGCTGCGTGCGTACCGGCGATATCGAAAATGTCGGCCGTACCGCCCGCCATCAGACGTTTTTTGAAATGCTGGGCAACTTCTCCTTTGGCGATTACTTCAAGGGCGAAGCTATTCCCTGGGCATGGGAATTTTTGACGGAAGTCGTTGAACTGCCGAAGGACAAACTCTGGGTTACGGTTTATCCGGATGATGATGAAGCCATCGAAATCTGGAAATCCCAGCCGGGCTTCCCGCAGGACCACATCGTTAAGATGGAAGATAACTTCTGGGAAATCGGCCCCGGCCCCTGCGGTCCGGACTCCGAAATCTACATCGACCTGGGCGAAGAACGCGGCTGCGGCTCGCCGGACTGCGCTGTTGGCTGTGACTGTGACAGATACCTTGAAATCTGGAACCTCGTGTTCACGCAGTACGACAAGCAGGAAGATGGTTCTTACAAGAACCTTGCCCATAAGAACATCGATACGGGCTGCGGTCTGGAGAGACTTGCTTCCGTTGTACAGGAAAAGAAGACCAACTTTGAAACCGACCTCCTGTACCCGATTATTGAATATGCTGCAGGCGTTGCCGGCGTGACCTATGGTGAAGATGCCGAAAAGGATATCTCCCTCAAGGTTATCGCTGACCATGCCCGCTCCATGGCCATCATGATTATGGACGGCATTCTGCCCTCCAACGAAGGCCGTGGCTATGTCCTGCGCCGCATCCTGCGCCGTGCTATCCGTCATGGCCGTATGCTCGGCATCAAGGACAAGTTCCTCGAAGGTGCAGTCAACGCTGCTGTGGAAATCTACCGCGGTGCCAAGGACTTTGAAGAACTCGTTAACAAGGCTGACTACATCAAGAAGGTTATCAGCCTCGAAGAAGACCGTTTCGCAGCTACCCTCAATCAGGGCATGGAACTTCTCGGCGCCGAAATCGAAAAGGTTAAGGCTGCCGGCAAGACGGCGCTCGATGGCGAAGTTACCTTCCGCCTTTACGATACCTTTGGTTTCCCCTGGGAACTGACGGAAGAAATTCTCCATGAAAATGGTTTGGAGCTTGATAAAGAAGGTTTTGACAAGGCTATGGACGAGCAGCGCACCCGCGCCCGCAACGCTCGTGCCGAAAACACTCGCGTGGCTGTGCCTGACCTGTCCTCCATCGATGTCAGCAAGCTGACGGTTGATGAGCAGGCTACGGCAGGCAAGGTTGTTGCTATCTGGCAGGATGGCAAGCTGGTGGACGAAATCACCGACGGCCAGGAAGCTGGTGTAATCCTCACGACGACGCCGTTCTATGCAGAAGGCGGCGGACAGGTTGGTGACGAAGGTATCCTGACTTCTGAATTCGGTCATATCAGCGTCAGCAACGCCAAGAAACTGCCGGATGGCACGGTTTACCATGTGGCCTATGTTGAAGAAGGTCAGCTTAAAGTCGGCGACGAAGTGCAGATTGCTGTCAACAAGGCACAGAAACTGGCTTCTGCCCGCAACCATACGGCTACGCATCTCTTGCAGGCTGCTCTCAAGAAGGTCGTTGGCGACCAGATCAGCCAGGCTGGTTCCTCCGTTACGCCGGAACGCCTGCGCTTTGACTTCACGAACTTTGAACCGGTGACGGCTCAGCAGCTCGCTGATGTGGAAGAACTCGTCAACAACGAAATCCTCAAGGGTCAGGATGTGGAAATTTCCCATATGAGCCTTGAGGAAGCCAAGGAAGCAGGCGCTATGGCACTGTTCTCCGAAAAATACGGTGATGTGGTACGTGTGGTCAAGGTTCCTGAATTCTCCATGGAACTTTGCGGCGGCTCTCATGTAGCTAATGTCGGCCAGATTGGCATGTTCAAGATTGTCAGCGAAAGTGGTGTAGCTTCCGGCGTGCGTCGTATCGAAGCCATCACGGGTAAGGCTGCGCTTGACTATGCCAATGCTAAGATGGCAGTGCTGGCGGAAGCTGCTAGCAAGCTCAAGACCAAGGAAGAAGAAGTTCCGGCACAGATTGAAAAGCTGCAGGGCGAAATGAAGGCTATGCAGAAGCAGCTCGACGAAGTCGCTGCTATGCGTGACAAGGCCGATGCGGCTAAACTCATTGCTGGTCTGCAGGAAGTAAACGGCGTGAACGTTGTCTGCGGCAAGACCAATGCCGGCAGCATGGACGAACTCCGTGAAGTTGCCGATATGACGAGCTCCAAGCTCGATACGCCGAGCGTTGTGGTTCTGGCCTGCGCAAATGATGGCAAGGTAAATCTCGTGGTTAAGGCAACGAAAGAAGCCAATGCCAAGGGCATCCATGCCGGCAAGATTATCAAGGAAGCAGCTGCTGTTGTCGGTGGTGGCGGCGGCGGCCGTCCGGACATGGCTCAGGCTGGCGGCAAGAATGCAGAAGCACTGCCGCAGGCATTTGATAAGGCTGTAGAAGTGATTAAGGCTCAGCTGGGCTAAGTGAATAAATAAGGGGATTGAAAAATTCCCTTAACTTAAAAGTCCGCTGGCAGAAGTGTCAACGGGCTTTTGAGTAGATTGCAGTTTATCGATGTTATTGCGAGATTATTTTTAGTTGTTACAGCTCAGTGGGGGCGGAGGTGGTAATACTTTTCGCCGTTGCACTAAATGACCCACAAGTAAAGGTATGGGCTTTTTAGTTACCTGCGCCGGGCAAGACCGGCGGCGCGTATGTTCAGCTCAGTGTTTAGTCTATGTTGCTTGTGGGCCAGTCCTCACTGTGTTCGGACAGTCGTTCCACGGCGAAAAGCATCACCACCTCCGCCCTAAGTGATGTCCATGTCAAAGGTCATTTTCGTGATGACAAGGAGCAAGTACATCGATGTTCTTGTTACGGGAGAGACGAGTTCGTGGCAATTGTATAGGCCGCAGCTGGGGGCGGACGGGGGAGTGATTTTTCTGTAGGGAGCGACTGCTTGAACGAAGTGAAGGCTGGCCCCTGCAGGTAGCTGCTAAGTAGATACGCTGAAAGCAGCGCCGTTGGCCTGCCCGGCGCGAGTAGCTGGACAGCGCTATTCCGCGAGGGGGTCGTTTAGCGGAAAACAGAAAAATTACTCCCCCGTTCACCCCTGACTACGTATGAACAGAATATTATTGGCACGAACTAACCTACAAACTGCACTTTATGGTAATAAAATCCCAAGGGGGGATATAGATGGAAGTAGATATTACAGAGAAAGCGAAAAATTTTATCCGCTTTGGCCTGCTGGGCTTGATTGCGCTGGCGGCATTGGCTGGCGGTGGCTTGTACCTTTATCAGCACAATCAGCGCGGCTTTACCGTCAGTGATGCGGTAGTCGTTGGCAACGAGTCGGTAATCAGCGCCAAGGGGGATGGTAAGATTACGGAAGTACTGGTGCAGGATGGCGACTATGTGGAAGAGGGAGCTGTCATTGCGCGGGTAGAATCCAAGATTACCCCGGAAGATATCGCGCAGCTCGAGCAGAATGTTCAGCTGGCCCAGCAGAGCTATGCGCAGCTGCAGAAGGGAACGACTGTAGCACAGCCTTCGGCACCAGTGGTGGACAGCGGTGCCCAGCAGCGGGCGGCCAATGCCTATGCCCGCATGCAGCGCATGAATGAACTCTTCAGCATGGGCGCCATCAGCGCGGCGAAGAGGGATGAAGCAGCGGCGGCTTATGCTGCTGCCCAGGCAGCGGCAAACTCTGCTCCTTCCGTATCGACGCAGACCACGGTGATTCCCACGAGTCCCGAGGTGCTGAAACAGGCGGAACTGCAGGTGAAGCAGGCGGAAGCAGCTTTGGCCAATGCCAAGAGTGACCAACAGGTCAAGGAAATCGTAGCTACAGCCTCCGGTGTAGTGCGCCTGGCCGACGGTCTGGCCGCTGACAGCGAGCTCAAGAACAATCAGGAAATAGCCCGCATTCAGGCCAGCAACGATGCCTGGCTTGAAGCCAAACTCACAGAAACGCAGGCGGCCAAAGTACGGCTCGGAGAATTTGTCAATTACGAAATCGACGGTCATAAGCTTCAGGGCACCGTGAAGGATATCAATACCCCGGAAGCTGACGCGTCAGAATCTGACCAGTCAAATGTTGACAAGTCAAAATCCCTGACCATTGTCAAAATCTCCCTGCCCGCTGACCCGTCCTTTACCATTAAATCCGGTATGAACGGAAAAATCGAATTCAAAGAATAACCTATGCTATAGCTGCTCTTTTCCTTGGGGAAAAGGGCAGTTTTTTTGTAAAAATGCATGTTTGTGGGGAATTTTTGACATTTAGCAATCGGGGGCAGGAAAAACACCTGTTATAGGCGAATATATAAAAGTATTTTATCCGTCCAAAAGGGAGCTTAATTCCTGCCGGATAAGAAGAGAGAAATAACAGGCAGGTGTTTTTATTGGCACAATATTTTATTCGTCATCCTTTGCAAGCGGTAGTGCTGGCTGTTTTGCTGACCTTGTTTGGTCTTGTGGCCGCTTTTCGCTTGCCGGTGGCGGAATATCCCAGCATTATGCCGCCGACGGTTTCCGTGTCGGCAACATATCAGGGAGCCGATGCGCAAACCGTGCAGGATACGGTGGCAACTATCATTGAAGGGGAAATCCGCGGGCTGAACGGTCTGCGTTCCATGACTTCCAATTCAGATGCCTCCGGCGAGTATCAGTTGAGCATCGAATTTGCCCCGGGAGTGGATGGCGAGATTGCGGCGGCCAGTGTGCAGAACCGGATTGCCACGGTGATGCCTTCACTGCCCCAGACGGTGCAGAACCACGGTGTGACCACCAGCCGGTCCCTGCCGGGGATGGTTTTTGCCATGTCGCTGTGTTCTCCCCATGGCACCTATGACAGTATTTTTTTGCAGAATTATGCCAAGACGTATTTTCTGGACAAGATAAAGCGGGTGTCTGGTGTGGGCAGTGTGGATGAGTACGCGGAAGATTACGCCATGCGCATCTGGCTGCAGCCGGATAAACTTGCGGCCAAAAAATTGGCGGTCAATGATGTGCTTTCTGCCGTTCAGGAACAAAATGCCCAGCCGGCGGCCGGTACTTTGGGCAAGATGCCGGTTGCGGGTCAGCAGGAACATCAGCTGACCGGCCGGGTGATGAACCGCCGGGAAACCCCGGCAGATTTTGGGCAAATTATTTTGCCTGCGCAAAAGAGCAGTGAAATTGTCCGCTTGCAGGATGTGGCCTCTGTGGCGGAAGGAAAGAAGGATACCCGCTATGCTTCCTATCAGGACGGCCTCGAAGCGGCTTCCTTCAGCATTTCGCTGACGGATAGTGCCAATGCTTTGGAGACCATTAGCGAAGTGAAGAAGATACTGGCGGAGGCACAGGAGATGTTCCCACCAGATATGGAATACCGCATTGTGGTGGACCAGACAAGTTTTATTGAGGAGTCTATGGCGGAGGTTGCCTATACCTTTGGGGAGGCCCTGCTGCTTGTGGCGCTTATCGTCTATCTTTTTCTGGGCAATGGCCGGGCTACGCTCATCACACTGCTGGCGGTGCCGGTCTCGCTGATTGCCACATTCTTTTTCTTTTACCTCTGCGGTTACTCACTGAACCTGCTGACTTTATTTGCCATGATTCTGGCCATTGGGCTCGTGGTGGATGATGCCATTGTCATCATCGAAAGTGTGTCCCGTCATCTGGAACGCGGCCTGCCGGTTAAAGAAGCGGCTTCAGCTGCCATGGCAGAAGTGCAGGCGCCGATACTGGCTATCGCCTTTGTGCTGGCGGCGGTCTTTGTGCCTGTGGCCTTCCTGCCGGGCATGACGGGAACTCTTTACCGGCAGTTCGCCCTGACATTGGTGGTCTCCATGGGACTTTCCGCCTTTGCGGCGTTATCCTTAACGCCTGCCTTGTGTGTGTTATTGCTGCGGAGCAAAGAACAGCTGGCGGAAAAGAATTGGCTATTGGCTCATTTTGCCCGCTGCCTGGCCTGGGTCGGCAGGAAATATCAGCGCATTCTGGGCGTATGCTTGCGCCGGGGGCGCTTGGCTCTGCTTATGCTGGTGCTGCTTACGGCAGGCACGGTGGGGCTTTATCTGCTGCTGCCCCGGGAATTCCTGCCGGAAGAGGACCAGGGCTATATCATGGCGGGCTTGAAACTGCCTGCGGGCACATCGCTCAATCATACCATCGATTCGATGCTGCAGCTGTCGGAAAAATTACAGGCCCATGAAGCGGTAAAGGCCGTTATCAGTATCGGCGGCGTGGATTTGATGGCAGACAATACCCGTTCGGATTCCGGGATACTCTTTGTGGCTTTGAAGGATTGGTCAGAGCGCTTGGCAGATGGGCAGGGTGTGGATGATTTGCTGAACTGGCTGGATGAAACCGCCCCGCAGATTGTGCCCGAAGCTGTGGTCCTAAGCATCAATCCACCGGCTATTCCCGAGATGGGGATGAGTGGCGGTGCGAATCTCCAGCTGCAGGATGTTTCTGGTCATTCGGAGGAGGAGCTTTGGGCGGTGGTCAATAAAATTACTGCCCTGGCCAAAGAGCGTCCGGAAATTGATGAGGTTGAGGCGGACTTTTCTATCGGCACGCCTTATGCAGATTTTACGGTAGACGAGGATAAGGCAAAACTTATGGGAGTCAATATGTCCGATGTCTACAGTGCTCTGCAGGTCAATTTGGGTGGCGAGGAAGTCAATGATTTTGTCCGCTATGGAAATGTCTATAAGGTGATTGTTCAGGCCGATAAGCCCTTTCGTGATGATTTAGCTGACATGCGCTTCCTGTTCGTCCGCAACAGTGATGGCGTGATGGTGCCGTTGGATACGCTGGTCAAAGCGGAACGCTCATCAGGACCTGCCAGCATATCCCGCTATGACGGGGTGCGCAGCATCCACTTCGAGATTTCTGCTGGAGAAGGGTATTCCTCGGGACAGGCTATGGATGCCATGGAAGAAGTGGTTCAGGAAGCTGCGCCACATGGATTCCATATGGCCTGGGCGGGAAGCAGCCGCCATGCCAAGGAGGCACAAGAGGAAACGGCGCTGCTCTTATTGCTGTCGCTGGTCTTTGTGTTCCTGTGTCTGACCTTTATTTATGAATCCTGGCGGCTGCCTTGGGCAGTGCTTCTGTCCGTGCCTGTGGGCATTGGCGGTGCACTTCTGTCGGAACTCATAGCGCAACAGCCCGGCAGCATCTATATGCAAATCGGCATCTTATTGGTGGTGGCGCTGGCGGCGAAAAATGCCATTCTCATTGTGGAATTTGCCAAACAGCGGCAAAAGAAGGGGGCTTCGGTTATCCGTGCTGCGGTGATGGCCGCCAAATTGCGCCTGCGGCCCATTCTGATGACCTCGGTGGCGTTTATTGCCGGCTGCCTGCCGTTAGCTTTGGCAAGTGGTGCCGGCAGCGGTGCCCGCAGCAATATGGGGATTGCTGTGGTGGGCGGCATGACGCTGGCCACCTTGCTCGGGGTACTGATTGTTCCGGTGCTCTATATGGCAGTAGCAGGAAAGGGAAAGAAATTTTAGGGGAATGGGGAGAAATGTTTGAAGATGAATGAGTATACGGACAGGTTATACGGCCTATGGCTGTTCCTGTGGCAGCGGCTGACATGGCAGATGATTTTTGTTTTTGGGGCAGGTATCTTTCTCTGGCGCAATATCCTGATGCCCATGGTGGGGGATGATTATTCTTATGCTTTTATCTGGGATGGAGCGGCTGCCGGTAATCTGGTGGACGGCATCGGACCCCGGCAGAGAATCCATTCGCTGCAGGATATTTGCACCTCCCAGTGGTCGCACTATTTTACCTGGGGCGGCCGGGTGCCGGCGCTCTTTCTCGTGCAGTTCTTTGCCTGGCAAGCGGATGGGGGACGCTTTTTGTTTGATTTTGCCAGTACCGCTGTCTTTGTACTGCTAATTTGTCTGCTCTATTGGCTGGCGGCGGGCAGGATTGAGTCCCCGGAGAAAAGTAAGGCCGGGCTTTACTGGCTGCTGCTTGGCATGTTCTTTGCCGTGCCTGCTTATATCTATACCATGATTTGGCTGACTGGTGCATGCGTGTACATCTGGACCGCGGCGGCTATCTGCGCATTTCTGCTGCCCTATAGCCTTGCCTATTGGAAGGATGGTTTCTGGCAAAAGAAGAAATGGTGGCATATTCCGCTCATGGCCTTTCTGGGATTATTGGCAGGCTGGTCCATTGAAGCCGGCAGCATCGTTACGGTATTGCTGACTTTGGCGTTTCTTCTGCTGTTTTACCAGCGGAAACGTCTGCAGAGCTGGCAGCTGGCAGGTTTTACAGGATTGGTGGCAGGAATGCTTCTCTTGCTGCTGGCGCCTGGCAGCTACATGCGCTTAAAGCTTATGCAGGAACTGGAGCCGGATTATACCATGCCACCGGAGCTCATGTGGACGACTGTAATGTTCCTGTATAATTTTGTGGAAGGCTTTTTGCCGGTATTCATCGGGGAACTGCCGCTATTTGTGCCCATCCTGCTCTATCTGTGGAAAGGGGAGCGGCGGCAGGCGCTGACGCGGTATATTCTGCTCTGGGTCAGTGGCAGTTTTCTGGTGCTTCTGGCCATGATGTTTTCGCCGGATTTTCGCGCACATGCCGGCTTCCATGCCGTCATCTTTCTCCTGATTGCCTCTGCGGCAGCTCTGCGGGCCATTGCGCCGCAAATTGAGGCTTGGTGCGCAGCAAAGGCCAAAGCGCGATTTTGTCTGGCCGTTCTGGGGATTTCCAGCCTAACTGTGTGGCTAATGGCATCAGCCATCTGCCTCGTTATTGAAACCTCTTACAATCAGCAGTGGGCGGAGCGTAAGAAAATCATTGCCGAGCATCGGCAGGACGACCTGATTGTCGTTCCGGCTATCGAAATTCCCTGGCAGCTGGATAAGGTGACGGGGAATCGCTCCCTGACCAACGTATTGCTGATGTTCGGGGCAGATTTGGAAAGCAATCCGCAGGACAATCGTTCCAATATCTATGCTCAATATCATGGGCTCAAGGGGATTATCATAGACAAGGAGATTGACTGGGGAAAATATGGGGAGGAGAACGAATGGTAAAAAAATATTTACCATGGCAGGGGATATTGCTGCTTTTTTTAGGACTGTTTTTTCTGCGCAACTGGATGTTGCCCATGGTATCGGATGATATTCCCTATGCCTTTATCTGGGATGGGGCTGACCGGGGAAATCTGTTGGACGGCGTGGGGATGCGCCAACGCATAACCTCTTTTGGTGATATCATCGTCAGTCAGTGGTCCCATTACATGACCTGGGGCGGACGTATACTGGGGATTGGACTTACCCAGCTGTTTGCCTGGCAGGGCAAGGAATTATTCAATGTATTGAACACGTTGGTGTTTGGTGGTCTTATGCTGCTGGTGTTCCGCATGGGCACAGGCCTTTCCCTGCGGCAGATGAACAGGACGTATATGCTCTGGCTGGCCTTTTGCTTTTGGTTCCTGCTGCCGGACCCCTTTTTGACGACTTTATGGATGTGCGGCAGCTGCGTGTTTTTATGGATGGGGCTGCTGGAATTTCTCTTTTTGCTGCCGTTTGCCTTGAAATACTGGCGTCCGGATTTTTGGAATCAGCCGCCCATCTGGGCGGTGCCGCTGATGGCACTCAGCGGCTTATGCGCCGGCTGGTCCGTGGAAACGGGGGCGGCAGCGACGGGGCTTATCATCCTGCTCGCCCTGTGGCATTTTAAGCGGCAGCATGAGTTGCAGCCCTGGATGGTGGCGGGCTTTATCTGCCTGTGTCTGGGCGGCATTATGCTGGTAGAGGCTCCCGGGGAAATGGTGCGGCTGGAATTGCAGCGGCAGTTTGAGTACAATCCCGGACTGCCTGCGGATATGTACTGGACGCCGTTGATGTTTCGCATAAATTTCTGGGAATGTTTTTGGCCGGTGACAAAACTCTGGTTGCCCTTAGTGCTGCTTATTGGCATTTATCTGCGGCAGCTGCCTCAAGGACAGCGTTGGAATAAAGTGACCAAATTTCAGGCGGTCATGGTGGCCGGTGCGCTGGGTGTCATGCTTGTCATGATGTTTGTGCCGATGGCGCCAGCAAGGGCGGGCTTTTTCTCCACAGTGGCGGTGATTGCCGCGTCCCTTTCGGCCTTAAAGGAACTATTGCCTAGTCTGAAGGTGTTCTATTCGAAGTATAAAGGGGCCTGCCATATGGTGCTGGCCAGCTGTTTGGCTCTAGGGCTCCTTACAGCGGGCCTTCTCTGCTATGTGGAATGGGATGTCCGCCAGCAGTGGCTGAGCCGTATAGACTATATCAATGCGCATAAGGAGCAGGAACTGGTGGTGGTTCATCAAATCGATGTGCTTCCCCTGGCTGATGAGCTATGTGAGCATTGGTCCTGTGTTACCTGGAATACCGATGTGCTGGCCTGGGGCTCCGACCTGGAACCCCGTCCCGAAGGCAGCCATAATCTCATGTATGCGCAATATTATGGCTGGAAAAAAGTTATAACGGACGGCGAGGACCGCCGTGTGGAATAAGATAACCTAGGATACAGATGGAGTGAATACAATGTCATTGGAGATTACCAAAAAACTTATGGGCGAATTATGGGAGCTTAAGCTGGCTGGCCGGTTGGATGCCGTAGAGGCTCCGGTTCTGGAACGGGAACTCGACCATATCCCGGAGAACTGCAAGACGATTGAGCTGGAATTTTCGGCGGTGGATTATATTGCCTCGGCAGGCTTGCGTTCCTTGGTGCTGGCCAGAAAAAAGGCGGATAAAGTGGGTGCTAGGCTTCTCATCAAAGACCCCAGGCAAAGTGTTAAGGAAGTTTTTGACGTTACCGGATTTGGTAACATTATGGAGATTGTCTATACGGGGCAGGATGCAGAAGTACAGGATACCACCAATGGGTTTTATCCGCTGCGTCCGATACAGCGTTGGCTGGTGGATACCCATTTCAACAAGGCGAATTCCACGATGATGAATGTGGGCGCGCTAGGCAAGCTCGATGACAGTGTGGATATGGAACGGCTGGCCGAAGCGGTGAATGGGGTGTTAAATGCCCATGATATTTTCCGTTGCCGTCTTGTATTCCACCCCGATACGGGAGAAATCTGCCAGCGGTTTGATGGCAGTGTGAAAAAAGTGGTGGTGGAGACCTTGTCAGAGGAGGCCTTCGCCCAGCGCAAATTGGAACTGGAAAAGCCCTTTCAGCTTATCGACCGGCCGCTGTATCGCATTTACCTGATGGTGACACCGTCAGGCAAGTTCATCTATGAAGATTTTTATCATGCCATTTTGGACGGTATTGGTGTTTGCGTGCTTTTCTGGCGGGAGATGGATATGCGCTATCAGGGCAGGAAGATTCGCCGTCAGGCCGGCAGTTATGCGGAATATGTGCTGGAGGAAAGCCGGAAGCTGCAGCAGGAAGATGAAGAAGGCCATAACTATTGGCGCCAGCAGCTGGCAGGCTTTGACACGAAGAAACACCTGCCACCCATGGACCGGCAGGATGATGGCAAATGGCATGAAAGCCAGGTCGTCCATGATATTCAGAACATTAGGCATGAATTCTTCCGGGACAGCAGTGCCAATGAACACAGTTTTATGCTGGCCGGGGCAATGCTGGCCATGGCCAAGGTGACAGGGGAAAAGGAAGTCATCATGAGCTGGGTGCATCATGCCCGTACCTCTGCCAAGGAACTCCGCCTGATGGGGCTGATGCTGAATCAGCTGCCCATTCGCAGTGCTATTGACGGGGCGATGACCGCAGCGCAGTTCCTGCAGGTCGTGGAGGAGAAAGTCAAGCAGGGCGAATCCTATGCGCACAGTTTGGATGAGGTGTATAAGAATGATTGGGAAGGCGAATGTGCCAGCTTTATCCTGCAAAAAAATACCGATATCAAAGCTGCGTTTGTTCTCGACGGCAAGCCCATTGCCATTCAGGAGCTGCCGGCCAATAAAATCTCGGCTGCTGAAAATGTACTGGATATCGCCCTGACTGGCCTCGATGATGGCAGTTACATCCTGACGCTGACCTATGATGGCAGCCGCTATTCCGAGGTGATGATGCAGCGGTATGCCGAGGCCTTTGATGAAGTCCTGCTGGCCCTGCAGACAGAAAATCGCTGTCTCGCGGAGATTCTGTCGTGAACAGTTGGCATCTTTTCGGTCCTAAGACCGTTATTTCCAGCCGTTTCCGCGCGGTTTTTACTGCGGCCATGTTCTCCATGGTCAGTGCCTATATCCTGATTCTGACGGACAACGTGGCGGCTGGGCAGCTGGTGGGGGAAGAAGCCGTTGTGAGCATGACCCTGGTCGTTCCGCTGCTTACCTTTATCATCTTTGTGAGTTATCTCATCGCTGACGGATTGGCCATGATGCTTTCCTATGCCATGGGCCGGGGGGACCGGGAGCAGGTAGACAGATTGTTCAGCATGGGAGTAATGCTGGCCCTGGGGATGGGCGGACTGTTTGCCTTGGGCATGTGGGCGCTGCGCACGCATCTGCTGGGCTTTTGGGATATTTCCTCGCAGCTTATGGGCTATGTCCAGGATTATTACGACGGGCTGTTATTCTATGCGCCGCTGATGTTTTTGAATGTCTTTTTCTATACGGTGTTTGTGGCGGAAGGGCAGGAGCGCGTCTGCGTGGTGGGATCTGTCTGCGCCTTTGTGGTCAATGTCCTGCTGGACATCTGCCTGTGTCTGCGCATTGGCGTTATGGGCGTCGGTATTGCTACCACCTGCGGCCTGGGGGCAGCCGTTCTCGTTCAGCTTTATTTCCTGTGGGGCGGACACAGCCGCCTGCATTTTCGCTGGTACTGGAATACGAATGATGTGCTCCATGGCGTCTTTTACAGTTTCTATCATTCCCTGGATACCCTGCTGCTGGCTCTGTTGCCGCTGGCTTTATCCAGCTGTGTCCTGCATCATTTTAGCGAGGCCCATATCATCGTGGTAACGGTGACGGTGAATCTGCTGACATTTATTGTGGCGCTTTATACGGGCGTGGTGGACTGTTTGCAGCCCATGGTCTGTCAATATCATGCGGAAAACAATCTGCCCAGCATACAGAAGACCATGGCTACCGGCATACGGGCCACGAATATAATCAGTTTGGCCATTATGGTGTTGGGGATGGCTGTGTCCGGCATTCTGCCCCAGCTCTTTGGCGTCAGGGATGAGCAAATGGTCGCTGAAGTGAGCATGGCCGTCTGCTGCTTTCTGCTGTTCATCGTGTTTTTGGGCTCTACCCTTATGTACAGCAATTATTATATCTATATCGAGAAGCGCAATTATGGAGCCTGCCTGAAATTCCTGCTCTTGTTGGGCTTTCCCTACATCGGCATGGAACTGGGCGCCGCTTATTCGCTGAATGGCATGATGTTGGGAACAAGCGCCGCCTTTTTGGCCGCCTTCGCCTTCAACTTATGGTGGACCCGTAAATCCGGCCGTTTGTTTCTGGACAGGGAAATGCTGACGCGGCAGTATTCCTATGATATCGACTGCAGCGTTGAGGCGGTGATTGGCTTGTCCAAACTTGTGCAGCGGATGATGGCAGCCAGAGGTCTTTCGGTTCACCGCGCTAATCTGCTGGCGCTGCTGGTGGAGGAAATTGGCATGCATGCCAATCAGCGGGCTAAAGGTGCTTTCTTTCAGCTGGAGTTTTCCATTCTGCTCGGGAAAAGTCCGGAGGATGATATCACCATGATTGTCCGGGATAACGGCAAGCCCTATGACATCATCAAGGAAGCTCTGCAGGGAAAGCACTCCTTCCGGGAGTATTTCATCGAATCCATCACGGCTAAATTCCCGCGCCGCCATTATTGGGTGAGCGGGGATGAGAACCGCATGACGCTGATGATTGGGGAAGGGGATGAACGAAAAAAATCTTGCGTGCCCAATTAACGAGAAGATTGAAAGACGAGGAGGTTGTATCATCTATGTTGGGAAGAAGTCATCTGTTACAAAAATCCGGCTGCAGAATACTGGCGGTAATATCCTGCCTGCTGATTCTGCTGATGGGCGCAGTACAGGCTGCCGCAAAACAAGAAGAAGCCGTCCTAAGGCTCGATGCCAAGACCGGGGCAGTATTTCCCCGCAGCCTGCGCTTTATGACGGATACGTTTACGAAGTCCTTGCAGCCGGTACCCTCCCGGCAGGGACTCGATAAATTGAGATGTTCTGCTAGTGCGGAATTCTCCGGCTCGGGTCTTTCGCTGATTCGGGATAAGATTTGTACAGCTACGGGCAGTGATGCGGTTATCTACGTGGTGGATTTGCGGAAGGAATCCCATGGTTTTGTGAATGGCGACATTCCCGTAAGCCAGTACATGAAAAAGAACAGGGGCAATGCCAATCTTAAAGCGGCGGCTGTAAAACAGGCCGAGGGCAAATGGCTGCAATCTCTGGTGGGCAAGGAATTGACATTTGTGCCGATGGGCAAAACCGATACCAAACTCTTTTCGGCCTGCAGTGTTAAAGTAGAGAAGGTTGAAACAGAGGAAGCGTTGGCTTCCCGTCTCGGCATGCGTTACAAACGGATTCCGATTACCGACCAGATGGCACCAACGGATGATGAGGTCGATGCGTTTATGGCATTTTATAAGAGCCTGCCGAAAAATGCCTGGCTGCATTTTCATTGCCATGCCGGCCATGGCCGCACCACGACCTTTGCGGTGTTCTATGATATTTTAAGCAATCCCGCTGTGGCCCTGGATGATATTGTGGCACGTCATTATGCGCTGGGCGGCACGAATCTCTTTGCTCCCGGCAAAAAGGACAACTGGAAGGGCAAAGAAATTCGTAAACGCGCCGAGCAAATCCGCAAATTCTATGCCTATGTACAAGCCAATCGCAGCAATCAGTACGCACAAACTTTCTCCGCATGGGTGAAAGTACAAAGATAAATGTATTTATCAAAATGACATTGTGAAACAAAAAGCCTTAGAAAGCAAAAAAATCTTTCGGAGGCTTTTTTTTTGTTTACGGTTATGCTATAATGAGTGACATAATTTCGCAAACTAAAGGAATAAAGATAAAAAGAAAATAAGGAGGAGAGGTAAGTGGTTAATCCGAAACTGCGTGATGAGCAGAATGATATGCTCTTTGAGGCCATCTTATCGTTAAAATCATTGGAGGAGTGCTATCAGTTCTTTGAGGATATCTGTACCATCAGCGAACTAAAAGCCCTGTCTCAGCGTTTGGCAGTGGCGCGTATGCTGCAGGGGGGGCATATCTATGATGATATCGTGGCCCGCACGGGTGCCAGCACGGCTACCATCAGCCGGGTGAAACGCTGTCTGAATTACGGCGCGGATGGCTACAAGATTGTGCTCGACAGAATACCGGCGGATAAGGCCGACTGATTAAGCTGACATATTGAGGGGAGTAGTGTTCATGGAAAAAGATAACAGCGTACTGAAAATTCCCTATGGAACCAGAGATTTCCTGCCGGCAGAAGCGGCGGGAAAGCGGGTGGTGGAAACCCGGCTGGCCGAGCTTTTTGCCCAATGGGGCTACGAAGAAGTGGTGACGCCGTCCATTGAGTATCTTGATACTTTAGGACTTGGAAGCAGCCAGAATATCGGCGACCATCTCTTCAAGCTTTTTGACAAGTCAAATCAGACTCTGGCTCTGCGCCATGAAATGACTACGCCCATTGCAAGGTTGGTGAGCACCCGTCTGCAGGACAGTCCGCTGCCATTGAAGCTCTCCTATATCAGTAGCGTGTTCCGCTATGAACAGACGCAGGCGGGCCGCCAGTGCGAATTCTATCAGGCTGGTGTCGAGCTTATGGGCCCCGGCAGTCCGGCTACCGATGCGGAAGTGGTGGCTTTGGCGGTTACGGGACTCTTGCGTTCCGGATTGACAGAGTTTACGGTTTGCCTGGGGCAGGTGGAATTCCTCAACGGCATTCTCAATCAATACCGTCTGAGCAGCCAGGAACAGGAAGATTTGAAGGCGGCCATGGAACGCCGCAATCTGGTGGAACTCAATCAGCTGGTGGATGAACTGAACCTGCCGGAAAACGCCAAGCAGGTATTAAAGGAACTTCCCCTGCTGAACGGTGGCGAGGATTTGCTCAAGCAGGCTTACGATATGGCACTGAACGAGCAGAGCCGCCGGGCACTCGATAACCTCGCAGAAATCTATCGCCTGCTGAAAGCCTATAAGGTGGAACAGTATGTGCGCTTTGATTTGGGCATCATCCGGGATTTCAGCTATTATACAGGTATGGTCTTTGAAGTCTATGCGCCGGGACTGGGTTATCCCCTCTGCGGCGGTGGCCGTTATGATCATCTGCTGGCCGACTTTGGTACGGCCTGTCCGGCAACGGGCTTTGCCTTAGGCATTGAGCGCATTTTGCTGGCCATTGAGCGGCAGAAACTGCCTATGCACAGCCTGCCCAGAGATGTCTATGTGGGCTATGCAGCAGGCAAGGAAACGACGGCTATTGAACGTGCGGCGCAGCTGCGTGAGCAGGGTAAGTCCGTGGAATTGGCGGTCAGCAGTCAGACGGAAGCTGCGGCCAAAGAAAGCCAGCAGGCAAAGAACTATGCGGCTTTTGAGTATATCGCATGATACAGCGGGTTAAGCAGTTTTACCGGGCCATAACCGCCCGGATAACGATGGCGGATAGAGCCTGGGTGGAGGAAACTTTGCCCGCGGCGGCGCAATCGTTGTTTTACGCCATGCATCCTGCCGACCAGTACCATGCCTTAAATGTGGCGAAAACGGCCATGCGGCTCTGGGGAGAAGCACTGGCAGGGGATAGAGATTTACTCCTGCGGGCAGCTCTGCTCCATGATGTGGGGCGGGTGCAGGGCGATATGGATATTATGGGCAAGGTGCTGGCTGTACTGGTCAAGCATTTTGCGCCAGTCAAAGCCCGTCAGCTGGCAGAAAAAAAGACAGGCTGGCTGGGACATATCCTCTATGTCTATTACCAGCACCCCGAAATCGGTGCAGTGAAGCTGGAAGGCATCGGCATGAAAGAAGAAGCGGCAATTATTCGCTGCCATCATCGAAAAAAAACAGAGAATGACCCGCCGGAACTGGCCCTTTTGCGGGCGGCGGATGAACTGAACTGACATTTGACAATTGACATTTGACAAGTCAAATCTGACATGTCAAAACGTGATAGAAATGGAGGCCTGTGCATGAAGTCTGAAATGGAATACCTTACCATAGCACTGCCCAAGGGCAAGCTTTTTGGCCTGTCGGCAAAGCTGTTGGAGAAAATCGGCTATACTGCCGAAGGTTTATCGGATAAATCCCGCAAGCTGATTATCAGCAATGAGGAGAAGAAGATAAGATTTATCGTATCCAAGACCGCTGATGTGCCCACCTATGTGGAATATGGGGCGGCCGATATCGGCGTGATTGGTAAGGATGTGCTGCTGGAAGCCGAGAAGGATGTCTATGAACTTCTCGATATGGGTTTTGGCAAATGCCACCTGATGATGGCCGTGCCCAAGGCAGAAAAGCGGGCCAAACTCATGGACTACAATCATACGCGTGTAGCGACGAAGTTCCCGCATATTGCCGAGAAATTCTTCCGTCAGCAGGGCATGCAGATGGAATACATCAAACTCAATGGTTCCATCGAGCTCGGGCCGATTGTGGGGCTTTCCGAAAGCATCGTGGATATTGTCGAAACCGGCACGACCTTGCGGGAAAATGATTTGGAGGAAATCGTCTCCATTCAGGAAGCCACGGCACGGCTGATTGCTAATCGGGTGAGCTTTAAGTTGAAATTCGACCGGATTCATAGTCTGGTGGAAGATTTGCGGAAGGTCTTAGAAGCGGAGGCGGCACAATGAAAATAGTCAAGGCAAGTGAATTAGGCGAAGCAGCCATCAATAAACTTTTGCAGAAGCCTGCTTTTGATGAGGTGGAACTGAGCCCGAAAATCCGGGAAGCCAATAAGGCAACTTTCGGCAAGGATATGACGGCGGCAGAACTCGTGGCACAGATTGTGCGTGATGTGCGCTTTGAAGGTGATAAGGCTGTTCTGCGCTATACCAAACTCATTGATAAAGTGGACTGCGATATCAAGGATTTAGTGGTGACGGAGGAAGAATTTGCCGCAGCAGAGGCGCAGGCTGACCCACAGGTGCTTGAATCCTTAAAGAAGGCGGCGGAAAACGTGCGCCGGTACCATGAGGAACAGAAGCCCAATTCCTGGATGACTTATCGCGAACATGGTTCCCTTTTGGGCCAATCATTGATTCCGTTAGATAGAGTAGGTATCTATGTGCCCGGCGGCACGGCGGCTTATCCATCTTCCGTCATTATGAACGCTATGCCGGCAGTTGTCGCAGGGGTTGGCGAAATCGTTATGATGGTGCCGCCGAAAAATGGCGCCATCAATCCCTATGTGCTGATTGCGGCAAGACTCGCTGGCGTGAAGAAAATCTACAAAATCGGCGGCGCCCAAGCGATAGCTGCGTTGGCCTTTGGCACGGAAAGTATTCCGCGCGTAGATAAGATTACCGGCCCGGGCAATATCTTTGTGACCCTGGCGAAAAAAGAAGTCTATGGTCATGTGGATATTGATATGCTGGCGGGCCCCAGTGAAATCCTGATTGTGGCGGACGACAGCGCTGACCCCGTCTATACGGCGGCCGATATGTTGAGCCAGGCCGAACATGACCCGCTGGCTTCAAGTATCGTGATTACCGACAGTGAAAAGTTGGCGCGCCAGGTGGCTATTGAAGCGGAAAATCAGCTGCAAAAACTGCCGCGTCAGGAAATTGCCCGCGCATCCATCGAGCGCAACGGACTCATTGTCATTGCCGAAAATATGCAGCAGGCTTTGCGCTTTGCCAATACCTCGGCGCCGGAGCATTTGGAACTTTTGACCCGTGAACCCTTCCAGCTGCTGCCCTATGTGCGCCATGCAGGCGCCGTGTTCTTGGGCGCGTACTCGCCGGAACCATTGGGCGATTATTTTGCGGGGCCGAACCATGTACTGCCCACGGGCGGCACGGCCCGTTATTACAGTGTGCTGAACGTGGAAACCTTTATGAAGCGCACGAGCCTGATTTCCTATACGCAGCCTGCTTTGGAAGCAGTCAGCGAGGATATCATCCGTCTGGCAGAGACAGAAGGCCTGCAGGCCCATGCTAATGCCATTCGTTTAAGGAGGAAGAATTGATGTTAAAATACCGTACCGGTTTGAAGGATATGCCGTCCTATGATGTGGTGGAGCGGGATTGGCAGATAAAAGTAAATGCCAATGAATGCAATATGAATCTGCCGCCCATGGTCGAGGACCGCGTGATGGGCCGCCTTTCCCGTGTGGCCTTTAACCGCTATCCCAATGAGGAATACGATTACCTCTGCGAGCAGATTGCCGACAATCACAGATTGCAAAAGGAAAATGTTTTGCTCGGCAATGGTTCCAGTGAAATCATTGAAAAACTCTTTTTCTGCTTTGGCGGCACTAAGGCAAAAAAAATCGTTTATCCTGTGCCCTCTTTTTCCATGTATGGTATCTATGCCAAAGCGGCACAGGCGCAGGGAATCGCTGTTGATTTGAATGAAGATTATACGCTGGATAAAGAAAAATTCGTGCAGGTCATCAACGAGGAAAAGGCAGGACTTGCCGTTATCTGCAATCCCAATAATCCGACAGGTACGGCTTATGCTCTGGCTGATATCGAATACATTGCGGCCAATATCCATAAAAACTGCGCGCTGCTGATTGATGAAGCCTATATGGAATTTTATGGTCAGACGGCAGTGGGGCTGCTAACAAAATACCCGAATCTGATTGTGGCGCGGACGTTTTCCAAGGCATATGGTTTAGCATCTGCCCGCGTGGGTTATATGCTGGCCAGCAAGGAAATCGTGGAAATGATTGGTAAGTCCTATATGCCCTATCATATGAATGTTTTGTCCCTGGTTACGGCCGATATTGTCTATCAGATGCGCCATGAATATGTGCCGCGCATTCAGATGATGATTGCCGAACGCAAGCGCATGACCACCCTTTTGGACAAACTTCCCGGCGTGACGGTTTACCCTTCGGAAACGAATTTTATTCTGATTAAATATGCCAAAGCGGAGGAATTAAACCAGTATCTGGAAGAAAAAGGCATCGGCGTGCGCAGCTTTGGCAAGGCACCGCGCCTTGAAAACTGCCTGCGCATTTCCATGGGCCTGCGCGAGGAAAATGATACCTGGTATAACGAGATGAAAGCCTTTGTGGAGGGACGGGCATGAATAGAATCGCTGCAGTAAACAGGGAAACGGCCGAAACGAAAATTGCTCTGCAGTTAAATCTTGACGGTGCGGGCAATGGTACGATTGATTCCGGTATCGGCTTTTTCGACCATATGTTAAATCTCATGGTGGTACATGGGCAGCTGGATTTGGACTTGCGCTGTGATGGGGATTTGGAAGTAGATGGCCATCACAGTGTAGAAGATATTGGCATCGCTTTGGGGGATGCCTTTAAGGAAGCCATTGGCGATAAAAAGGGAATCTGCCGTTATGGCACCTTTTATCTGCCGATGGATGAATCCTTGGCCTTTGTTACGCTCGATATCAGCGGGCGGCCATTTCTCGTCTATGATGGCGGCGAAATGGCTCCTATGGTGGGCGGTTTTGATACGGAACTCACCGAGGAATTTCTGCGGGCTTTTGCCATGCACGCGGGTATTACCCTCCATGTAAAAGTCCTTTATGGCACGAATACCCATCATAAGATTGAAGCGATTTTCAAGGCTTTGGGTCATGCACTGCGAATTGCGGTAAACCAGGACCCGAAGGTTAAAGGTGTTCCATCGACCAAAGGGATGCTCTAAGGAGGGCGGCTGATGATTGCAATAATTGACTATGGGGTAGGCAATTTATTCAGTGTAGAAAAGGCTTTTGCGGCTTTGGGTGCAGAGGCAAAGATTACCAATAATCCCGCGGAAATAAAATCGGCAGAAAAACTGGTGCTGCCCGGGGTGGGCGCTTTCGGTGACTGCATGAAGAATCTGGAAGACAGCGGACTTATCCCGCTGCTGAAAGAGGAAGTGGCAGCAGGCAAGCCCTTACTCGGCATTTGCGTGGGCTTGCAGATTCTCTTTGACGGCAGTGAGGAATCGCCGTCAGCAAAAGGTTTGGGGCTTATTCCCGGACAGGTAAAAAGAATTCAGGCCGAAGATTTGAAAGTGCCGCATATGGGCTGGAATCGGCTGCATATCGCTGAACCACGCCAGTCGCAGGACTTATTTGCGGGGCTGGAGCAGGATAAGGAATATGTGTATTTTGTGCATAGTTATTACGCAGTTCCTGCGGATAAAAATGTTATAACGGCCACGACAAATTATGGCGGGGAAGTTACGGCGGCGGTGCAATGGGGTAATATCTTTGCGGCGCAGTTCCATCCGGAAAAATCTGGAGACGTTGGTTTGCATATAATTGATAATTTCTGCAAACTAAGTTAGTGCGTTGTTCTGTACTTTTCTTTGGCGCAAAGAAAAGTACCAAAAGAAAACAGCGGACTGAAATCACATCACGTGATTTACGTCCGCGAGCGCTCATCCTTGAGCGCTGGGCTGGTGTTGGGGGAGGATGCTTATGATTATTTTTCCGGCGATTGATATTCGGGGCGGGAAATGTGTTCGGTTATTGAAAGGTGACTTTAATCAGGAAACGGTGTTTTCGGATAGTCCTGCGGATATGGCTCGTAAGTGGCAGTCGCAGGGGGCTGAGTATTTACACTTGGTTGATTTGGATGGCGCATTGGCAGGTTCCTCAAAAAACTTAGCGGCTATTGAAGAGATATTGAAAGTTGTCGATATTCCTACGGAACTCGGTGGCGGTATCCGCAGTATGGAACAGATTGATAAACTGCTTTCTTTGGGAATTACCCGGGTTATTCTTGGGTCCGTTGCGGTAAAAAATCCTGCTTTGGTAAAAGAAGCCTGCGCGAAATATGGGGAACGTATTGTCGTGGGCATTGATGCCAAAGATGGAATCGTGGCTGTGGAAGGCTGGGGCGAATCCGGCAATATCGGCGTAATTGAATTAGCGCAAAAGATGAAAGCTGCCGGCGTGAAGACCATCATCTATACGGACATTTCCCGCGATGGAACCTTGAGCGGTGTAAATGTCGAAGCTACGGTTAAACTTGCACAGGAAAGCGGTGTGAAAATCGTTGCTTCCGGCGGGGTAAAATCTCTGGACGATATAAAAGCGCTGAAAGAACATGAAAATGATGGTATCGAAGGTGTGATTGCAGGCAAATCCATTTATATGGGAACTTTGGATTTAGTGGAGGCAATAAAAATCGCCAAATAGGGATGATTTCTCAGAAAATTTTTCAAAAAATACTTGCCAAATTCTTTTTTATTGACTAAAATAAAAACAGATTATTTTTTCTATAAAGGAGAAATGGAAATGGCAAGAAAAGCAAATTACGACGAAAAGATTAGCGCAATCGAAGCAAAAATTGCAAAGAAACAGGATGAGCTCAAAGCACTGAAAGCTCAGCTTAATGAAATCAAAGCTAAGAAAGCTCAGGACGATTACAAAGAGCTGACGGAATACATGGCAGCTAACAACCTGTCCGCTTCCGAAGTGCTGGCTTCCATTAAGGGCTAATCAGCAGCAGTTTTATATCGGAATTTCCAAGGGAATCATTGCTCTGGCAGTGGTTCCCTTTTGCTGTGCCATCTTTGTGCGCGATAGGGAGGCGTATTTTTAAGGCGATTTTAATGAAATATTCAGATAGATTTCAGCTGGCAGGGGTAAAATAATCTCATGATTTCGGCAGGAGATTGTCATTCCTTGTGGAAGTCATAAGGTAGATGAGAATGCTCATCAATGGTTACCAATCTATACAGTAGGAGGCAAGCGTATGAGGATCAGCAAGTTGCGAAACATGTCAAAGTCGTTGTTCTGGGGCGACAGACCTTTACCTGAGGACTCTGAGATGAAGGGGGTTATTGAAACCGACACCGGGCGGACGGGGATTCTCCTGAAGCTGAAAAATGGGATGTACGTGCTGGGGACGGCAGGCACCCTGACGAAACTCAATCAGGAAAAGATTCGTCATAAATTAAAGGAAGCATAGGCAGGAAAGCCGATACCATATAACTGAATTGTGACAGAGGCACAGACAAGCTGCCCCTTCTGACCTATAATGACACTGTGTATTATATAAGTCAGAAGGGGTTGTTTCTTTATATGACGGAAAAGGTAAAAAAATTATCGCCCCGCCATGCGGTGGTGGATAGAGCTTCTTGTGTGGCCTGTGGCACCTGTGAGGATGTGTGCCCTCGGGGCGCTGTTGCCATTTATTGGGGGCAGTATGCTAAGGTGCAAGAGGAACGCTGTGTGGGCTGCGGCATCTGCGCTAGGGAATGTCCGGCATCCATCATCAAAGTGGAGGTGCGGCCATGAAGAAACGCTGGTATCATTATCTCTGGATTTGGTCGCTGCTTTATTTTGGCATGGGCTTTTTCAACATTCTCTTTGCCTGGCTGGGACTGGTGAGCTTTGCTTTGCCCTTGATTATGGCCATTGGTTTTGGTCATAAGGGCTTTTGCAACCGTTACTGTGACCGCGGACAGACGCTTAGGGCTTTGGGGCAGCTGGGCTTTTCGCGGTGGCGGGATATGCCGGGATGGATGAAGGGCCGGGCCTTTCGCTATGGCTTTATGGTCTTTTTCTTCGGCATGTTTGGCAGTGTTCTATATACGACCTGGCTGGTGTATAGCGGCGCAGAATCTCTGCAGCAGGTGGTGTCGCTGTTTTGGACTTTTCATTTCCCTTGGGAATGGGCATACAGTGGCGCGGTTTCTCCCTGGACGGCGCAGTTTGCCTTTGGACTCTACAGTCTGATGTTGACCTCCGAGGTCATTGCGCTCCTGACCATGCTGCTGTTCCGTCCCCGCTCCTGGTGTGTCTACTGTCCTATGGGCACGTTGACCCAGCTCATTTGTGAGGCCAAAGGGAGCAAGCAGGAAAGCTGATTTTTTTCGCGAATATGAACAAGGTGATTAGAAATTTTGTTCATAGGGGGCCTTTGGCATGTCAACGGGGCGGTTGTATTTTCTCGACAATCTGAAATGGTTTATTATCTGGCTGATGGTGGTGTTCCACGGAGCCATGTGCTATATGGCTTATGCACCTGACTGGTGGTACGTGGTGGACAAGGCCAATCCGGTGTTGTCGGCAACGCTCTTTGTCTGTTGGGCGGATATCTTCATCATGCCGGTGATGTTCTTTATTTCGGGGTACTTCGGGCTGATGTCCATGGCCCGTCATGGCATCCGTTTGTTCTGGCAAAAGAAGGTGGCGCGGATTATCCTGCCCTGGCTCTTTGGCAGTATCTTCATTGCGCCGGTGGTGACTTATATCATTCTGGCCAGTCGTCAGTCGGCTATGGGCTTTGGAGAGTTTTACACCACGCTCTTTTGGGGGCCGCTTTATGAGCAGGCGCAGTATTGGTATCTGGGCGCACTGCTGGCCCTGTATGTCTTGCTGATGATGGCTGTGCGGATTTTTCCCCGCCTTTGTGTGCAGCGGGCGGGAAAGCCCGGAGCAGGCTGGTTTGCAGCGCTGTTCCTGCTGGTATCGGCTAGCATTGGTCTGATTAGTTCCCATATGCATCCCGATACCTGGCGGTTCTTTGCCTATATCTTGGTCTTACAGCCCGTGCGGATTCCACTGTATATTATGGTGTTTTTCGCGGGTGCCTGGGCCTGGCGACAGAAATGGTTTGCAGATGGCGGCTACGCGCCCGGTGCAGGCAAGTGGGGCGCAGCCTTTGCTATGACAGGTGCCGTCTACCTTTGGCAGAAATTCGTCCTGCCGGTGTTGGGATTGAGTACGGGAACCATGGTCTGGGTTAATGCCGTTACCATGGGAGCTTTCGCCATATCATCCCTGTTCTTTTTGCTGGGGCTTTTCTATCTATATTTTAATTCTGCAGGGCGCTATCTGTCAGTCTTAGGGGGCACCTCTTATGGTGTGTATTATCTCCATATGCCCATACTGTTTCCCATAGCCTGGGTGTTTGTGGGCGTGGATATGAATGTGTACCTCAAATATATCTGCGTCTGCGTTTTGACTCTGGCTGTTTGTTATGCAGGGAGCCGCTATGGTTTGTCTCATATAAAGAGTTTTGCCTTGTCGAAGAAGTGAGAGGTCTGGAGGTGTTTGTATGCCGTTGTTAGGTGCTTGCGCGGTTCCCCATCCGCCGCTGATTATTCCGGAGATTGGACGGGGACAGGAGCAGGGGATTTCCGCTACCATTGAGGCGTATAAAAAAGCTGCCCAGTGGGCGGTGGAAAAAGAGCCGGATTTAATTGTCATCACCAGTCCCCATGCAAAGATGTATGCCGACTATCTGCAAATTTCTGCAGGAGCAGGGGCCAAGGGGAGCTTTGCGGCTTTTGGTCATCCCGAGGTGGCCTTTGCTGTGGATTATGATGCAGAATTTGTGGCAGAGCTTTGCGCATTGGCGGATAAAATCAAACTGCCTGCGGGAACCTTGGGCAAGCAGGATGGCGGCCTTGACCATGGCACCATGATTCCCCTGTATTTTTTGCAGCAGGCAGGTTATCAGGGGAAAATTGTCCGCATTGGCCTGTCGGGGCTGCCAAGGGATAATCATTATGCCCTGGGCGTCCTCTTGGCGCTGGCAGCAGAAAAACTTGGGCGGCGCATGGTGTTGGTGGCTAGCGGCGACCTTTCCCATAAGCTAAAAGAAGATGGGCCGTATGGCTTTGACCCTGCAGGGCCGGTATTTGACGCTCGCATGGGTGAGTGTTTTAAGGATGGGGACTTCCTGAAACTTTTGACCACACCGGCAGAAATGGCGGATGCCGCGGCTGAATGCGGTTTGCGTTCCTTCTGGATTATGGCGGGCGCCTTGGATAGATGGCAGGTCAGGCCGCAGCTGCTCTCACTGGAGGGACCCTTTGGCGTGGGCTATGGCGTGGCGCTTTTTGATTTGGCTAAGCGCGACGAAAGCCGTAACATCGGAGAACAGGCTGCAGAAGCACAGCGGGCAGAGCTGGAAAAACTCCGGGCGCGGGAGGACGAGTATCTCGCATTGGCCCGATATTCCTTGGAACATTATGTGCGTACGGGCCGGCGGGCGGCGCTGCCGGATAATCTGCCGCAGGAGCTCACGGGGCAGAAGGCCGGGGCCTTTGTCAGCATCAAGAAGGATGGCCAGCTTAGAGGTTGTATTGGCACCATCCTGCCGGTGCGGGGGAACCTTGCCGAGGAAATTCTTTACAATGCGGTGTCGGCAGGTACTGGCGACCCGCGCTTTTCGCCTGTGACCGAGGCGGAACTAGCCGAACTGGTCTATGATGTGGACGTGCTCTCGGTGCCGGAACCCATTGCAGGCACCGAGCAGCTCGATGTGAAGCGCTACGGCGTTATCGTGGAGTCGGCAGACGGCAATCGCCGAGGGCTGCTCCTGCCGGACTTGGCTGGCGTGGATACGGTGGCCAAGCAGGTGGACATCGCCCGCAAGAAGGGCAATATTGCCCCTGGGGAACAGGTGAAACTCTATCGCTTTACTGTAACCCGTCATGTATAAAATGGAGTGGACTGCATATGAAACTAGCAATTTTAGGAACAGGTTTTATCGTTAAAGAAGGGGCACTGCCTGCTCTGCAGGAAGTACCCGAAGTGGAGGTCACGGCGATTTTTGCCCGGCCCCGCAGTCAGGAAAAGGCCGAGGCTTTGGCCCGGCAGTACAAGATTCCGCAAGTTTACACAGATTATGATGAACTGCTGGCCTCTGCGGATGTGGATTTTGTCTATGTCGGGCTGACCAACAGTGTCCATTATGAATACGGGAAAAAAGCCCTGTTGGCAGGCAAACACGTTATCATGGAAAAGCCCTTTGCCTCCACGGCAGCAGAGGTGCAAGAATTGCGGGAATTGGCACTGGCGAAAGGCCTTTATATGTTCGAGGCGGTTACCTGCCTGCATTTGCCCAATTTCCATGCCATCAAGGAGATGCTGCCGCAGTTGGGAAATATCAAAGGGGTGCAGGCTAATTACTCGCAGTATTCCAGTCGTTATGACCGGTATCTGCAGGGGGAGGTGCTGCCTGCCTTTGACCCGGCTTTGTCCGGCGGCGCCCTCTACGATATCAACATCTATAATCTGAATTTTATCGTGGGACTCTTTGGCGCGCCTGCGCAGGTTTCCTATAAGCCCAACAAGGGCTTTAACGGCATTGATACCTCTGGCGTGGCCCTGCTCGATTATCCGGGCTTTACGGCGGTGGCTGTGGGGGCAAAAGACGCGGATAGTCCCTGCTTTATCACCATACAGGGGGAGAAGGGCTGGCTGCAGGTGACAGGGGCACCCAATGCGCTCAAGACGTTTGCCGTGGCTTTGCATGGGGAGCGGAAGGTTACCCATTATGAACTGAACCGCTATGCCCATCGCATGGTGCATGAGTTCCAGGAGTTTGCCGATTGCTATGCCCGGCAGGATTACGAGACCATGCGGCGGGGGCTGGATGTATCGCTGACGGTCATGGAGACAGCCGAAAAGGCCCGCAAAGGAGCCGGAATTGTCTTTGCCTGCGATTGTGAATAGTTTGAAATTTATCAAATGCAAAAGAATAGGATAAAATTACTTGAAGTATTCGCTTTTGTTATGATATAATAGCGCGGGTGAATATTTTATGGTAGGTCCGGTGGAAGAGCATTTATCTGCTATGGTACTTGGGTAAAATGGCAGATAAGTGCTTTTTTGTGTTTGGACCAAGAGAGGATGTGTCTAATTGAAAGACGAGATTTTTAGCGTACTGCAACGCGTCGGCCGCAGTTTCATGCTGCCGGTTGCGGTACTGCCCATTGCTGGTCTGCTGTTAGGCCTGGGGGCGTCGTTTACCAACCCGACGACCATCAAGACCTACGGCCTCGAAGCCATCTTCGGTGATGGCACGGTGCTGCATTCGCTGCTCACAGTTATGAGCGCAGCGGGCGGCACCATCTTTGGCAATCTGCCGATTATCTTCGCGGTAGGCGTAGCCATCGGTATGGCAAAAGCCGAGAAGGAAGTAGCGGCTCTGGCTGCCATGATTTCTTTCTTCGTTATGCATGTTTCCTGTAATGCAATGCTGCAGCTCACGGGCAAAATCCTGGCTGACGGCTCCATTGCGCCGGGCGTGCTCGAAGGTACGATTGCGTCAAGCTGTGGTATCATGTCCCTGCAGATGGGCGTGTTCGGCGGTATTATCGTGGGTATCGGCGTTTCCGTGCTTCACAACCGCTATTATAAGATTGTCTTGCCGGATGCCCTGTCCTTCTTTGGCGGCTCCCGCTTTATTCCCATCGTTTCCACGGTGGTATTCTTGTTTGTAGGTATTGCCATGACCTTTATCTGGCCGATTGCGCAGGATATTATCTTTGGTCTTGGCAATGTGGTTACGGGCACGGGCTATATCGGTACATTGATTTTCGGTATCGTGAAGCGTGCGCTGATTCCCTTCGGTCTGCACCATGTATTCTATCTGCCGTTCTGGCAGACGGGCGTGGGCGGCAGCATGATGATTGACGGTCAGCTCGTTCAGGGCGGTCAGAATATCTTTTTTGCACAGCTGGCTTCTCCGAATGTCGCACATTTCAGTGCTGATGCTACCCGTTATTTCTCCGGTGAATTTATCTTCATGATTTTTGGTCTGCCTGGTGCGGCTCTGGCTATGTATCGCTGCGCCCGTCCGGAAAAGAAAAAGGTGGCTGGCGGTCTGCTGCTGTCTGCAGCCCTTACGTCCATGCTCACGGGTATCACGGAACCGATTGAGTTCTCCTTCCTGTTTGTTGCTCCGCTGCTCTTCGGTGTGCAGGTTGTCCTGGCCGGTGCAGCTTATATGATTGCTCATATCCTGAATATCGCCGTAGGTCTGACGTTCTCCGGCGGTCTGCTCGATTTGTTTATCTTCGGTATTCTGCAGGGCAATGACAAGACCAGCTGGATGCTTATCATCCCCGTTGGTATCGTGTATTTCTTCCTGTATTACTTTGCGTTCTCCTTCCTCATCAAGAAGTTCGACTTCAAGACGCCGGGCCGCGAAGAGGATGATGAAGAAACAAAACTCTACACCAAGGCGGATGTCAACGCCCGCAAGGCTGGTGCGCAGGGAGAAAGCGGCAGTGTTGATGAACTGAGTCAGACCATTGCCCGCGCTCTGGGCAGCAAGCGCAACATCACGTCTGTTGACTGTTGTGCAACCCGTCTGCGCTGCTCGGTAGCTGATTCCGAGTTGGTTGACCAGAAACTCCTGAAGGCTACGGGGGCTTCCGGCGTAATCGTCAAGGGCACCGGCGTACAGGTTATCTATGGCCCGAAGGTTGCGGTCATTAAATCCAACCTCGAAGAATATCTGGCTACGGCTCCGGAAGTCGAAGCAGATGCAGCTGCTCCGGCTATGGAAGAAACGGCAGAGGTTCAGGCTGAAGCTCCGGTAGCTGCGCATGGCGACCATGAATTCTTCGCTCCGGTTGCCGGTACGGCTCATGCTATCACGGAAGCACCGGATGCCGCTTTTGCCGGCAAAATGATGGGCGATGGCTTCTTCATTGCTCCGGCAGATGGCCATGTGGTGGCTCCGTGCGATGCCGAAGTCATGTTTGTGTTTGACACGAAGCATGCCATTGGCATGAAGGCCGCTGACGGCACGGAATTCTTGATTCACTTCGGCGTTGATACCGTCAAACTGGGTGGTCAGGGCTTTGAAGTGTTCGTGGAACAGGGTCAGCAGGTCAAGAAGGGCGACAAGCTCATGGAAGTTGACCTCGACTATGTCAAGGCCAATGCACCGTCTGATGTCTGCCTGGTAATCTTCACCGGCGGTCAGGCTGTCCATATGGAAAAATCCTATGGCATCAAGGCTCTGGATGCAGTAGCTTCCTATTGATTGTCAATTTCATAAGCATAAAAGTGCAGCAACGTTACGTTGCTGCACTTTTAGTATGAACAATTTTATAGAAATTTACTCCTTGGGTTGTAAACTTGTAACAAAGAGCGTATACTGTAAACTTGTAAATGTAATTTACGGGAATTCTTGTAGTAAAGGGGATAGATTATAGTGTTTAAGCCACATAAATTAGCAATCATCGGATTAGGTCATGTAGGTTCTGCGGTTTTGGCAAGAGCCATTGCCTGCCAGCTGGCGGCAGATATTGCCTGCATTGACATCAAGCCGGAAGTGGCCCATGGCGAGGCGCTGGATGCCGTACATTCGCTGTCCTGCAGCTATGTGCCGGGCATTCATGTTCATTCCGGGGGCTTTGAGGAATGTCGTGACGCGGATGTGATTATCTGTGACGCCGGCCCCAGTATTTTGCCGGGACAAAAGATGGACAGACTCACTTTGGCCAAGGAAAATATCGCGGTCATTCGCGAGGTGATGAAAAATGTCACTCAGTATACCCGTGAAGCTGTCTTTATTATGATTACCAATCCCCTGGATATAACGACCTATGTGGCCGCTACGGAGTTTGATTATCCCGTTGGCCGCCTCTTTGGTACGGGTACCACGCTGGAAACAATGCGCCTCAAGAGCATCATCGGCCGTCATTACCACGTGGATGCGGCAGATGTGCAGGGCTATATGCTGGGCGAGCATGGCAATTCCGCATTCCCGGCCTGGAGTACGGTAAATATTGGCGGCGTGCCGTTGGCTGGTCTTGATGAATTCTATGACCATGAAAAGGCTCTGGACCGTCAGGAAATTGCCCAGGAAGTCGTCAACACTGCCTATGATGTGCTGCAGTCCAAAGGCTGGACCAACACGGGCATAGCCATGGGCGCCTGCCGTCTGGCAAAGGCAGTGCTCTTTGATGAACACGCCGTACTGCCGGTGTCCATGCCCTTTACTGGCGAGTATGGCCTGAAGGATGTGGCCCTGTCCCTGCCGAGCATTATCGGCAAGAACGGCGTAGAAAAGCGCATCCCGCTGCATCTGCCAGCAGACGAGCTGGAAATGATGAAGAAGAGCGCCGAAAGCGTCAAGTCCGTAATGCGGGCGAATCAGGTGATTGACTGAGTGGATGTGTGGCTGATAGAAAAATATGTGACAATATATAACTATCGGTGGTAAAATAGATATATAAGATTTGCATAGCGATATTACCGGGCATAGAAGGTTCCTGTTTGAGAATAAATGCGCCGCCCTTTATTGGCGGCGCAGATGATACCTTCCGCCCGGTTTTATTTTATATGGGGTATGGGGAGATTATTCCAGAACATTATTCTTAAGCAGCGCAATTTCCTGAGCGTAGCCAGCAAGTTCGTTGGGCGTTTCCAGGATAAAGGGAAGGTTTCGCAGCTGTGGATGGTTTATGACGCTTACCAGTGCGTCAAGACCGATGCAGCCCTCACCGATGCGTGCGTGCCGGTCTTTGTGGGAACCACAGGGATTCAAGCTGTCATTCAGATGGATAGCCTTGAGGCGTTCAAGACCGATAATCCGGTCAAATTCATTCAGCACGCCATCCAGGTCATGGACGATATCATAACCGCCATCCCAGATGTGGCAGGTATCAAGGCAAATACCCAGCTTATCTTGCAGTTCTACCCGGTCAATGATGGCCCGCAGTTCCTCGAAAGAACGGCCAATTTCGGTGCCTTTGCCGGCCATGGTTTCCAAGAGCACTGTGGTGGATTGAGCAGGCGTGAGGACTCGGTTGAGTTCTGCGGCAATTAAGGCAATGCCGTGTTCACTGCCCTGTCCTACATGACTGCCGGGATGAAAGTTGTAGTAGTTTCCGGGCGTGGCTTCCATTCGCTGCAGGTCATCTGCCAGTATCTCATGGGCAAATGTGCGTAAATTGTCTTTGGCTGCACAAAGGTTCATCGTATAAGGGGCATGGGCGACCAACTTGGTAAAATGATGCTCCTTGGCGAAAGCGATAAAGGCATCTACATCTGCATGGTTGATGTCCTTAGCCTTGCCGCCACGGGGATTGCGGGTGAAAAAGGCGAACGTGTCAGCATTGATGCTGACGGCATCTTTGCCCATAGCAAGATAGCCTTTGGCTGATGATAAATGACATCCGATATGAAGCATACTTACTGCCAGCCTTTCCAAATATCCGGCTCATAGCCTAAAGTTGACTCTTTGCCATTTCGTACCACAGGGGTCTTTATGACCTGTTGGTTCTCAAGGATGGTTTCCAGTTTGTCTGCCATATAGTTGACACGAGCAAGAGCGTCCTTGTCCTTGCACTCCGGATTTATCATACCATCGATGCCGCCATGAGCTTTGGCTACGGACTGGAACTCGCCCTTGCTCATACCCTTGTCCAGGATATCAATAAACTGGAACTTTATGCCGCGTTCTTTGAAGAAACGCTGTGCTTTCTTGGTGTCGTTACACTTCTTGGTGCCGAAAATCTGAATGTTCATGTTTACCCTCTTTCACTGTTTGGTTATAAATGGCCTGCCTCAAGTATAATGTGGTTTTTCGGCAACGTCAAACAACGTAATAACACATTGGGGGAAGGGCTTTGGCTAAATATCCGGGGCTTCATAATGAGATGCAGGCTGAGCGGCTGTTCTCAGTCTTTTTATAACAGTGGATATAAACGCAGCTCCTTGTTTTTCGTTGACCTGTGGTAATTGATGTAATATAATGGCTGATGTAATGTTGATGGATACAACTAGGGTTGAGGAGGTTTTCTATGCAGTTTTCTTTTTGTCTGCCGGTAGCCAAATGGTCACCTCCAAGCCGCTGGTTTAGTGGAAGAGGCTGAGTAAGAACATGCATGATATCTGGAATCCATGGCATGGCTGCAAGAAAATCAGTCCCGGCTGTGCCAACTGTTATATGTATACGCTGGATAAGCAAAGGGGAAAAGATGGTGCGGACATTTACCGGACAGAGAATTTTAACTATCCGCTGCAGAAAGACCGCTACGGCGGTTATAAGGTAAAAAGTGGTGAGCTTATCCGGGTGTGCATGACTTCGGATTTTTTTCTGGAAGAGGCTGACAAATGGCGGGAAGATGCATGGGAAATCATGCGGCAGAGGTCGGATGTCATTTTCTATCTGCTCACCAAGCGGCCGGAACGGGTGCCTGCCTGTTTGCCGCAGGATTTTGGCAAAGGCTGGGAGAATATCTGGTTTAATGTAACCTGCGAGAATCAGAGAATGGCCGATATCAGGCTGCCGCTGCTCAGGGAGTTGCCGTTCAAACACAAAGGTGTTATGTGCGCTCCCCTGATTGGTGCCGTGAGTCTGAAACCATATCTGGAGGATGGCATCATAGAGCAGGTTATCTGCGGTGGTGAGAATTACGAAGGGGCAAGGCCATGCAACTATGATTGGGTTCTGGCGCTGCATAAAGAGTGCCGGGAAAACAATGTATCCTTTTCCTTCATCGAAATAGGTTCGCATTTCATTAAAGATGGCAAGCACTATCGCTTGAGCAGCAAACAAAAGCAGGCGGAACAGGCCTTTCGGGCAGGTTTGAATTTTAAGGGCAAGCCGATGTATTTTGACCTGAGATATGCGATTGGGCTGCCTGTAACGCCGGATGAGTGTTACCGTTCCGTTTATGACGGCCCCCATTGCCATGCCTGTGGCAGTCGTTTGATATGCAATGGATGCAGCCATTGCGGCAAGTGCGGATAAGCGATTGGATTCGTATAGGCACACAATAGCAGAGAAAAGTAGTGGCGAGGAAGGTACGTTAAAGAGGAAGTTTTAGCAATGAGAAAGACAGATGGGTGGTATGAGTTGGCGGCTGGGGAAATACCGAAACTGCTGGTAGATAAGCTGGCTCCTTTTGGCTTTCGCCGTGATGGAGATGCCTATTTCTACGCAGAGGATTTGCTGGCAGGCAGTTTTCGGCTTCATATAAGGGTCAATAAGAATGGTGATGTGTCAACTTTGCTGATGGACACGGAGTCAGAGGAGCCTTATGTGCTGCATTTGGTGGAAAATGCGCAGGGAGCTTTTGTAGGAGAAGTACGGGCTGCCTATCGGGCAGTCCTTGACCGTATTGGTGCATCCTGCGGCGAACATGGCAGCTTTCATGGGCAGTATGTAGAGGAACTTTTGCAGTATGTGCAGAATACCTATGGCGATGAACTCGAATATCCGTGGAAGGATATGGATGCGGCGGTTATTCGTTCCCATTTGTCACAGAAATGGTATGCGGTCTTTATGAAGGTACATCCCAGCAAAATCGGCATTGGCGGCAGCCAGCCTATTCGTATCATGAATCTGCATGGTACGGCAGAGCAGGTGGCCGCCTTAGTAGATGGGGAAAGGTATTTTCCGGGCTGGCACATGAATCGGAAATACTGGTATACCATATGTCTGGATGGCAGTATACCGATGCCGGAACTTCGACAAAGAATCGACGAAAGCTTTGTATTGGCACAGCCAAAGAAGCGGCGATAATAGGGAGGCCGAACAATTAAGAAATAAGGATATAATATATAAATGAGGCTATGCGAATGCATGGCCTCATTTTGTCCACCAGATAAGGTGCTTCACCACATTATGGGCGAAGGCGATATGGACATGATTATCAGAAATACAAGTAAAGTTATTTTCTCCAGGGCTCCTGTCCTTGATTGAGAATTTCTACTTGAATCGCTTTCATGGCTGCCAGTGCCGTGTCGTGGGATTCCGGTGTGACTCCAGCGCAGCAGGCGGCGTCAACCGCCACATGGCTGTTCGGGCAGGCAGATTTTGCAATTACAGCGTTGGAAAGCACACAAATATCCGTACATAAGCCAACGAGTTCAATAGAGTCAATCTTGTTTTCATAAAAGCTGGCTAGGGACAGCCCCATATTGTAAGCACCAAATGTAGTTTTTTCTATAACATCAGCTTCCAGAGGAACGTTCAGCTGGCTGCTAATGGCCCAGCCCTCCGTATTTTTGATGCAATGGGGGACCGGCAGATTCTTGCCTTCTTCCGTTTCCATGTAGTCGTCATAATGGGTATCCTGCGTAAAGATGATGAAGTCATTATTGGCTCTGGCTTCTTCGATTTTCTTCGCCACATTGCTGACAATGGCTGCAGCTTCCGGGGAACCCAAAGCGCCGTTGATAAAATCATTCTGCATATCGACAACAATCAAAAGTTTTTTCTTGTTCATTTCTTTCTCGTCCTTTCAAAAATCGTCAGCCATAATCGGCATAGACGTAAGCGTCGGCATCATTCTTATGATAGCACAGGAACACGCCGCCCCGCCAGTTGTCATTTTATGAATATTCGCCAATACCTGCTGAATTCCTTCCTTAACATAAGTCCGAAACCTGGTCACGGGAACCTAAAAGTTCAGTGATTTTTTTCGGTTCACAAAAGGAAATGTCTTACAGTTATCGAATTTATATGAGAATTAGAACGCCTTAAGGCATGGCACTCAGGTATCCGACATTGTGGGTGCGAGCAAGAACGGTATCAGCGTGAATAAAGGAGCTTGGAAAAAGGAGCAAAGTTTATGATAAGAAAGACATTATTTCTTCTATTGGTTTCACTTTTTCTTATGACAGAAACTTTTGCCGGTGGATTACAGATAATTGATAAACCAATACGATGGTCGGATTTTAGAGAGCAGCTTATTCGTGAGTATGCTGCAGCACACTACAACTTGGAGCAAATAGATATCATTCCCAAAGCTGTTGTTGTGCATTGGACAGCCTCTAGTACTTGGGAATCTGCTTATAATCATTTTTACAATGAGGCCCGCGCTGATGGGACGCTGAACGTTGCATCTCACTTTCTGGTGTCACGGGATGGGCGAATATACAGACTCACACCTGAAACAGCACTTAATAGACATATTATAGGATATAACTGGTGTGCCATTGGCATAGAAAATGTAGGTGGAGTTAATGGCGTGGAAGACTTAACAGACGCGCAACTGGAAGCAAATGTTGAGCTAATCAAATATTTACATAAAAAATACGCGACGATTTCCTATGTCTTTGGTCACTACCAGCAGGATGCAGCCCGAAGCAGTGGATTATACATTGAAAATGTACCGAACTATCGCTCAGAAAAAATAGACCCGGGCTATATTTTCATGACTGCGTTGAAAAGTCGCTTGCAAGGTGAAGGGCTTAAATTTTACGATAACTAGGATGAAGCATCGCCAAGGTTTTCTTCCCAGATGTAGTTGTTGCTGAATTCATGAATAATTTTTCCGTTCACAAAAGGAATTGCCCTGATAATTGTCGAAATAATTAGGAAATTGATTTAATGTTTCGACGGATTGGGGAATGTAGTGTGGAGGGAATGAACATGGAAAAATCATTTTCAATTCCGATTTCTCGGCGGGCTTTTATGAAACTGGTGGGGATGGGAACCGTAGGGATGCTCGCGGAAACAGCCATGCCGAGCGGCAAAGCCGCAGCAGCCCCGGCAGGAGTGAATGGCGAAGGCCTGCCCACTCTGCTGACCGCTGATGTTTGCGTGGTTGGCGGCGGTGCGGCAGGGACAGCGGCGGCTATCAGTGCCGCACGCGCAGGCGTAAAGGTTGTACTGGTCGAGCGGGGTATTTCTCTTGGCGGCCTGGCCACTCAAGGGTGCGTTTTCCCTTGTATGCCTACTTATGCATTTGATAGCGATACGCCTTATATAAAAGAACTTAACAAACGCATAGAGGTTAAGGCTGGCTTTGCGCCAGTGCCTAATCTCCCGGAAACGGACACACATTATGGGGATGGAATGGGCGCTTATGTACCGGAATTGCTGACAGAAGTCTATGATGAATGGTGCGAGAAAACGGGAGTAACGGTTTTATATGATGCTGCTCTTGTGGGCGCGACTGTAGAAGATGGAACCATCACGGCCTGTGTGGTGCAGACCGTAGAGGGACTGGGGAAAATCCAAGCCAAGACGTTTATTGATGCCACAGGGGATGCCCTGCTGTCGCGATTTGCCGGAGTCCCCACGGAAAAAGGTTCGGAAAAAAACGGGCGAAACCAGCCTATGAGCCTGCGGTTTGAAATGGGAGGCATAGATGTAACGAAAGTTTATCATTTCTTTCATGATAAATTGAAGGACACTTGGTTACCGGAAGAATGTTCTAAAAAATTTAAGGAAGATGTGAAAAAAGGCCGCGATCCGTTTTGGGAATTTGCCAAATGGAAGAAAACCGAGAGTTTCTTTCGGGAAGGCGTTAAGAAAGGCGAGCTTACGGAAGATGATGTTCTGTATATCCAGGCATTTTCCATACCGGGTAAGCCACATACCATGTCCATGAACTGTCCGGAAATGCCTCCTTTGCTGTTTTCGGCCACAGATGCTGTGTCACGCAGCAAGGCAGTATCCTTTGGACGGAAGATGATGCGCCGTTTGGCAGCTTATTTCAAGAGGAATATTCCCGGCTTTGAAAAAGCCTATATCAGCCGCGAAGCCAGCATGGTAGGTGTGCGCGAGTCTTGGCGGATTCGTGGGAAATACTATATGGGAGCCGATGATTATCTGAAGGCACGTCATTTCCCTGATGCAGTCTGCCGCTCGGCATATCCTATAGATATTCATGATGTGAAGCTGGATTTATTTGAAAAGCTGAAAAAGGGACAGTATTACGAAATCCCCTATCGCGCGCTGGTGACCAATGAGATGTCCAATCTGCTTGTGGCAGGACGCTGCGCCAGCGGCAGTTTCGCTGCGCAGGCTTCCTTCCGTATACAACCCACCTGTATGAGTATGGGAGAGGCAGCCGGTATTGCGGCAGCTTGGGGACTATCGCGGAACATTCCTGTAAATGAAGTTAAATGGGAGGATATACCTGCTGAAAAACGCAGTTATGTAAGCCAATAACACGGCTCGCTAAGATATATTCTGCTGTGTCAGGGAAAACGCCTGCGTACTTGGTGACGCAGGCGTTCTGTCATGATTAGCCGTTGCAGGCAGGATGTTCACGATGTTTGTCGAATTTGTAAAGAAATAGATAAATTTAGCATATTCCTTTATAGAAGGGGCAGATGATATGGCAAGTGAGGTTGTACAGAAAGAAACAAAGTTGGCTAATGGCTGGTTGACTTGGCGTGTTGAGGGACGGATAGATATTTCTACCGCTGAGTCTATTTATTCAAGTGGAGAAAAAATCGTTGAGCGTGAGGAGAAGACTGTTCTGGATTTGGAGGCTGTGTCGTATATTTCCAGCGCGGGACTCCGAGTACTTTTGCGTCTGTTTAAGAAAGCCAGCAAGGAAGGTAAGGCGTTTGCGGTAGCAGGGGCTGCTGGTATGGTGAAGAAGGTTCTAATCGATAGTAATATGAACTCGTATTTAACCATGCATCAATCACTCGATGAACTTTGAGTTCAGCAGACTGGGAGTGCGGGGACAAAAGGGGCGTCGTTAAAGGAGTAGTTTAGGAATGGGCGATTACTGGCGGATTGTACGAAAAATATTGCGCAGACGGCTGAGTATCCGGGAGCGTTTACTGCTGCTCTTGTTTATCAGCAGCTTGTTGTCGGCCCTGGTGTTTGCAGGCTTGTCCTTTTATGGCGTTACCTTCGTGCAAAAAGATATAGCAGATTTTGGGGGGCAGCTTTCGCAGGAGGGAGCTGCATACACACAGGAATATATAAATAAAACCAGTAAGGAGACGATAGCAGACTTAGCCAGGTCGAAAGCTAACTTTATTGACTATGAGTTGGCACATATGGAGCATGATGTGACCATTTTAGCAGATGCTTTGACTTGGATACATAAGCATCCGTCCAATTATCTGCCAGCTGCTGTTCTTGACCCGTATAATGGGAAAGTTCCGCCGGCTGCGCCCTGTATTATCTATAGTCCTGAGGTGCGAAAACGTGGTATTGAAACGGTACGGCAAGAAGTTGAGCTGGCCGCCAATATAACGGGTACGATGGTGCCGATGGAAAAAAACTATGGTTATTATAGTTATTCCGCAACCTATTTTGGCAGTAAATCTGGGTTTTTAATTTGCAGCAGCGTCTTTGTTGGGGATAAGTACAGTCCGATGTCTGATGACCCGGCTTTTAGTTATGACCCTTGTGTCCGCCCGTGGTATCAAAATGCCATCAAGGCTAATAGGGCGGTATTTTCTTTGCCTTATCTCACAATTTTGACGGCGGAACATAGTGACGTTGAAGTTATAAGCTGCTCAGCGCCATATTATGACGCGGAGGGAATTGCTGGCGTAGCAAGTCTTGATATAGCGACTAAAGAGCTGCGTCAATATATTACGAATACGGCCATTGGTGATAAGGGCATTAACTTTATCATGAACAATGATGGCAAGGTGATTTTTTCACCGGTACACGAGGGCGTGCTGGCCGAGACAGATAAACAGCAGGATTTACGGAAATGCGAGTCGGCGGAGTTTGCCAGGGCTGCTTATTATATGACTAATGGCGAAAGTGGTGTATTGCCTGTTGAGCTGTATGGTGAAAAATACATGCTGGCGTTTGCGCCACTTCCTACGATGAAATGGAGTCTGGGGATTCTGGTGTCACAGGACGAACTCTCATCTTCCTTGCAGGAAAGCCACAACTATTTCATGGGGCAGATGGAATCATTCAGTGATAATTTGCAGCGTGAGTCGCTGTTGCTTTTGCAGGTGGCTGTGCTGGCATTCATCACCATGGTGGTTATTATGATATTTACGTCGAAGGCGCTTTCTGACCGGTTTGTAAAGCCGATAAAGCAAATGACTGATGGCGTGCGTGAAATTGCCAGTGGCAATCTTGACAAGAAACTTGATATAACTACCGGCGACGAAATCGAACATTTAGCCATATGCTTTAATTCTATGACTGATGAGCTGAAAGCCTATATTGATAATTTGTCTAAGGCAACAGCTGAGAGGGAAAAGGCGGCAGCGGAGCTTTCGGTGGCCCGTAATATTCAGCTGGGCGCATTGCCGCAGGATTTTTTGACCGCTTATCAGGAATTTCAAATAAATGCGGCCATGGATGCAGCCAAAGGGGTAGGCGGCGATTTTTATGATTTTTATATGACGGATGAAAATCATCTGGTGATAACGATTGCTGACGTGTCAGGGAAAGGGATTCCGGCAGCCCTTTATATGATGCGCGCCAAAACTACGTTAAAGAATATGGTCTTAAGGGCGAAAAATGCTGCTGATTTTGCCGATTGTATGAAGATGGCGAATCGAGAACTTTGCCGGGAAAATGAAGAAATGATGTTTGTGACGGTGTTTATGGCCAGGCTGGATTTAACAACAGGAGAACTTGTTTATGTAAATGGCGGTCATAATCCACCGCTGGTGCAGGCGGATGGCAAGTTCTGTTATTTGCAGCAGGCCAGAAAACATATGATGCTGGGCATAAATGAGGACGAAATGTATGAGGCGCATAGTTTGGCTATGCAGCCGGGGGATATTATTTTCCTGTATACAGATGGCGTGACAGAGGCTATGAATGAGGCTGAAGAACTATATTCCGAAGAGCGTTTGCAGGCGACATTAAATAGGCAGACTTCAAAAGATGTAAAGGAAATACTCGCAGCTGTTCGTCAGGATGTTAATACCTATGCGGGGGACGCGGAGCAATCCGATGACATAACCATGTTGGGGCTGAAATTTTGTGGCAGCTTGGATGATGTGTAGAACTGCTTAGTAAAATGTCCGGTAATGAAAGCACGGGAGCTGCCAAATGATATGTAAAAGAGTTCCATGCATGGAGTGCTACCGTTATGGACATCACCATTCAAATCTCAGCGTGAATATGCAGCCTACAATATATGGAGAAGATAAATATATGCGAACACCAATATATACTGTTTCTGAAGAAAATTATCATCAATTAGTAGAGTGGCTAGAAAAAACTTTTTCCGAACTGGGACTATCCCGAGAAGAAATATATAATGGCGAATTATTGCTAGAGGAGAATTTTTTTCACTTTGCCACAGCTTCTGGTGATGAAAATAAATTTCAAGCAAAAGTAGAGGTTACAAAGCACTTTGGTGAGGTCAGCCTTCGACTGATTGCCCCAGGAAAAGCCTATAATCCACTTAATGACATAGAGGAAATTCCAGACGATGAGCAAAAACAATACAGCTTGGGTATATTAAAAGCGCATAAGGATGACATAAGTTATGCACGAAAAAATGATGTAAATATTATTTCTATCCGTGTACATCGTTCAGGCAATAAAATTGCCATTTATACACTTATTGGCCTCGTGGTGGGCATCGTTGTAGGGATAGGAGCTAAAAGTGTACTTGCTCCGGATATACTTATATGGTTAGTTGACAACATATTTGATACGGTTGAAAAATTGTTCATGAGTGCGTTGATGATGGTCATAGCACCATTGGTTTTTTTCTCGGTTATCGAGGGCATAACGAGCATGTCGGATGCAGCAGATATCGGGCGTATGGGTGGAAAACTTATACTTTTATCTATTGTTAAACTATCTGTAATTCTGGTCATGTCAATAGGATTAGGATTTTGGTTAGGCGCTATGCCTGACCTTATTTCAATGCTGAATGAGGAAAGCAATTCCGCAGTAATCATGTCTTTAAAGGACGTAATGATAAGCATTGTTCCACCCAATATTATTGCTCCTTTTTTTAACAATAATCTTCTACAAGTATTGTTCCTAGCTTGCTTTTTGGGCTTTATTTTAGCTAAGTCAGGTGACAGAGGGCTGCCTGTTCGTGAGGTAATCGTATTTGGTAAGCGCTTTGCTATGGATGCTGTGAGGGCAATTATGCCGGCTATGCCTATTGTAGTTGCAGCTTCTATGGCAAAAATGATGATAATTGTCGATATTTCAGTCTTTTGGCCGTTTAGCAAAATTGTCATTTCTGCGTTTATCGAATTTTTAATAATCATTTTGAGCGAAGCCGTTTTTTTGGCAATTATTGGTAGGGTTTCGCCGTTGCCGTTTGTAAAAAAATTTCTTAGCTTTAGTGTTTTACCATTTTCTGTCCGCAGTTCGAATGTATGTTTGCCTGCTACGCTGGAATATTGTTCCGATAAGCTGGGTGTTGATGAGAAATTAGCACTTTTTTCTGTTCCTATCGGCATTCAATTTAATATGCTAGGAGGCTGTGCTTATGTAACAGCTATTGCTATTTTATTACGGGTAACAATAGGGTTACCTTTTGATTTTGAATTTTTAATCACCTTCTTCTTTGCAGCGCTTATGATGTCGTTTACTTTTCCTAGCGTACCAGGCGCAACGGTTATTGTTATGACTTCAATTTTTGGTATGGCTGGAGTGCCAACAGCAGCAGTTACCTTATTTTTTGGCATTGACCCTTTGGTAGATGGCATTAGAACAGTAAGTAATATGGTCGGAAATTTATCCTCATCATTTCTTTTAGCACGATTGGAAGGAAAGCTGGATAAACATATTTATTATGAATAATAATGTAACTGTGAAATAATGCGTTGGATATCCCTAGCGAATGCTCACCGTGGTTACGGATTAATTCAATCATCCGTGGAGGAAGATGGAATGAATTCCCATAACAAACTGACGAAAAAAGGAGCATGAAAGATGTTCAAGAAACTTTGGCCAAAAGCTATCGCCGCCTGCCTGCTGGCTGGTGCGCTGAGTATGGGAACAGCGTTTGCTGCCAATACGGATGAGGTGCGTGTAATTCCCTATCCTGCGGGATTGAATACCAAGACGGAAGGCGCATCTTCGGCGCCAACAGAGATAAATCATGCCGATTCTCCATACTTCAAGCATGTGGATATCTATGAAATGAAAACCATTATTGGCCGGCGTCTTGTACTGCCGCATTATCCGACCTATCAACAGGCTAGAGAATATACCTGCGGGCCGGCAGCTGCCCTTACCGTGCTTTACTGGTATGGCAATAAGGATTATGACGAAATGTCCTTGGCAAAAGCGATGAAAACACAGGGCTATCCTATTGGCACAAGTTTGGAAAATATGGTGAACTTTTTCCAGAATATTGGCTGGAATGTAAAAAGCGGTTTGAACACAGATAAAATCAGTCGCTTTGAAGATTTTAGGATTTTTTTGATGGAACCACTATCACATGGGCGTCCGGTTTTGGTAGAAAATGTGGAGTGGGGTGGTCATTGGCGTGTGATTATCGGCTATGACAACATGGGGACAGAATCGTCTTTGGATGACATGCTCATCTTTGTTGACCCCTACGATACCTGTGACCATTATCAGGATGGCTATACTGTAGGAAATGCCGTAAAATTCTTCTCCATGTGGTTTGACCATTCCATGCTCCCCGAAAAAGAACGCTATCAGCCATGGATTATTGCTTATCCGAGTGAAGGGGGAGTATAGTTATGCAAAGAAAGATTTTACCAGTTGGCCTGATAGGTCTGCTTCTGATGGCAGTGCTGATGTTGCCTGTGATACGTGCGGAGGCTGGGCATCTTGAGGATATTTCTGCCAAAGGTGTGATTCGGATTGGTACCACCGGGGATTACATTCCCATGTCATACTTAAACCCGCAAACCGGAGAATACGAAGGAATTGATGCTGAGCTGTCACAGTTTATTGCTGATTCCCTGGGGGTAAAAATCCAGTATGTGCCAACTACATGGCCGACGCTTGCCGCTGATATACAGGCCGGGAAATTTGACATTGCCCTTTGCGGCATTTCGCGCAATTATAACCGGGCAAGAACCATGGCTATGTCGGATGCCTATGGGGAAGGACTTTTTGGCAAGACCATACTCTGTCGTGCCAAGGATGCAAAACGGTTCCAAAGCCTGACAGATATTGACAGACCGGAAGTGCGTGTGATGATAAATCCGGGCGGTACAAATGAAAAGTTTGCCCAGGCAAATCTCAAACACGCGAAGATTATCGTCTATAACGACAATGCGGATATCCCTCGTCAAATTGCAGAGGGGAAGGCAGATATCATGATTACAGAAACGGTAGAGGCTGCTCACTATGTTCGCATGGACAAGCGGCTGGCCGCACCTCTAAAGGATAGTCCATTTACCCATCATTCCTGTGGCATTCTGATGAAAAAAGGCGATCAGGAATGGCTGAATTACATCAATTTTGTACTGGCAGAACTGAAGATGGACGGCACTCTGGGGAAATTGGAAAAAAAGTATCTGAAATAGAAATAAGCCGCTGATGGACTGTGTGCCCAGTTCAGCGGCTTTTCTATGTCCTTGTGAACCTTTTTGGGGTTCACAAAAGGAATGGCAAGGAATAAGGGCAGGATTTTAGCTGATTTTATAGAATAGTTAAATGCATATCGACAAAAAACGCAATTTAAGGATTTTGCTCCTGGTAACGAATAACATAATAAGGAAACGCTGTTTTCCGTATATAAGAGAAAGAAAATGTGGATAGTGATTAGAAGATGAGAGAGAATGTAATGGAAAAAATGTTTGCAAACTTGCAGCGCATCGGCAGGGCGTTGATGCTGCCGATTATGGTACTTCCAGCTGCGGCCCTGTTGCTTCGGTTCGGTGCGCCGGATGTCCTGGATATACCGTTTGTTACCAGAGCAGGTGGCGCAGTCTTTGATAACCTTCCTCTGCTCTTTTCCATCGGTATTGCCGTGGGGCTTGCCAAGGACAGCAATGGCGCTGCAGGACTTGCGGGCTGCATCGGCTATCTCATCCTGACCACGGCACTTACGGCCATTGATGCGACGCTTAACATGAGTGTGTTTGCCGGTATCATCAGTGGTATAGAGGGAGGCATTTTATATAACCGCTTTCATACCGTAAAATTGCCGGAGTTTCTGGGAGCCTTTTCCGGCAGCAGGTTCGTCCCTATTGTGACGGCGGGGGTGTCCATCCTGTTGGCGGCGATTTTCGGCGTTATCTGGGGGCCGTGCCAGGAGATTATCCGCGCTGTCGGTGAATGGATAGCCAGTGCGGGAGTGCTTGGCACATTTATCTTCGGCGTATTGAACCGGCTGCTCATTCCCGTAGGGCTTCATCATATCATCGGCAGTTATATTGGGTATATGTTCGGCGAGTACATTAATCCAGTTTCCGGCGTGGTGGTGACGGGGGATATCAATCGCTTCTTTGCCGGAGATCCTACGGCGGGAATGTTCATGGCGGGCTTTTACCCCATGATGATGTTCGGCCTGCCGGCGGTGGCTCTTGCCATATATCATGCCGCCAAGGCGGAAAACCGTCCCAAGATTGGCGGCATGCTCGCCTCAGTGGCCTTCACCTCCTTTTTGACCGGGATTACCGAGCCTATTGAATTTTTGTTTATGTTCGTGGCTCCTTCCCTTTATGTCATACATGCCCTGCTTACCGGCCTGTCCCTGTCGGTCACCTACTCCTTGGGGGTCCTGGATGCAGGGGCTTTTTCACCTGGCTTCATAGACTATGTCCTTAGCTGGGGACTGGCTACTAAACCCTGGCTGATCATTCCCATCGGGCTTGGTGTTGGCGCAGTGTACTATGTGATTTTCAGTTGGATGATTCGCCGCTTTGATATACCTACCGTCGGACGCTATGATGAAGGCATAGAAGCGAGCGTTGCTACTGAAAAGCTCAGTGACTTTCCAGGGCAAATTATTGTCGCGCTCGGAGGTACTGCCAATCTGGCAGAAGTGTCCAACTGCATAACGCGGTTGCGCATTGTAGTAAGCGACATCGCCAAAGTCGACTATCAGACGCTGAAATCCATAACCGGGGTAAAAGGAGTCATCAGCAAGGGCAAGGCTGTGCAAGTGGTCATTGGCCTGCAGGCAGAGCACGTTGCCGATGAAATCAAGGGGGAAATAAAAAGATGAAAGGTCTTTTGTCAGCAAGGAAAAATTGGGTCTGGCTCGGTCTATTTATCTGCCTGCTCTTGAATCTTTTGTGTTTGTCCCCGGCTCAAGCGGCAGAAATCCTTAGGGAAACCATCCCTTTGGCGCGAAATGAAGTGCCGCTGCATTTGGAGCGTTATATAGAGCAGGACGGCAAGACAAAGCGTCCCCTCTTGTTTGTGCACGGCGTGACCTTTTCTTCCCATGAATTTGATGTTGATTACAAGGATTACAGTTTGGCGCGATATTTTGCCAAGCACGGATTTGAGGTTTGGCTGCTGGATATTGCAGGCTTTGGAAATTCTGGCAGCGTCAAGGACGGCTTTATGCCGGATTCGGATTATGCTTCGGAAGATATCGCAGCTGCTGTGAAGCTCATATTGGAACGAAATAATCTTGCGTCCCTGGATATTTTGGGCTGGAGTTGGGGAACTGTGACCAGTGGTCGCTTTGCTGCCAAGCATCCGGAGATGGTGCATCGCCTTGTGCTTTATGCGCCTATAGTAGCCGGGCTTGGTGAGCAAGAGGTGAAGGAGCCTTTTAATAAAAATACCTGGGAAGGTGCAGCCTCGGATTTTCAGAGGAAAGCTGACGGAAGCATAGATTTTGACATCGTGGAAAAGCCTGTGGCAAGCACCTATATTGATAATGCCTGGCACTACGATAAGGATACAAGTCCCAATGGTGGTAGACGGGATTTGCTTGTCGGTAGGAGTGCGCGACTTATTCCGACAGAGAGCATAAAAGCTCCTGTGCTGATTATAGTCGGCTCCAAAGATCCGTATGTGTCACCTGATTTATGCGACGAAGCGTATAGGACACTTCCCAATAGAACAGATTCGGAGTTGATAATTTTGGATGGAGCCGCACATGCAATGTTGATGGAGCGTCCGTATTACAAGCTGTTTCGGGAAAGAGTATTAAATTTTTTGAATAAAGGCTGATGTGCGTTTCTGAAAGCCCAGGGATATACTGTGTTTGCGCCAAGACTTCCGAGGCATGGAACAACCGCAGAAGATATGCTCATCTTTGCTGATCCTTATGATACCAGTGACCATTATCAGGATGGCTATACTGTAGGAAATGCCATAAAATTTTTCTCCATGTGGTTTGACCATTCCATGCTTCCCGAAAAAGAACGCTATCAACCATGGATTATTGCTTATCCGAAATAATAAAGGTATTTCCAAAAATCAGGAAGGATTAAGAGAATGAGAATAGGAAAAAATAGTATTTTTGCAAGCGCGGTGGCAGCAGGCCTGTTTGTAGTCAGCAGTCATGGCTATGCAGCCAGTCTGACCCAGGCACCGGAACCTGTGGCAGGTGCCTATGTGGATATGTATCGGCAGTCGGTCCCGAAAGGAACACCAGCTGCCGGTAATCCCGTGGGAAGGATTTTATTGCATTTCCTTGATTATTGGCAGCCAGGAGAAAATGGGCAGCGGGGAAAAGAACTGGCTCCAAAAGTTCTGCAATATGATTTGGCGCGCATACGCTGGTTCAGCAGCCATCGCACAGCGGAACAGGAGCAAGAGGATGTGTATTATGCCCATAATCCAACGGATTCGGTTAGAGTGAAGGGGCTTGGAAGTGATGAAGCGGCTTACCAGGCTGCCGGTGAAAAGGTGGCACATATTGCGCAGCTGGGCGAGTTGATGGCGAAGTTTGACACGGAAGGATTGGCTCGGACGAAGAAGGCTTTCCGTTATCTGCGGCCTTTCCGCCTGGATGATTGCATCCTACTGAATCCGCAATTGGCAGAAAAAGCAAGAGCGCACAAACCGGAAACGGATTTTGGCTTTTCGAGTGGTCATACCTTCCGGGGCTATATGGCGGCTTTGGGCTATGCCTACGCATTTCCTGAACGCTATCAGGCTTTTCTGAAGGTGGCATCGGATATTGGCTTCAGCCGCAACCGGGCGGGGATGCATAACTGTCTGGATGTTATGGGCGGTCGAATGGTAGGGACGGCAACTGCGGCAGCCATGTTCTGTGATCCGGAAAACCGCCAACTGTTACTGGAGGCGCGGACTGAAGGAGATGTGTTTCTGCGGTCACTGGAGAACAAAAATAAAACGGTCGTGACTGATGCGGACGAACGCGCTTATGAGGAGCGTCTGACCTACGGATTCGCACCAGTGGGAGCTGTAAATCAGCCCATGCGGGTGCCGAAAGGCGCCGAGGTTCTGCTTGAGACACGTTTCCCGTATCTTTCAGCGGAGGCGCGGCGGTTAGTGCTGGCAACTACCGGCCTGCCTTCCGGTTACCCGTTGCTCGATGATGAAGAAGGCTGGGGGCGGCTTAACCTTTGGCGGGCAGCCGATGGCTTTGGAGCACTGCCGTCCGATGTTCGGGTTACGATGAGGGCTGAAAATCAGGGTTTTTCTGCGCGCGATTGCTGGCGCAATGATATCCATGGCGAGGGACAGTTGGTCAAAGCCGGTGATGGTGTGCTGGTACTGTCCGGAGCTAATAGCTATACGGGGGGCACCCGGATTGAAGGTGGCTCCATCTGGGCAGAAAACCGTACAGCGCTGGGAGCTGGCAAGGCCGAGGTTTTGGCAGGCAAATTATATGAGAACACGGAAGGTCCGTTAGAACTAGCTGGTCTGCATATGGAGAAGAAAAGCGAGTTGGTATTAACTGTCCGTAAGCCGGCAGATATCGTTTGCATAAATGGAGCGGCAAAATTCACCGGTACATTGCTGGTAAAACTCGCAGCTGACTGGAAACCACAGACACAGCCGCTGATTCAATGTAACGATTCGCATAGGGGAGATTTTGTCCAGGTAAGATTGGAAGGCGTACCTGACGGGGTGAAGGTGCGGACGTTATGGCAGGGCAAACAGTTCTTGCTTAAAGTGGATTAAGTTTTTTAGAGGAAAGGAACTTCTGTCGCTTTATGCGTACTGTGGCGAAAGGATGTACATAATGAGAAAACATTGTTTGTGTATGTTGTTTATCATCGTATGTTTCTTGCTAGGTCATAGTACCTTGGCAATCGGTGCTGCCGTTATTTCCAGGGATGCTCGGTCAGAGGAATATTTGCCACTGCTCGCAGGCAAGCGGGTGGCGTTATTTTGTAACCATACAGCCAAAATCGGCGAAGAACATCTTTTAGATTTGCTCTTGAAGGATGGCCAGCAGGTGACAGCCATTTAGGAGCTGACCATCAATAAAAAAGCAGGATTAAAGTCATAAATAGCGAAATATACCAACAGGTGATTTATATAACAAGTCGTTAAAAGGCAAGGAGGATATTGGCATGCAAAAGAAGATTATGATGGCAGCAGCTTTGGCAGCTTTTGGTTTTAGTTTTGGCTTCGGTGGTATGGCGCAGGCAGCGGTTAGTAAGGCGCCGCAGACAGCTGTGCAAAAAGCGGTACCCGGTCAGGATTCGAGTGAAGATAAGAAGCTGGCCTCGCAGCGTTTTGTCAGCTCAGAACTCATTCAGTCAAAACTTGACTATCAGATTTGCCTGCCGCGCTGGTATGATTCCGGCAAAAGCTATCCGCTGATTATTGTCATTAATGATGTGAATGGGGAAACCGACGGCAAGGCTTTACTGAAACAGCCGGATGGTGTCAGCGCCTGGGTGGATGAACTGGAAAGGAAGCAGCAGTATGCTATCGTTCTGACGGTTCAATCAACGAAAGACTTTGAGGCGCGTGTCGGTCGTCTTTCCAATACTGAGGGTATGAATATTCTGCGCTCATTGCTGCAGGATGTGCGTCAGAACTATGCGGTCAACAAGAATGCCATTTATGGCATTGGCGAGAATAGAGGGGCCTGGGTCATACAGCTTATTAGCGAGGAGCTGCCCGGCTATTTCAAAGCAACCTATCTCGACGAAAAGACCGCCGACGGGAAAGCAGATAACAAAGCTATTCATGACTGGTTGATGAAAGAAATGGCAGCACAAGCCAAATAAGCAAACAAGCCGCTGAATTAACGGGCTGTATGCCCGGTTCAGCGGCTTTTCTATGTCCTTGTGAACCTTTTGGTTGGGGTTCACAAAAGCAGATATTAAGTTTTATTTGCGAACAAACACATTGCGGCAAATAGCATCGCCAATGGTTTCTTCCCAGATGTAGTTGTTGCTGAATTTACCAGCGCTGCGTGCATCTTCGTCCTCTTCAATGGCTTCGCCGTTCATGATGTAGACAAAGCCATCTTTGGTGTTCGGACGGATGGCCAGCATGGAGAGCAGACCGAAAGCCTCACCGGTGTGTCCCACCAGGTCAATCTCCGTGTCTTTGCAGAAGCGGGCTGTACTCTTGCCGTCCATCTGGTAAATGCCCAAACCGTAGGAGAGAATCGTGCCGCCATAGGTGTTGCCGTTCTTGGTTTTGTCGTCATAAATCCATTCGCGGCCAAGCATGGTCTTAACCGAAGCCGGAGAGAGAACCTGTTTGCCCTTGTAGGTGCCACCGTTAAGCAGCATGGAAAGCGCATGCGAAAGTTCCTCACAGGAAATCCGCAGACCGCCTGCCGGGGAAAAGACCGTAGCATTGGTGCCGGGAACATAATCTTTTAGGCTGTAGGTATCCTGGAAGTTTTCGGCATAAGGATTTTGCAGGGCAACAGTATCTTTGGCCGGCTGCCCCTGTGGATATCCATCCTGTGTAGCACGCCATGGACCTTTTTCATTCCAGACGCCGGCGCTATCTTTTTTCTGGTAAACTGCGCCGAGTTTCTTAAATTCCTTCTGGCTGAAATTGCTGGGCAGATAGTCAGCTTTTATATCCAGCTGTTTTAAGATATGGTTCTTTTGATACTGGTCAAAGCGTTCGCCTGTAACTTTTTCGATAATGGTTCCTAAAAGCCCATAATTGAGATTACTGTAGGCAAAGTATTTGCCCGGTTCCTGGCCAGCAGGGGCAAAGTGGGCGCCATTTTCGTAGAACTTGCCGTCTTTGCGGAAGAATTCTTGCAGCCCCATCTGTGGCGGAATGCTATAAATCTTGCCATCACGCAGGGAGGATTGGTGAGAGGCCAGCATTCTCACGGTAATGGGCGTATTCGGATAATGGGGATTTCTGAGCGTGAATCCCAAATATTTGCTCACATCGTCATCCAGGTTGAGTTTTCCCTGTTCGACCAGCTGCATAATCGTGAACACAGTAAACATCTTGGAGACGGAAGCTACGCGAAAACGGCTTTTGCGGGTAAAGGGGTGATTTTTTTGTGGATTCTGGCTGTCGATAATAGCTGAACCTTGAAAGCTGCTGTAAATTTCTTTGCCATCCTTAAAGGCGATTACCCCTAGCCCTGGCACTTTCGTGCCGGTATCCCCAACCATTTGGGCAAGCTCGTTGTCCAAATCGGCCTTGCTTTCCTTACTCATAGCCAGACAGCTACTCATGAGCAGGCAGAACATCGCCAGTATAATCGCGGTGATTCTTTTCTTCATCCAATTCAACTCCTTTTACGATTTTCATGCAAATGGCCTTGGGCCTTGACAATACCACAAAGGTGTTATTCGTTCTGAACAGCGCCTTTTCCTGCTATTCCCTGCAAATGACCGTGCTTATTTCGCAGGGAATAGCAGGAAAATATTAACGGATTAGCGAATTTTTTGATAATCAATTATAACGAACTTGCAACAAGCTGTCTGTACTGGAAAAATAATCTGCAATAAGCTATAATATATATTGTTTGTAATTCTATTTTAGGAGGCAGAACAATGGCGACATTTAAGTTTGCGCATAACAATTTCAATGTGCTGGATTTGGAACGCAGCATGAAGTTTTATGAAGAAGCTTTGGGGCTCAAAGAAGTGCGCCGTATTAACGGTGAGGGCTTTAAGATTGTCTTTCTCGGGGACGAACTGGGCAGCGAACATCAGCTGGAACTGACCTGGCTGGCTGACCGCAAGGAGCCTTACAACCTCGGCGACAATGAATTCCATCTGGCCCTGCGGACGGACGATTATGAAGCGGCGCACGCCAAGCATGAGAAGATGGGCTGCATCTGCTATGAGAATACGGCCATGGGCATCTACTTTATCGTAGACCCGGACGGCTACTGGGTGGAAATCCTGCCGCCGGTGGTAGAAGAAAAATACTAAATGAGTTTTTACAGACCTGTGAGAGTGGCGTACTCTTGCAGGTTTTTTTCGTTTATCGTCCAGTTTGTTATTTGTTTCACAATATAAAGAAAATTTTATGCAATTTCTTGAAGGAGATTTGAATCATATGACGAATTAGTAGAGTCAAGGAGGGTGAATAGCGATGAATATTTTGGTTTGTATCAAGCAAGTTCCAGGTTCTAACAAAGTTGAAGTAGACCCGGTTACGGGGGTGCTCAAGCGTAATGGGGCGGATGCCAAGATGAATCCGTATGACCTTTACGCTTTGGAGACGGGCCTGCGGCTCAAGGAGCAGTATGGCGGCACCTTAAACGTGCTGACCATGGGGCCGCCGCCGGCGAAAAAGATTCTCTATGAAGCCTTTGCCATGGGGGCCGATAAGGGCGCTCTGATTACGGACAGAAAGTTTGGTGGTGCCGATGTGCTTTCCACCAGCTATACCTTGTCCCAGGGAATCAAGCGCTTTGGGAACTTTGACTTGATTATCTGCGGTTTGCAGACCACGGATGGAGACACGGCTCAGGTGGGGCCGGAGGTTTCCGAGCAGCTGGGCATTCCCTGTGTCTGCAATGTGAAACAGGTAGAAGGTGTCGAAGACAATGCCATTGTGGTGAATATGGAAATGTCTGAGGATGTGGAACGGCTGAAAGTGTCCTTCCCCTGCCTGCTTACCGTACAAAAAGATATTTGCGAACCGCGTTTGCCATCCTATAAAAAATCCAAGGAAACTGCCACGCGGGAAATTGAAACCTATACCTTGAGCGATATGGAAGATACCGACGAGCACCATTATGGCTTGAATGGCTCGCCTACGCAGGTACAGCGTATTTTTCCGCCAGAGTCCCACAAATCCCGGGAAACCTGGGAGGGGTCTGGTGAGGAACAGGCTGGCCGCATCTACAGTATGCTCAAGAGCAAGAAGTTTATTGCATGATTCGTTTCCTAAGCGCGAGGAGGTTTCATAATGGGTAAATTAGTTGTTCATCAGGATAAGATAACGGATATCAAGGCCCTAATGGCGATTTGTCCCTTCGGTGCCATGACAGAAAAGAATGGCACAGTTGAAATATCAGCCGCCTGCCGCCTTTGCAAACTCTGCGTGAAAAAAGGCAATGGTGCCATGGAATTTGTGGAAGATGAGCCAAAAGCACAGATTGACAAGAGTAAATGGCAGGGGATTGCCGTTTATATCGACCACGTGGAAGGCCATATTCATCCTGTTTCCTTTGAGTTATTGGGCAAGGCCCGCGAACTTGCCGACAAGATTCATCAGCAGGTTTATGCTCTGTTTATGGGGCATGATATTAGCGGCGCAGCCAAAGAACTGCGTCACTATGGCGCAGATAAGATTTTTGTCTGCGATAAGAAGAGTCTGGGCGGGTTTAATATTGAAGCCTATACCAAGGTGTTTGAACATTTCATCAAGCAGGTGAAACCGGCAGCCATTCTCGTGGGGGCAACGCCTGTAGGCCGTCAGTTGGCACCAAGGGTAGCCGCCCGCTTCCATACGGGGCTTACCGCTGACTGCACGGTGCTGGATATCCATGAGAATACTGACTTAGTGCAGATTCGTCCGGCCTTTGGCGGTAACATCATGGCGGAGATTCTGACGCCCAATACCCGTCCGCAGATGGCTACGGTGCGTTATAAGATTATGGATGCTCCCCAGCGCAGCAAAGAGGCCAAGGGCACCATTGAACAGCTCGTGGTACCAGAAAACGAACTGGCCTCCCGCATTACGGTGCTCGGCATCACGAAAAAGCCTAAGGAAAAGAGCATTGAACATGCAGATGTGCTGGTGGTCGCTGGTCGCGGTATCAAGAAAAAAGAGGATTTGGAGCTGGTCTATCAGCTGGCAGAAGCCTTGGGCGGCGACTATGCCTGCACGCGTCCGCTTATTGAAGCGGGCTGGATGGACCCGCGGCGGCAGATTGGCTTGTCAGGCCGTACTGTAAGACCGAAGCTCATCATCACCTGCGGTGTTTCCGGTGCCATTCAGTTCGTAGCCGGCATGGAACACAGCGATGAGATTTTTGCCATTAATTCAGACCCCAAGGCCGCCATTTTCAAGGTAGCCAATTATGCCGTTGTAGGGGATTTGTACGAGATTATACCGCAGCTGCTTGCCCGGATTCAGCAGGGGAGGAAAATCGCATGATGGAATACAATCAGATTACAGAAAAAGACTTAGCAGAAATTGCCACCTTTATGGACAGGGAACGGCTGTTGTTCGGCAAAGAAATCAACGAGGAATACAGCCATGATGAACTGGCCAGCGTGCGTACCTATCCAACGCTGGTAGCCCGCGTGACCTCCACGGAGGAAGTTTCTAAACTCATGGCTTATGCCAATAAGCATCATATTGCGGTAACCCCGCGCGGAGCTGGTACGGGCCTTGTGGGCGCCTCTGTGGCAGTCGAGCAGGGCATCATGATTGATACCACGCTGATGAATCACATTCTGGAACTGGATGATAAAAATCTGACCCTGACGGTGGAGCCAGGAGTCCTGCTGATGGAACTCAAAAGCTATGTGGAAGAACAGGGCTTTTACTATCCTCCTGACCCGGGCGAAAAGTCGGCGACCATCGGCGGCAATATCAGCACGAATGCGGGCGGCATGACAGCCGTAAAATACGGCGTAACCCGTGATTATGTACGCGCGCTCGAAGTGGTGTTGGCGGACGGCACCATCATGCAGCTCGGCGGCAAAGTGGTGAAGAATAGTTCCGGCTACGATTTGAAGGATATGATTATCGGCTCGGAAGGCACGTTGGCTTTTGTGACCAAGGCCGTGCTGAAACTTTTGCCCCTGCCCAAGAAGAATGTTACCCTGCTGGTTCCGTTCCCCACATTGGAACAGGCTATTGGCACCGTGCCGCTGATCATTCAGGCAAAATCCGTGCCCACGGCCATTGAGTTTATGGAGCGCGAGGTCATCTTAGATGCGGAAGAATATCTGGGCCGCAAGTTCCCAGACAATCAGGCGGACGCCTATCTGCTGCTGAAATTTGACGGCAATACCATGGAAGAAATCGCTTCCTACTATGATGAAACGGCGCAGATTTGTTTGGACCAGGGAGCCATTGACATTCTGATTGCCGATACAGAGGAACGCAGTCTGCCGGTTTGGAAGACGCGCGGTGCATTCCTCGAAGCGATTAAATCCTCCACCAGCATGATGGACGAAGTGGATGTGGTGGTGCCGCGCAGTCGGGTCAATGAATTTGTGGAATTTGTCCATGAGCTGCGCAAGGAAATCGGCATCCGCATCAAATCCTTCGGCCATGCCGGAGACGGCAATCTGCATGTTTACATTCTGAAGGATGACCTGCCGGATAAGAAATGGGAAAAACTCTTGAGCATTGCCATGGAGCGCATGTATGCTAAAGCCCATGAATTGCGGGGGCAGGTTTCCGGTGAGCACGGCATTGGCCTGGTAAAACGTCCCTATCTGCAGGAATCTCTGCCGGAATCTAGCCTTGTTTTGATGCGGGGCATTAAGAAGGCCTTTGACCCCAATAATATTTTGAATCCCCATAAGGTTTGCCAAGCATAAACCCCTATATTGGGCTTGACCGGTCAAAAAATTGACTGGTCAGGCTCTTTTTTATTGACGCTGCCCGGCCTGCGTGCTATAATTTTTATAGAACAAATGAACAGTTATTCATATGTTATTAATTGACAGGTCAGATTGACAAGTCAAATTTGACTTGTCAGCGGGGAGGCGCTTTATGAACAAGAAACAGAAGAAAAATCTCCTGCGCATTATTGTGGCAGCGGTGTTGTTGGTGGTGCTGGCTTATGCGCCGCTGACGGGAGGGCCGCGCTTTGTGGCCTATCTGCTTCCGTATCTGATTGTAGGCTATGACATTCTGCTGAAGGCGGGCAAGGGCATCAAAAACCGCAAGGCCTTTGACGAATGTCTGCTGATGGCCATTGCGACCATCGGCGCCATGGCTTTGGCTATCTATGAGGATGGAGATTATACCGAGGCTATCGCCGTTATGCTCTTTTATCAGGTGGGCGAGTGGTTCCAGTCCTATGCAGTTGGCCGCAGCCGCCGGGATATCAGCGCGTTGATGGATATTCGCCCTGACTACGCCAATTTGGAGGGGGAAGACGGCCAGCTCAAAAGAGTGGACCCCGACGAAGTGGAAATCGGTGCAATCATTGTGGTAAAGCCCGGTGAGAAGATTCCCCTCGATGGCGTAGTGGTGGAAGGTGTGTCCAGTCTGAACACAGTGGCACTTACCGGGGAATCCCTGCCGCGGGACATCAAGGCAGGGGACGAAGTGCTCTCGGGCTGTATCAACATCAACGGCCTTTTGAAAATCAAAACGACTAAGGAATTTGACGAGTCAACGGCATCGAGGATTTTGGAGATGGTGGAAGATGCCAGCTCCCGCAAGTCTAAGTCGGAAAACTTTATCGCCAAATTCGCCCGTGTCTATACGCCGATTGTGGTCTATGCGGCTATCGCTTTGGCTCTGTTACCGCCGCTGGTGCGCCTGCTCTTTATGGGACTGACTCCTGAATGGGGCACCTGGGTGTACCGCGCGTTGGTTTTCCTCGTTATCAGCTGTCCCTGTGCCTTGGTGGTCAGCATTCCGCTGTCTTTCTTTGCGGGCATTGGCGGTGCCAGCCGTCAGGGTGTCCTCGTGAAGGGCTCGAATTACCTCGAAACCTTGGCCGAAGTGGATACGGTGGTCTTTGATAAGACTGGTACACTGACCAAAGGTGTCTTTGAGGTCAGCGCCATCCATACGGATAAATTAGACGCGGACCAGCTGCTGCATTTGGCGGCGCATGTGGAGCGTTATTCCACCCATCCCATTGCAGAATCCCTGCGGGCGGCTTTCGGCCATGAAGCCGATGGCTGCAGTGTGGAGCAGGTGGAGGAGATTCCCGGTCAGGGTATCCGCGCTATGGTCAATGGCCGTCAGGTTCATGTGGGCAATGAAAAACTTATGGAAACTATCGGTGCCTCGTGGCATGAATGCAGCCATGGTTTGCCGGGGACGACTATTCATGTGGCGCTGGACGGTGAGTACGCCGGTCATATCATCATTGCCGACGTGCTGAAGGAACATGCTAAGGAAGCCATCACGGCCTTAAAGAAAAATGGTATCCGCCAGACGGTGATGCTCACCGGGGATGCCATGAAGGTCGCGGACAAAGTTGCCGCTGATTTGCAGTTGGATACGGTTTACAGCCAGCTGTTGCCGCAGGATAAGGTAGCCAAGGTAGAAGAACTGCTGGCCGCGCAAAAGACCGGCAAACTGGCCTTTGTGGGAGATGGCATCAATGATGCGCCTGTGCTCTCGCGGGCTGATGTGGGCATTGCCATGGGGGCTATGGGCTCCGATGCTGCCATTGAAGCAGCTGATATCGTGCTCATGGATGATGACCCGCTGAAAATTTCCGTTGCCCAGCGCGTGGCGCGCAAGACGCTGCGGATTGTCAAGCAGAATATCTATTTCTCCATTGGCGTTAAGGTGCTCGTAATGATTGGCGGTGCCTTGGGCTTTGCCAATATGTGGGCGGCCATCTTCGCAGATGTGGGCGTAATGGTGCTGGCGGTGCTTAACGCCGTGCGGGCTATGTTCGTGTCACGCTAATCAGGTATTGCTAAGGCCTAAGCTTTCCAGCATGGCCAAATCTTCTTTGATGGTGGTGCCGGAGGTCGTCAGCATATTGCCGGTGATGGAAGCAGAGGCTCCCTGCGTGAAGGCTGCGGCACCGTTTTCCGGCAAGAGTTTTCGTCCGGCGGCCAGACGGATATTGGCTTCGGGATTGATGAAGCGGAAGATGGCAATGGTGCGCATAATTTCCTCTGGCGTAAGGCGGGGCTGGTTTTCCAGCCCCGTTCCTTTTATGGGCATCAGGGCGTTGATGGGGATGGAGGTGATATGAAGCTCCGCCAAACTTATGGCCATATCCAGACGGTCCTCCCAGGTTTCGCCCATGCCGATAATGCCGCCGGAGCAGACGCAGAGTCCTTCTTCCTGGGCGATTTTGATGGTTTTGATTCTGTCCTCGTAGGTATGACTCGTGCAGATTTGCGGGAAATAGCGGCGGGAAGTTTCGATATTATGATGATAACTCGTGACGCCTGCGGCCCGCAGACGGCGGAACTGCTCCCGGCTGATGATGCCATGGGAAGCGCAGAGGTCGATGGTCAGGGTGTCTCGCATCTTTTCATAGGCGGCAATGGCCTGGTCAAATTCTGCGCCGCCCAGTGCCCGTCCGGAGGTGACGATGGCAAAGCGGTTGACACCGGCTTCCTGATTGGCCCGGGCGTTGGCGATAATTTCTTCCTGCGGCAGGAAGGGATATTCGTCAATGCCTGTATGATGGCAGGCGGCTTGCGCACAGTATTTGCAGTTTTCGCTGCATCGCCCGCTGCGCCCGTTGATGATGGTGCAGAGGTCAACATGCTGGCCGCAGAAATGCTTTTGCAGCCGTCCAGCTTCGGCGGAAAGTTCCTCCAAGGGCGTGTCAAAGAGCAGGGAAAAGTCATCTCCTCGCTGCAGGCGGAAACCCGCCATGATTTTGTCGGCTAGGGCGTGAATTTTGCTGGTCATATTATCAAAACTCCTTCGTTTTATGTTAACTGCTTACTAAAATAAAGATAACCATAAGAAAAAGTTTTGTCAACAATAAATAGAATTAAAGTTGACTTAAGCGCGAAAAAATGACAAAACTCTTGCCAGTTTATGAAATGCAGGGTATAATAAAACTAACGAATGAACACATACTCATATATGAAGAAAGAGGGATTGATTTATGAAGAAAACCTATAAAATCGAAGTGGACTGTGCCAACTGCGCTAACCTGATGGAAGAAGCCGCCAAGAATACCCCGGGTGTAGCAGATGCCACGGTAAACTTCATGGCCCTCAAGATGAAGGTGGAGTTTGAAGATGGCGCAGAAGTCAGCGAGGTAATGGAAAATGTGCTGGCTAACTGCAAAAAAGTAGAAGACGACTGCGAAATCTTCTTCTAAGGACAAAACTTTACAATAGAATGTATATTTCTTGACATAAAGCCTCTGAAATGGTAACTTCTTGTATAAGAGTGTTAGCAAAGGAGGCTTTTTGTGTGAAGTTTTTTCCTGAATATACGGACATCGAGAATTTGACTGGTCAATTTGACATTGCACCGGTAAGTTGCGAGATACTGGCGGATTTCATCACGCCCATGGAGGCTCTGCGTATATTGAAGAACACCAGTGAGCATTGCTATCTGCTGGAGTCGGCCCAGGCCAGCGACAAGTGGGGGCGTTATACGTTTTTGGGCTTTGAGCCCCGCATGGAAATCACCTGCCTCAATGGGGCGTTTAAGGCAGGCGGGCGAACTGTTGCGGGGGCTGACCCGGCTGCGGAAATTCGTAAGGTTTTGTCAGGTTATCGCAGTCCACGCTTTGCAGGGCTGCCACCCTTTACCGGCGGGCTCGTGGGTTATTTTGCCTATGACTTTATCGGCTACAGCGAGCCCAAGGCCAAAGTGGAAGTGGAGGACACGGAAAACTTCCGGGACGTTGACCTCATGCTCTTTGATAAGGTCATTGCCTTTGACCATGTGCGGCAGAAAATCGTGCTGATGGTGAACATGAAGCTGGCCGATGGTGAGGCCGGTTATCAAAAAGCCACTGCAGAGCTTAGCCGCATGGTGAAACTTTTGCGCACTGGCGAAAAGAAGGTGGATGAGGACGGCAAACTGCTGGGAGAAGTCGCTCCCCTGTTCGCAAAGGACGAATTTTGCGCCATGGTGGAGAAGGCCAAGCACCATATCCACGAGGGGGACATTTTCCAGATTGTGCTGTCCAATCGTTTGTCAGCACCCTTTCAGGGCAGTCTCTTAAATACCTATCGCGTTCTGCGCACCATCAATCCGTCACCCTATATGTTCTACTTCTCGGGGCTGGATGTGGAAGTGGCCGGCGCTTCGCCGGAAACGCTGGTGAAATTGGAGGATGGTATTCTCCATACCTTTCCACTGGCTGGCACCCGTCCCTGCGGCAGGACAGCGGCGGAGGACAGGGCCTTGGAGCAGGAACTGCTGGCGGACGAAAAGGAGCTGGCCGAACACAATATGCTGGTGGATTTGGGCCGCAACGATTTGGGCAAAATCAGCGAGTTTGGTTCCGTGGAGGTGGAAAAGCTGCATTCCATTGAGCGTTTTTCCCATGTGATGCATATCGGCTCCACGGTGCGGGGAAAAATCCGTGCCGATAAAGATGCGCTGGATGCCATTGCCGCGGTACTGCCTGCAGGTACCCTTTCCGGGGCACCGAAAATCCGCGCCTGTCAGTTGATTGGAGAACTGGAGGGCAACAAGCGGGGCATTTACGGCGGCGCCATCGGCTATATCGACTTTACCGGCAATATGGATACCTGCATTGCCATCCGCATTGCCTACAAGAAGAACGGTCAGGTCTTTGTGCGCAGCGGTGCCGGTATCGTCGCGGACTCCAATCCCGAGAAGGAATATCAGGAATGTATCAACAAGGCCAAGGCCGTGGTGCGCTCCCTGGAATATGCGGAGGATGATGACTTATGATTTTGCTGGTGGATAATTACGACAGCTTTTCCTACAATTTGTATCAGCTTATCGGCAGCATTGAGCCGGATATCCGCGTCATCCGCAATGATGAAATGACGGTGGCAGAGATTGAGGCCTTGCAGCCAGACCGCATTATCCTGTCTCCGGGGCCGGGCAGGCCCGAAGATGCGGGCAATATCATGGAGATTGCGGCCGTTTTGGGCAAAAAGATTCCGACCCTGGGTGTATGTCTGGGCCATCAGGCCATCTGCGCCGCGTTTGGCGGCGTGGTGACCTATGCCAAGGAACTCATGCACGGCAAACAGTCGGCCATTCAGTTCCGCGACGACTGTCCGCTTTTTCAGCACTGCTCATCGAATATGCTCGTGGCCCGCTATCACTCCTTAGCGGCAGAGGCAGATACCCTGCCGGAATGCCTGGAGGTTACGGCGCAGACCACTGATGGTGAGGTTATGGCGGTACAGCATCGGGATTATCCCATCTACGGCGTGCAGTTCCATCCCGAGTCGATTATGACGCCGGAAGGCAGAACCATGCTGCAGAATTTTATCGCTCTTTCCTGAGTAAATTATCGCTAATATTGCTAAATTTCGCCAAAATCGTTATAATAGAGAGGAAACAATAGTTTTCCAAAGTAAACCAGGAGGCGATACTTATGAGCACTATTCTTTCCTACAAGGGGAAAACGCCTGTCATTGGCAAAGACGTATTCATGGCTCCTTCCGCTACGGTTGTTGGCGATGTGGAAATCGGTGAAGGCAGCAGAATATGGTTTAACGCTGTAGTACGCGGTGATTTTCAGAAGCTGACCATTGGCAAGAACTGTGATATTCAGGATAACAGCACCCTGCATGTGATGTTGGACGAACCGACAGAGATAGGCGATAATGTCATTATAGGTCACAATGCCGTAGTGCACGCCAGGAAAATCGGCAGCAACTGCCTGATTGGTATGGGCTCGATTATCTTGGGACATACGGAAATTGGCGATAATGTGGTTATTGGTGCTGGTACCAAACTGACGCAGCATAAAAAGATTCCGTCGAATTCATTGGTTTATGGCAACCCGGCAGAGATTATCCGTGCCTTGCGGGAAGATGAAATCGAAGCTCTGCGCGCATCTGGGGAAAACTATCAGAAGGTCGCAGCCATCTATCAGGAAGAATTGGACAAAATAAAAGATAAATAAGCAAGGAGACATAGCAAATTATGGAAAAAACTTTGGTACTGATTAAGCCGGACGCCTTTGCCCTGCATTACAGCGGCGATATCATCAAGCGTTACGAGCAGGAGGGCTTCCGCATTGTGGCCATGAAGCTCTTGAAGATGGATGAGCGTCTGGCTTCCATCCACTATGCCGAGCATATCGGTCGTCCGTATTACGGGGATTTGGTGGGCTTTATGACGTCTGCGCCGCTGATTGCGCTGGTATTGGAAGGCGAAAATGCCATTGCCCGCATCCGTGAGCTCCATGGCAAGACCAATCCGGCAGAAGCTGCTGACGGCACCATCCGCAAGCTCTATGCCACCAATGGCCGCCGCAATGCCGTACATGCTTCGGACAGCCCGGAAAGCGCCGCGCGGGAAATTCACATTTTCTTCAATGAAACGGAAATTCTCGATGGCGAGTACCATGTAATGGAATAATTTTACACCGGCCCCCATACGGGGGCCATTTTATTTGCTTAAATGCGCATTTCCGTTTGAAATTCCCCCGTCAGTTGTGGTATTATGGACAGTGACGGAATAAAGGGGGAGTGGGATTTTGCTGGTACTCACGCGGAAAGCAAATGAAGAAATCATGATTGGCGATCATATCGTAGTCAATATCGTCAAAGTCAGCGGAGGTAAAATCAAACTCGGCATCACCGCACCGCCGGAAATTTCCATAAAGCGGGAAGAAGACCCGCAGAAATTTGACGAGCGCGCTAAGAGGCGTGCAGCAGGGGAACCCCAGCATGGCGAGGCCATGAAGGTGGGCGGACAGAATTATAACAAGCAGGCGGTCAAAGCCGCTTTAATATGAGGAGGAATTTTTCTTTATGAAGAGCGCAAAACCTATTTATACGATTGGTCATCGTAATCCGGATACGGATTCTATTTGTTCGGCAATTGGCTACGCGCATTTGAAGCAGGCCATGGGTGAAAATGTTGTTCCGGCCCGGGCTGGCAAGGTCAATGCAGAAACCAAATATGCGTTGGAGCATTTCAAGGTAGAAAAACCGGTACTGCTGACTGATTTGTATCCTCGGGTAAAGGATGTTATGCTGGACAGCAAGATTGTGGTACGCCAGCATGATACCCTGCGCCGTCTGGGTGAGGTTATGCGTGAGCATGATTTGCGCTCCGTACCCGTTACGGACAGCAAGGGCGTAATGGTCGGCATCGTGACGGTTTCCGATTTGGCGAAGCGCTATTTCCAGGAACTGGGCATGCAGAACCTGGCCGATATGCGCGTTCGCTATCGTGATGTCATTGCCGCTACGGACAGTAAGGTGCTGGTTTCCGGCGAAGAAGGCGACTTCATCAAGGGCAACGTGCGCATTGCCGCAGGTTCCATCAGCATGATTAAAAACATCATCAATGAAAATGATGTGGTGCTCGTAGGTGACCGCCATGACGAAACCCTTATCGATATCGTAAATCAGGGCATTTCCTGCCTCGTGGTTACGGGCAATGGCCGCGTATCGGCTGATGTTATCGAAGCTGCGGAAGCCAAGGGCATGTTCGTACTGTCCACGCCGTATGACACTTATACGGTTGCCCGCCTGATTAATCAGTGCGTGCCCATCCGCCGCATCATGCACGAAAATCCGGTATGCTTCAAGCCGCTCGATATGCTCTCCGATATCAAGGGCACCATGGACGAAACCAACTACCGCAACTATCCGGTTGTAGAAAACGGCAAGCTCGTTGGCGTTGTCAGCCGTGATAATCTGATGGTTCCGGAACGCGAACAGGTCATCCTCGTTGACCATAACGAACGCGGTCAGGCTGTAGAAGGTATCGAAGAAGCCAAGATTGTGGAAATCGTTGACCATCACCGTCTGGGCGGTATTCAGACCAGCGAACCGATTTTCACCCATGCGGAACCGGTTGGCTGCACGGCAACCATCGTGGCTAACATGCACTGGCAGAAGGATATCGATATCCCGGCATCCATTGCAGGCCTCCTGCTTTCCGCCATCATCTCCGATACGGTGCTCTTTAAGTCTCCGACCTGCACGGAATACGATAAGAAGACGGCACAGCGTTTGGCTGAAATCGCTGGCGTTGACATCAACGAATACGGCATGGAAATGCTCAAGGCCGGTTCCGGCATTGGCGATATGACGCCGTCGGAAATTGCCAAGAATGACCTCAAGGAATTCCAGATTGGCGACTACCGCATTATCGTCAGCCAGATTTCCGTAATGGACACCAAGGAAGTTATGGACCTCGAACCGCAGCTTATCGATGCTATGCAGAAAATCTGCGACCATGACGGCTTTGACATGAGCCTCGTAATGGTTACGGATATCCTCGAAGAAGCAACGTATCTGCTCTTCACGGGCTCGCCCAAGACGCTTATCGGCGAAGCCTTCAAGAAGGATGCCAGCGGCACCCATGTATATCTGCCTGGCGTCATGAGCCGCAAGAAGCAGATTATCCCGCCTCTTTCCGAAGCGGTTAAATGCATCAGCAAATAATTGTCGTGTGATTTTTAATCATAAAAGCACCGCCCCTAACTTTTGTTGGGGCGGGCTTTCTGTCTTAAATGTCAAATGTGAGTGAATGAGAGTATTTTGGAGGTTATTTTGGATATATTTGCAGGACTGAATCCCGCCCAGAAAGAGGCAGTGGAGCATACGGACGGACCTTTGCTTATCATGGCTGGCGCCGGTTCCGGTAAGACCAAGGTGCTGACGTGCAAGGTGGCCAATCTCTTGGCCAAAGGCGTTGCCCCCTGGAGCATCCTGGCCATCACCTTTACCAACAAGGCGGCTACGGAAATGCGGGAACGTGTTGACCGCATGATAGGCGAGGGGGCCAAGGACGTATGGCTCTCGACCTTCCATTCTTTCTGTGCCAAATTCCTGCGGCGGGAAGTGGAAGCTACGGGGATGTACAAGCGCAACTTTGTCATCTACGACAGCAGCGACAGCCAGGTGGTCATCAAGGAATGCCTCAAAGAGCTGAACCTTGACCCCAAGCAGTATGCGCCTAGCTCCATCCAGAATGCCATTTCCAATGCCAAAAACCAGCTGATGGGCCCCAAGGCAGTAGCAAGAGATGCGGATAATTTCTTCCAGCAGAAGGTGGCAGAAGTCTATGCCCTTTACGCTAAGAAACTGCGCACGAATAACGCCATGGACTTTGACGATTTGCTCATGGTATCGGTGCTGCTGCTCGAAGAGCATGAGGAAATCCGCGTCAAGTACCAGAACCGCTTCAAGTACATTTTGGTGGACGAGTATCAGGATACCAACGGCGCTCAGTACCAGCTGACCAAAATTCTCGCGGCCAAGCATCACAATCTCTGCGTCGTGGGCGATGCGGACCAGTCCATCTACGGCTGGCGCGGTGCGGATATCCGCAACATCATGGATTTTGAGGAAGACTATCCCGAAGCCCGCACCATCAAGCTGGAGCAGAACTACCGTTCGACCAAGAATATTCTGGCGGCAGCCAATGCGGTCATTGAAAACAATATCAACCGCAAGAAGAAGGAACTCTGGACGGAAAATGCCACGGGTGAAAAGCTCACCATCTACGAAGCAAGGGACGAGCGTGACGAAGCGGAATTTATTGCCACAACCGTGATGAAGCAGAAGACCATCTTCAATGCTTCTTATGGTGATATGGCCGTGCTTTACCGCACCAATGCCCAGTCCCGCGTAGTCGAAGAAACCTTTATGCGCCGTGGTATTCCCTATACGATGGTCGGCGGCCTCAAGTTCTACGACCGCAAGGAAATCAAGGATATTCTGGCCTACTTGCGGGTTATCTACAATCCGCTGGACACCGTGAGCCTGTTGCGCATCATCAATGTGCCGAAGCGTGGTTTAGGCGCTACTACCATTGCCAAGCTGGCTGACTTTGCCGAAAACAACGGTCTGACGCTCTTTGATGTGATTTCCAGCGAGGACACCTTGAGCCAGATTCCGGGCATTACGGCCAGAGTTAAAAAGCCGTTGGAGCTTTTCTCCACCTTTATCTTCCAGTTTATGGGCTATCAGTCCAACATGCGCATTGATGACCTGATTGAGAAGGTGCTCGAAGAGTCTGGTTACCTGCGGGAATTGCAGGAGGAAAAGAAGCCGGAGAACGAAAGCCGCATCGAAAACCTCAAGGAATTCGTAGGTGTGGCACGCGACTTCCAAAAGACCGAGGATAACCCCACGCTGGAAAACTTCCTGTCTACCTTGTCGCTTGTGTCCGATATCGACAATGCGGAGCTTGAAGACGACCGCATTACGCTGATGACCTTGCATTCGGCCAAAGGCTTGGAATTCCCTACGGTGTTTATGGTGGGCATGGAGGAAGGTCTCTTCCCGCATTCCCGCACATTGATGGATGAAAACGAAATCGAAGAGGAGCGCCGCACCTGCTACGTGGGTATTACCCGCGCCCAGCGCAAGCTCTATCTGACCTGCGCCCAGCAGCGCACAATCTATGGCAAGACCAGCATGTCTACGCCATCCCGCTTCTTAGGGGAAATCCCCGAAGAATACACGGAACGCCTCGTGCCCCGCGTCAATGCCTATGGCTTTGCTAATGCCAACCATTACGGTGCCCAGCAGCGCAGCGGCACCATGACTTTCCGTCCGTCTGCTAATCAGATGGGCAGCGGGGCAAACTTCTCCGATAAGGCGAAGTCGGCGCTCGAAGTCATGAATGCTATGCAGAAACGCGGCGTTAATGTCCAGCCTAAGACCGGTGTAATTCGTCCCGACACCTCCGTTGAGTGGAAGGTCGGCGATAAAGCCCAGCATGGCAAATGGGGCGTTGGTACTGTCGTGTCCGTTAAGGGCGAAGGGGAAGAAGTCGAGCTCAAGATTGCGTTCCCGGGACAGGGCGTCAAGGGGCTTATGCAGAAGTATGCGCCGATTAGTAAGGTTTGATTTACAACTTCAATAGATAACATCGATGTGCAAAGGCGCCCGGCGCGTGGGGATAACTTTTCTTCGCTTAGACAGGCTTGTCAAACGCTACGGAAAGCCATCCCCACGCGCCGGGCTTTTGTATTTTATACGTAGCTCAATTTGCACAATATCGCTGACGAGTCAAAAGATTTGTTCTCATAGGAAAAGTATTTTATAATTACTCCTAAGCATAGTGCTTTCGTAAAGATTAGTGAATTTGACTATTTCAAAGCAAGAACATATTCAGAGTGGTATTTTTAGAGGATGAATATAATGTCGGATATAAAACTGTTCGAAACCGTAGGCAGTGTTAAAGAGTTGCTTTCTTCAAAGGTTCATTTGGAAAAAGAACTACAGAACTTAATAGAAGATAATATGGAACTGTTTTTTGGTGTTCGTTTTTTAAAAAGTGAATATGCTATCACTAACGGGCGAATGGATAGCATAGGGATAGATGAAAATAACAGTCCTGTTATTTTTGAATATAAACGTAGCAGCAATGAAAATGTAATTAATCAGGGGTTGTTTTATTTAGACTGGTTGCTTGACCATAAAGGTGATTTCCAAATGCTTGTTATAGAAAAAATGGGTATGGATGTTGCAAATGCGATAGATTGGTCAGTACCAAGTGTTATTTGTATTGCCAGCGATTTTACTAAGTATGATATTCATGCTGTAAATCAAATGCAGAGGAATATCAAACTGGTCAAATATCGAAAATACTCAAACGGTCAAATATTGTTTGAGCATTTGAATACACCTATAGTAAAACAGGTGGAACAGGATACCGTTTTAGGTGCGGAGAAGAAGGGGAGTAAGACACATCAAGAAAAATTGAAGGAAGCACCACAAAATATAAGAAATATTTATTATGAGTTATGTAATTACATTGAATCGTTAGGTGACGATATATCAGCTAATCAGTTAAAATTGTATTTGGCATATAAAACAACGCAGAATTTAGCTTGTATTGAAATATACAAAAAGCATGTTACTGTATATTTAAAACTGTCTCCGGATTTAGTAGATTTGGAGGCGGGCTTTTCCAAAGATATGCGTGGCATAGGTCATTATGGCACGGGAGATTTGCAGTTGACGCTAAAAACTGTAGAAGATCTTAATAAGGCAAAAGCATTGATTGACCGTGCATATAATGAGGCGTAATGGAGGGTCGTATAGTGATAAAGATAATGACACGAGAGGAACATTTAGCAGCTATAAAGAAGGCTGACCGCGAGTATTATGAATTAGACGACCCTACGCTGGCAGATGAGGAATATGATGCTCTGCGGCGGGATTATATTGATAAATACGGTGCCGAGGATTTGAATTATGTGCCCGGTGCCGCAACTGGTGATTTTGATAAGTTTACCCACCCGACACCTGTCACGTCCTTGAGCAAGTGGACGAAGGGTGTGGATGATGAAGTTGACTTGTCAAAAAAAATCGAGGAACTTTGGCCTGTTGTCATGCAGCCAAAGTTTGACGGGCTTACGGTGGTCGCTTATCCCAATGCAGACGGTTCCTGCCGTTTTGTAACCCGTGGTTTGGGCGGGCGGATTGGGGAGGTTTTGCCTCATTTCATCAGCAAATACGAAGGCAAAGGCGTTAACAACAGCGGCTTTGCCATTCGAGGTGAAGTGTACATTACGCCGGAAAACTTCGCGAAGATGAACGAAGCACTGCTGGCGGATGGTATCGAGCCCATGAAAAATATGCGCAATGCGGCGGCCGGGATTCTGCGCCGCAAGGAGCGCAGTCCCTTTGTGGATTACTTGAGCTATGTCTGCTATGAGATTCCCGGTGAGGATATCACGCCGCTGGCGGCGCGGGAAATCATCATGAGTCAGACCGCATTCACCGCTACGGAGATGGTAGAACTTTCGGCAGTCGATACGGCGCTGGCGGATATTGAAGCCTTCTATGAAAAGCTCAAGCAGGATAATGATGTGCCCATTGATGGCATTGTCATCAAAAGCGGTCAGGAAAACAGTTTGGAAAAGTTCGGGTTCACTGCGCATCATCCGCGCAATGGTTTTGCCTATAAAGCGTTATCGGAGAAGTTTGTCACCGTGGTGCGGGATGTTATCTGGCAGATGGGCCGCCGCAAGGCAACGCCTGTGGCCATTGTAGACCCCGTAGAAATTGACGGCACTACTGTGACCAAGGCCTCCTTGCACAATGCGGCCATGATTGAAGAACTGGGACTTAAAATCGGCGCCACCGTGGAAATCCACAAGGCCAATGAAATCATCCCCCAGATTACCCGCGTATTGGAACCGGGCACAGGAGAAATCACTTTGGCGGTTTGCCCTTCCTGTGGGGAACCGTTGGAAGAAGTCAACGGACAACAGTTCTGCAACAATCCGGCCTGTGATGAGCGCATTGCCCAGGACATTGCCTTTGTGGGCGGCAAGGAAGTGCTGAATATCGAAGGTCTGTCCATAGAAACGGCCCGCAAGATGGTGGCCTATTGGAAGAATCAGTATGCTGCGGTAAAACCCACCTATACGATAATCTTTTCCTTTACGGCAGATATGCTGGCGACCTTGGAAGGTTTTGCGGAAAAATCCGCCGAGAAGCTCTATGCCAACATTCAGGCCGCCAGCCAGAATGTGGAACTGCCGCGCTTTATCAAAGCCCTGTGCCTGCCCGGTATCGGTACGGATGTGGGCAAGATTTTGGCTGATGAATTCGGCAGTCTGGAAAAACTCTTTCAGGAAATGGATGCCGTGCCAGAGCCGCAGGAAATGCTCCAGCAGATTAACGGCATTGGCCCCAAGACGGCGGAGATGGTTTCTTCCAACCGCTTTGCTGTAGCGGTAAGTGAGCTGCAGCGCCATGTGACCATCGCCCCCTATGAAAAGCAGGAAGCTCCTGCGGGCGATTATGCGGGCAAGATTTTCGTCCTGACCGGCAAGATGGCCCAGCCCCGCAGCTATTATGTGGAGCTTATCGAAAAGGCCGGCGGCAAGGAAGGAAAATCCGTCACCGGCAAGACCGATTACCTGGTGATTCAGGATGTCAACAGTACCAGCTCCAAAGCCATCAAAGCCCGGGAAGTCGGCACAAAGCTCGTAAGCCCGGAAGAATTGGTGGAAATGTTGGGCTAAAGGAAATATTTCTCAGGGTATTGCCATGCAGTAATACTGCATGGTAAAATTACCTTGTAAATGTCATTTTTTCAACTGAATATAGAAGCGGATTTGCGGTTCGTGTGACTATGAGATAGTTGCTCCGGAAATAATGTCGCTGGTTTTGTGAGAAATCCTGAGTACCCCTGTTTTTCAGGAAGCATAACGTGTGGATACATTGTGCTCAAGGAAAAGGATTGGAAACAAAACGAAGGAGTGATTGTTATGAAAACTTCGCAGCGCATTATGTTTTTTCTGGTTATGGCCGCGATTCTCGTTGTAACATCTCCTGCTTTTGCTTCCGATATTCGGACTGAGGTACAGTACTACGTGAATATTGAACGTATAAACGCTGGGCTGACGCCTGTTGTATTGGATGATAGCATTGGGCGTGGCGCTGTTGTGCGAGCAGCAGAAGCTCAGGTGAGCTTTGCTCATCAGCGTCCTGATGGCAGGGATGTGAAGTCAGTTTTGGAAAATGGCACTTGCGGCTGGTTTGGTGAAAACCTGGCAGTCAGCGAGGTTAAGGATGCTCGGAGAATTGTGCGTGCGTGGATGGGTTCGCCTACTCATCGTGCAAACATTCTCGGTCGTCACTACGTGCGCATGGGCGTTGAGTGCATACGCAACAAGGCGGACGGGCACTATTATTGGGCACTGCTCTTTGCAGGGGAGTGACCAACAACCAAATCAGAAAGTAGAGAGGTGTGGAAACGCACCTCTTTATTTGTGTTTTATTAATGATATGTGTTATCGTTTGTCATACTTTTTGACAAAGATATTTAAGCATCGCAGGCACTCTTTGCCGCCTTTAAGGAAATGGGCATTATGCTAGATGATTTGGATGGCGTATACACCCATTTTGACAGAAAAAATTAAGAGGTAGTTCTTTCGTCACGAATACGAAAAACGCGACAAGCGAATTTTAATTTCAAAAGGCAAGTTGCCCTTTGCGGGCGGCTTGCTTTTTGATGTGTAAAAATGCCTAAATGAAAGTAGGGACTTTGGTCTTATTACTGTACTATTGTTCTAGTCAACTTTGCTTAAAAAGATGCGGATTTGAAATAGTTACACCGCAATATGACGTTTTTCACTAGAGTTTAGTCCTATGTTATGCTATACTTTTTGATAGTTTGTTTCTTAAGAGAATATTAGAAGGAGTGAGGGGATTAATGAGATGGATCACCAAGTATAGGAAACAACGTATGGGGGCGTTGGCTGCAGCCATTGCGGTGACGGCGTGGATGCCGACGGCGATGGGGGAGCCAGAAGCGAATACAGTACCAACAGGAGCGAATGTTACTAATGGAACAGCAACCGTTCCTGACAATCCTACGATAAGTCAACAGGATAATAAGAAAGAACTTAATATTACTGTTAATAGCCCAAAAGCTGCTATAGACTGGGATTCCTTTGATATCGGTTCAAATGCTAGAGTCAACTTTAATGGTGATAATGGCTTCGTGATATTAAACCGTGTGCCGAATGCAACAAAGGCTTCTGAAATATACGGTGAGCTAAATGGCAGAGGTGGCACAGTATACCTTATTAATCCACAAGGTATAACCTTTGGCGGCTCTGCTCGTGTGGAAGTCGGCAGTTTAGTAGCATCGACTTTGGATATTAAGCAGGCTGATTTTTTGGCGGATGCAAATGCAGATATAAATATTGTTACTGCGCAGGGAGGAAATGGGAAAATAAAAGTAGAAAATGCTGCTAATATTAAGGCAAGTGAAGGCTATGTGGCGCTTCTAGCACATAAGATTGAAAATGCTGGTACAATTGAAGCGCCAGACATAGCGATGGCTGCAGGGCAGCAGATAGAAATTAGTTATGATAATAAAATCAATTTAGTGGTAAATGTATCCAAAGATGAAAAGAAACCGGCTGTGATTGATCTTGCGCATAACTATGTTCTTATGCGCAGCAGTGATGTTAACAGCATTATAAGCGAAAGTCTTATAAAGAATACGGGGACTATTCAAGCAACACGTATTACATTGGATTCGGATGGGAAGCCTGTGCTATGTGGTAGCGGTAGTGTAAACATGATTGCGGCTAATGTGGAGTTGAATGGTAAAATTACCGCAGAAAACAATATTAATACTACTGGATATGAGAGCTTGCAGGTACGGGACAGTACGGATGTTCATGCAACGTCAGATGCAGGTGCTTGGAATATTCAGGCTAAGAATATCACAATTACTGAGAATCCGAGTGATGGGAAAGGTGATAATTCAAATCCTAACAAGATAAGCCATAGGGTTTTGAGTAATACGTTGACGGATACAAATGTAAACATTGTGGCAAGTCCTGATCAGACAAAATATTATTCTGACATAACGGTAACAAAACCGATTGAGAAGAGTGGCACAAAAGCAACTTCTCTATCCCTTACTGCTGGACGAAATATCAGTGTGGATGCGGATATTAAGTCTACTGGGGGAGCGTTGGATCTCACGTTAAATTCTAGAAATATGGAAAGAACAAATTCGAAACGTGAGGATGGAGCTACCATTATTAGGGCTGATATTAGTACTAATGGAGGCAATTTTACTACAACAGGCAAGCATGGTACTTATTTTGGCGTAAAAGTAGATGGTAAAGATGGAACCAATATAGGAACATCTAGAAATATTGAAACCAAAGGTGGAAAAATTAGTCTTTTTGGTGATGAGGTTTTGCTAGCAACAGGTGGCGTTGTTAAACTTAATGCTGGTGATGCGGGGGACGTATTCATTGAGGGAAATGTGAATTCAGCTAATGCTTATTACAATGTGGAGAATAATAAAGTCCTATCTTGGGCGGATGCTAGAGAAAAGGCAAAGCAAACTAATGTGGAGTCTTTGAAGGGGAAAATACATCTCGCGGTGATTACGAGTGCGTTGGAAGATGCTGTGGCGACTTCCGCAATTACTAAAAGCAATGCGTCTACGAAAGAGGCATTTGTAGGTGGCCATGTTGTAAAAGTGAAAATAAATGAAGCTGGCCGTCCTGTTGATGCAGAAGGCAAAGAAATTGAATACGCTATAGATGAGAATGGAAATCCAGAAATAAAAGGGACACCAGTGATTGATGAGGCTTCTGTGCAAAGAGACGCTAGCAAGAAGGTCGTTGGCGTCACGGTTATGGAAGCAACTGATAATAAAGGGTGGTATATAATAAAAGATAAGGATGGGCATGACCATAATGCTCGCTTTTGGGGGTGGACTGAAGGGGCAGAAGCTGGCAATATTTTTTATGTACAAACCACAGGCGAGACGGTTTTAGGCAAAGATATGGAATCGTCTACGGATAAGGCTTGGTTGAAGAACCATGGTGCTGCTGTGTATAATGCAAAGGAAGCAAGAGAGGCATATGTAAACTTTGCTCCCAAAGAACCCAATGATGATATGGGGCAAGATACTACTAATGCTACGCAAATGGCACTAGCAATTAACTATGACACGCATAAGGATAATGAGAGAAAGGAGATCCTTTATTCACAGTGGGATGATATTGGTGCTAGTGCAACTCAGATTAAGAATTATGTAGTTGAGGCTGAATTAGGAAACACAGCAATGAGCATCGATGGCAAAAATGTGAAATTAGCCGGTGAAGTAGGCAATCTTACTAAATTAAAGAACGTTGCTGTTAATGCTTCGGGGAACATTGATGTTCAAAGAACTATTAATGTTGAGAATAAAGTTAAACTAGCGGGTACGAATATTGCGATAGGCGGTAACATTACAGCTGATGCCAAGAATGCAGATGATGCTGTTGTAATTCAAGCGCAAAGAACCTTCTCGAATTCCAATAATGCGGATATTTCCTTGGGGGATATGAGCAGTTGGAAGATTTATTCAGATAATCCAAAGGATGATGATTTTGGTGGATTAAATAGTGGAAGCTTTGCAATCTGGGGATGGAAAGGACAAAATACTTATTCAAGTGATAGAAATCTGTACATTTTCAAATATCATCCTACCCTTACAATTACGGCTAATAATGCTACAAAGAAGTTTGGAGAGGTCCTTAGCGATACGGGGTATACTCTAAACAGTGAGTTAAGTGGTCAATATTTAGATTATTTCCTTGATGGTTATGAGGATAAGTTAAAAGTTGCGTATATGCTGGATGACGTAGGGACAAAATCTTATGGGTACCCTGCTAGTGCCCCTTTGGGAACTTACCTTATCGATTTAAAGAATACGGATGATGGTGTAGCTGCACTTATGGATAACGGTTATAACGCATACGTAAAGCCGGGAATATTGACCGTAACGGGAAATAATCCCGAAGATGTCAAACCCCAGCTTGACCCGCATGATACCACAAATGTGGATGGTTCTGCTTCCTACACCACGGCTCCGCGTACTGCTCCGGGGACTGACCGCGTATTAGGTTTGCAGAGTGCGGAACTGCCGTTCTTCCGTGAAGAAAATGGCCAGACCAAGCTCTATGGCACTTATGATGTTTCCATCGACCCGGACAAGGTAAAGATGGAACCGACGGCTAAAGTTTTGCCGGAACCTGACCAGCCGAAGAATCAGTATCGTGAGTACGATAAGGAAATCACGACGAAGGTTGGTACGGCGAAGTTCAAGCTGACTTACAATGGTTCGACCTTTGATATCTATCCGGTGGATATCTTTGGCAAGAAAGTTTTGAAGGCGGGCGATGCGGCTAAGAACGTGGAAGTTGAGTCGCAGGCGCTGTTTGCCGCCTTCAAGGAAATGGGCATCACCTTGGATGATTTGGATGGTGTATATACCCATTTTGATAATAAAAAAGAGGTGCAGTCCTTTCGCAAGTAATGCGAAAGCTGCCGCTGGGATTATCAAAGATTTACAGGGGAGAAGTGGCAAGATAAAGGTGGCCGAGTGTGATGATGGTATCGTTCTCGATGCCGAAGCACTGACCGTTGCCCCTCCTGAAGGTTAAATACAACAGGGAAGGAAGAATAGTAGATTGTTAATAAATACGAGAAGAGGCAGTATCAAAAATATTTCTAAAGCTGTTTTGCTGGCGACGGTCATGGGAAGTTTCCCCCTGACCGGTGCGGAAGCTGCATTGCCGCCTGGTGTGGAAAGTCCGGATACTACGGCAGGTCAGCTGGCTGAAGATCTAAATGAGAAACGGCAGGCCGCTATGGCTGGGGAACAGAAGGGAAAAGCTTCTGTTTCCCAGCCGGATTCCCGTCCGGCACTGGATTTGCCGGACGAACTCAAAGTGGAAGTCAAAGGCTTCAAGGTTTCCGGGCAGGATATTTTCCCCGAGGAAAAACTGCTGGCAGTTCTTGATAAGCGCAAGAATCAGCTTCTGTCCTTCCGGGATTTGGAAGCGGGAGCAGATGATTTGTCGGCGTATTTTCGTGACCGTGGCTATGTGGCTGTACGTGTTTATCTGCCGGTGCAGAAGATTACCAACGGTATTGTGGAGTATGCTGTGGAAGTCGGCCGGTTTGATAAGCTCACCGTCCGCAACCATACATCCATCCATGATTCGGCTGTGGAACGGGAAGTGCGTTGCTTAAAGCAGGGCGAATACCTGACCAAGGCAAAACTGCAGCGTGCTATCTGGCTGCTCTCGGATTTGGCAGGCGCAGATGCCAAGGCTGTGTTGTCGCAGGGGTCCGAGCCGGGCACAGTTCATGTGGAGATTGACCTCAACAAGCACAAGGGCAAGCAGGGCCTTGTTACGGTGGATAACTATGGCAACCGCCATACGGGCTATTATGAATTGGGTGTGGATTACGATTTTCTGAATCTGGCCCATGAAGGTGACCATTTTGCCGTGGGCGGTCTGCTTACGGGCAGCCACCTCTATAACTACGGGTTCAACTATACCATTCCCGTTGCCACGGACGGTTTGAAGGCTTCTGTGGGTTACAATTCTTTGAGCTATAGCATGGGCAAGGAATTTGAAAATCTGGATGCTGTGGGTACGGCGCGCATTACGAATGTGGGTCTTGACTATGCTATCCGCCGCAGCCAGAAGAACAATCTCTATGTAGGCGCACGTTATGAGTACAGCAGTTTGAAGGATGAGTACAGAGCATTTCCGGATACTGTGGATGATAAGCACGGTCATGCAGGTATTCTGGCATTCTATGGTGATGAAACCGACCATTACGGCAGCACCTTCTGGCGTGTGGAAAACAAGTGGGGTTCGGTTGGCTTTTCGCATCATAGTTTGGCCACAGGCTCTCCAGAAGGCGGCTATTGGAAGATTAAGGGGAACATTCTGCGCCGTCAGGATTTGACCCCGCGCCTCTATCTGCTGCTTTCGGCCAGAGGGCAGTATGCAAAGGACAGTCTCGATTCTTCCGAGCGTATGAGCTTGGGCGGTATTAACGGTGTCCGGGCATATCCTGCCAGTGAAGCATCCGGTGACCGCGGCTATATTACGCGGGCGGAGCTGCGCTATCTGATTCCGCTCAAGGAACAGGACAAGCAGCTGCAGCTGGCCGCCTATTTCGACCATGGCGGCGTGTTGCGTATGTCTCCGGGCGGTGACTATTACCGTCATCTGGAAGGGGCAGGCCTTGGCCTGATTTTCTCCCGCTACCAAGATTGGTTTATCCGCGCCGATTACGCTTGGCGGCTTAGCAATGACCTTCCGACTTCTGATACCAGCAGTCCGAATGGTCACTTCTGGATTCGCGGCGGCGTATATTTCTAATCTGCAAAAGAAAAGCGATTTGACTTGTCAGATTTTTGACATGTCAAATCGCTTTTTTGCTGTCAATTATTTGCGGAAAACATCTTTGTGCTGATTGATGATTTCACCCATCAGCATTTTGCCCCGCACATCCGGGTGGAGGCCGTCAATGGAAAAGCTGGTGTCCATAACCTGACGGCTCTTGTCGTAGAAGTAGGGCTCCAGGTCGATGAAGTAGGGCTGATTGCGTACCCAGTTGTTGACCTGCTGGAGTTTTGCCTTCCATTGTTTATCCGTAGCCGTGTGGAAGGCGAATTGGATATTGGCCGGATTTACGGGCATCAGGGTCAGGAAAATGGGGCGGATATCGTTGGCCTCGCATTTTGCTTTGATGGCGTTCAGGTCATTGATGATGATATCCGGGTTGATGCTGCCTGCCCGCAGACTGTTGGTGCCGGTGAGAATCAAGAGATTCAGCGGCTTATAGGGCAGTACATCCTGGTCAAAACGCTGGAGGGTCATGGTGGAGGTATCGCCGCTGCGGCCGAGATTCAGGCAAGGGAAATCAAAGTAGGTGGTGTAGCTGTATTCCAGCGCCGCCGGTGAGTTGGAAACCGCGCCACCGCCGTGGGTGATGCTGTCGCCTAATACGGCCACAGGCACCCGCTCGGGCTGCTGTTTGACCACGAAGTGGGCAGCGTCTGACCAGACGCCGACGGGATTGCCTGACTTGTCAATTCCCCGTACCCGCCAGTAGTAATCACCGGCGTATGGGCGCGGGTATTCGTCGTAGCAGGCCGTGGCAGAATTGACCACCTTGCGCCATGCGGCATCAGCTGTCGGCACATTGTCGTTTTCCTTGGCGGGAGGATGAATCATCAGCTCGACTTCGTAACGCTCAACCCCGTTTAAGGGAATCCACTGGTAGACGGGATAGATGGGCATCTCGAAGTTCGGCATCTGGTCGAATTCGTTTAAGAGGGGATGGTCAGGCTGTGGAAGATTGGGGTCAATGTAGAGTTCTTCCGCTGGCGAAAATTCCCCGATGGGCTGATGGTGAATATCCAGCGCGCGTACCCGCCAGTAGATGAATTTGCGATTGGCATATTTCTTGAGGTTGGCCTGCCAGCCATTGGTGAAAATCAGCTGGGTGCTTTCCAAATGATTGGCTTTGTCCGGGGCGGTGCCACCTTCCTGCGCGGGTTTGCCTGCCAAAAGTTCCACCTCATAGCATACGGCGTTGGGCACCGAATGCCAAACCAAAAAAGGCATGAGGCTGGCAGGGGAATCTTCCTTGTAGTGATAAATTATGCTGGGGCTTACCGGATTTTTACTGTGGATGGGATTAGTTATGGGCGTAGACGGGTCCGTGAGCTGACCGAACATGCCGTAGGCCGTTACGCGGTAGCTCATGGGAATGGCGCTGCTGGGCAGTTCCAGCGAAGCCTTCATGGTGATGTTGCTGCCCCAGAACTTTGACTCCGGCTCGCCTTCGACCAGACCCGTGGTGGGGCTGTAGGTTTCCACCTTGTAGAAGCAGGGATAGGGCAGCGGGTCCCAGGACAGGGTCAGCTTGCCATCCTTCGTCTCGTCAAAGGAGGCGGAAAGCGTCATATTCCGCAAGCCCAAGACGTCGGTTTTTTCTGCCATGAAGGCCGATAAGATGGTAAAACCTAATATGATAAGAGTAAATAGTAAAAATTTCTTCATAAAATAACACCAACATTAACAGGATTTTTTCTTTTATCGTATAATTATAGTAATTAGTATAGCATATTTTTGAGGTGATGTGGAAATGAAAAAGCAAGGTTTGGTAATTGTACATACGGGCAACGGCAAAGGCAAGACAACCGCGGCATTGGGCTTGGCTATCCGCGCCTGGGGTGATGGTTTTCGGGTGCTTATCCTGCAGTTCATCAAAGGCGGCTGCACCTATGGGGAGCTCAAGACCATTGAGACGCTGAAAAACGTGGATGACCGCATCGAGATTGACCAAGGGGGCTTGGGCTTTACCAATAAGGGGCCGACGACGCAGGAGGAACATAAGGCTGCGGCACAGGAAACGCTGAAGCGGGCCAAAGAAGAAATCCAGAGCGGTAAGTGGGATTTGATTATTCTCGATGAAATCAACTATGCCGTGAAGTACGAGCTGATTGCTGAACAGGATATGCTGGAACTTCTCGATATGCGGCCGGAGGATTTGCATCTGGTGATGACGGGGCGGGATGCCTGTGATTCTCTGATTGAGCGAGCGGATTTGGTCACAGAGATGAAGGAGATTAAGCATCCGTATCAAAAGGGCATTAAGGCACAAAAAGGAATTGAATTTTAACATCTTGCTTGCAAATTGGTTTGTAAAGTTGTAAACTTGTAACTATATTTGTATCTTGGTACTTAGGAGAGTGGAAGAATGATTAGCGATAATGTAAAAAAAGGCGCTACCCGCTGCGCCCACCGTTCCCTGTTTCATGCCAATGGCTATGGCCCGGAGGATCTCAACAAGCCGCTTATTGGTATTTGCAATTCCTTCAATGAAATTATTCCCGGACATATTCATCTGCGGGAGATTGCGGAAGCAGCAAAGCTCGGTGTAGCAGCTGCTGGCGGTACGCCCATTGAATTTCCGGCCATCGGTGTCTGCGATGGTATCGCCATGGGCCATACGGGCATGAAATACTCGCTGGCCAGCCGGGAACTTATCGCTGATTCTGTGGAAGCGGTGACCATGGCTTCCGGTTTCGATGCGCTGATTCTGATTCCGAACTGCGACAAGGTTGTGCCCGGAATGCTGATGGCGGCTGCCCGCCTCAACATTCCTGCGGTTGTGGTTTCCGGCGGCCCCATGCTGCCCGGCCGTTATAAGGGGCGCGATGTCAGTGTCAGTCAGGCCTTTGAAGCAGCCGGTAAATTTGCGGCTGGCGATATGACGGCTGAAGAAATGGAAGATTTGGAAGCAAAATGCTGCCCGGGCTGCGGCTCCTGCGCAGGGCTCTTCACGGCTAACACCATGAACTCCCTGTCGGAAGTGCTGGGGATGGCACTGCCGGGCAACGGTACGATTCCGGCAGCTTACACCGGCGGCCGCCGTCTGCTGGCTAAACGTGCTGGTGCAGTGGTGATGGAACTCTTGAAGAACAACGTCCGTCCCCGTGATATTTTGACCAAGAAGGCCTTTGAAAATGCCATCACGGTGGATATGGCGATTGGCGGTTCTTCCAATACGGTGCTGCACCTCACGGCGATTGCCCGTGAAGCAGGCATTGAGATTCCGGCACCGCTCTTTGATGAGATTTCCCGCCGCACGCCGTACATTGCCAAACTCAGCCCGGCGGGCAAGCACCATATGGTAGACCTCAACGAAGCAGGCGGCATTTCGGCCGTGATGAACGAATTGTCCAAGAAGAATCTGATTCATCTCGATGCCCTGACGGTGACGGGCACGATGGGCGATAGAATCAAGAATACGCCGGTGGAAGATAATACGGTGATTCATTCGGTGGAGGCGCCTTACCGTCCGGAAGGTGGCATTGCCGTGCTCAAGGGTAATCTGGCACCGGACTATGCCGTGGTCAAGGCTTCGGCTGTGGCAGAGGATATGCTGACTTATACCGGCAAGGCCAAGTGCTACGATTCAGAACCTGCGGCCTGCGATGCCATTATGAATGGCGAAATCCATGACGGTGATGTGGTGGTTATCCGCTACGAAGGCCCCAAGGGCGGCCCCGGCATGCAGGAAATGCTCAATCCGACGGCGGTTATCACGGGCCGCGGCCTCAAAGTCGGCCTGATTACGGACGGCCGTTTCAGTGGTGCCAGCCAGGGTGCCTGCGTCGGTCATGTTTCTCCCGAAGCGATGGAGGGCGGCCCCATTGCGCTCATCGAAGATGGGGATGAAATCACCATTGACATTCCGAACCGCAAGCTCGAACTCAATGTCAGCGATGAAGAACTGGCGAAGCGCCGTGCCAACTGGCAGAAGCCGGAGCCGAAAATCAAGCACGGTTATCTGGCACGCTATGCGCGTATGACCACTTCGGCAAGCACCGGGGCTGTGGTAAAATAAGTACAAGAAAAGCAGGGCTGAAAAGGCCCTGCTTTTTCAAATGCGCTATTATCCATGGCTTTTTAACCGCCGTAATTCCAAGAGCAAATAGTGATTTTTCCGCTGATAATCTTTAGCCAGACTGAGCGTCACCCAGACCAGACACAGCAAAATAAAGACGACATACCCCAGTAATATTTCATGTAATGACAATTTTATATCCCCCTATCCCCAATTACATCAATGTCAAAATTTGTAACCATTTATAATATACGATGGAGCAGCGAATGTATTACAAAAAAATTCATATTCCCTGCGGTTGACAGGAGTGGGCACCCGTCTTATAATGAATTAGTTACTATATAGATAAAATGCAAAGGGGCGTTTAACATGGCAGATAAAAAGGTCATGCTGACCGAAGATGGTTATAATAAACTGGTAGAGAAACTGAACTACTTGAAAAGTGTCCGCCGTATTGAGGTGGCTGAGCGTCTGAAAGCCGCTATCGCACTGGGTGACCTTTCGGAAAACTCCGAGTATGATGATGCGAAAAACGAGCAGGCATTCCTCGAAGGCGAAATTCAGGATTTGGAAGTCAAAATCCGCAACTCCGACATCATCAAGGCTGGTTCCAGTGATGTGGTGCAGATGGGTTCCAAGGTTTCTGTAGTGGATTTGGAATTTGCTGAAGACGGCCCCGAAACCTTTATGATTGTTGGTTCCACGGAAGCTGACCCGGATGAAGGCAAGATTTCCAACGAATCCCCGCTGGGTCAGGCACTCTTAGGCCAGAAGGTTGGCGCTGTGGTAGACGTTCACGCTCCGGCTGGTATCATCAAGTACGAAATCAAGGAAATTTTGAGCTAATCATTAGCTGACATAGATGGGAGAATTTGCATAAATGGCAGAAAATAAGCAGAATCAGCAGGCTCCTGTAGAGGACCTGAATGAGATGATGAAGGTTCGCCGTGAAAAGATGGAAGCCTTCAAGGAAATGGGCGTGGCACCCTTTGGCCATCGCTATGAAGTGACGGCTTACGCGGCAGATATCAAGAAGGACAATGACCACCTCGAAGGGGACGAAGAAGGCCCCGAAGTATTCATTGCCGGCCGTCTCATGGCTATCCGTGGTCACGGTAAAGCATCTTTCTGCACGCTGAATGACCGCACGGGCAACATTCAGGTGTACTTCAAGATTGATGTTCTGGGCGAAGAAAAGTACAAAGGTCAGTTCCGCCGTCTCGATATCGGTGATATCATCGGCATCCGCGGCGTGGTATTCAAGACCCATCGCGGCGAAGTTACCGTACGCGTAGAAGATTTCGACCTGCTTTCCAAGTCCCTGCGTCCGCTGCCGGAAAAATTCCATGGTCTGCAGGATGTGGATATCCGCTATCGTCAGCGTTATCTCGACCTCATTGTCAATCAGGATGTGCGTGAAACCTTCCGCCGCCGCACCAAGACCATCAACTCCATCCGTGAGTATCTCGATGAGCGCGGCTATCTGGAAGTGGAAACGCCGGTTCTGTCCACTATTGCCGGTGGCGCAGCTGCCCGTCCGTTCATCACCCATCACAATACGCTGGATATCGACCTCTACCTGCGTATCGCTACGGAACTCAACCTCAAGCGTCTGATTGTCGGCGGCCTTGACCGCGTATATGAAATCGGCCGTATCTTCCGCAACGAAGGCATGGACGTACGTCACAATCCGGAATTCACCTCCATTGAATTCTATCAGGCTTTCGCTGATTACACGGACATGATGGACTTGACCGAGGGGATTGTGGTCAACGCTGCACAGAAAGTGCTCGGCACCACGGTTATCAACTACCAGGGTGTGGAAATTGACCTCGCCAAGGTTAAGCGCATCAGCATGAATGATGCAGTTAAGGAAGCTACGGGCAAGGATTTCATGTCCTGCGAAACCGTAGAAGAAGCTCGCAAAATGGCTGACGAGATCGGCGTTCCCTATGAGCAGCGTCATGGTATCGGCGGTATTTTGAATCAGGCTTTCGAGGAAAAGGTTGAAGAAACGCTGATGCAGCCGACCTTCATCACGGGCCATCCGACGGAGATTTCTCCGCTGGCAAAGCGCAACCCGGAAGACCCGCGCATTACCGACCGCTTCGAGTTCTTTATCTATGGCCGCGAACTCGCCAACGGCTTTACCGAGCTTAACGACCCCATCGACCAGAAGGGCCGTTTTGAAGACCAGCTCAAACAGCGTGAAGCCGGTGATGATGAAGCCCATGGCATGGACGAAGATTTCGTCATGGCTCTGGAATACGGCCTCCCGCCGACGGGCGGCGTAGGTATCGGCATTGACCGTCTGGTTATGTTCCTGACGGACGCTGCTTCCATCCGCGATGTACTCTTATTCCCGACCATGAAACCGCTGGCTGACTAATAGTTAACCAAATAGAAAATAAAGTTGACGCTTTTTATGAATACGTCTATAATGGGGATGTATTCATAAAAAGCGTTTTTTATTGGGGGAATCATTATGCTAAGAGAGAATGCCTTAGACATGCCGAAGGCGGGTTTTACAGTGCAGGATATGACCCGCATGGCTATCTGTTTGGCTTTTTGTTGTGCGACGGCGTTTATTTCCTTTCCATTGCCCTTTACGCCGGGACTGGTCACGGCGTTGACTATCGGCATTGGTTTGACGGCTTTGGTACTGCCGCCGAAACTAGCCTTTATCACGCTGGCTTCTTATGTGTTCCTGGGGGCCATTGGGCTGCCGATTTTCCCGGGCGGAGTAGGGGGCATGGGGCGTCTGTTAGGCCCCACGGCTGGTTTCTACTTCGGTTGGCCGCTGGTGTGCTTCCTGCAGAGTTATTTCAAGGGGCAGGCGGTAAGTTTCCGCCGCTATGCGCTGGTGACGGTGCTGATTGGCGTTCCCTTCACCTATGTTGGCGGGCTGATTTCCATGGTGACGGTGCTGCAGGTGGGCTGGTATGAAGGCTTTATGATGGCTGTGGCCCCCTTCGTATTTGGAGATGTGCTCAAGGCGCTCCTGGCGGCATTCCTCGGTGTGCGGATTAATAAAATGCTGCAGCGTTGAGGAGTTCGTGGTAAAGGTATCTTGTTCATACGTAGTTTGGGGTCAGACGGGGGAGTAATTTTTCTGTTTTCCGCTAAACGACCCCCTCGTAAAAGAGAGATGTACAGTTACCTGCGCCGGGCAGGCCAACGGCGCTGCTTTCAGCGTATTTGCTTAGCAGGGGACTACATGGGGCCGGCCTTCACTTTGTTCAGGCAGTCGCTCCCTACAGAAAAATCACTCCCCCGTCCGACCCAAGTTACGGCCTATACGATTGCCACGAACTCGTTGCTCCCGTAACAAGAACATCGATGTATTTGTTACTTATCACCGAGAAAAGAAGATTTTTGTGTCACCGTAACTTAGGGCAGAGGTGGTGATGCTTTTCGCCGTGGAACGACTGTTCGAACGCAGTGAGGACTGGCCCACAAACGGCACAAACTAAATACTGGGCTGAACATACGCGCCGCCGGTCTTGCCCGGCGCAGGTGGCTAAAAAGCTCATACATTTACTTGTGGGTCATTCAGTGCAACGGCGAAAAGTATTACCACCTCCGCCCAAACTGAGCTGTAACAAATAAAAGTAATCTCGCAGTAACATTGACAAATTGCAATTTACGCAAAAATCCGCTGACATGTTTTGTCAGCGGATTTTTGTAAGTTAAAGGGGCATGTCCCCTTTATTCTTTTGTGTGACGTAGTTTCAATGCCCAGAAGGCGATAAAGGCGAGCGTGAAGCCGATGGCGCTGGTGGTTTGGCCGCTGGTCATAAAGCCCAGCACTTTTTCGGCGTAGTCGCCGCGCAGAAATTCCAATGCGAAGCGGGCGGCGCAGTAGAGCATGACATAGAGGGCGAAGCATTGTCCTTTGGCATGCTTGAACGTGGCGCGATAGATAAGCAGCAGTGCGAAGATAACCATATCGAGCTGGCCTTCCCAGACTTCCGCTGGCCATAGCGGTTGGCTGCCGTAAGTATGAGCGGCGAGCGTCGTAGCCGGATAGACAATGCCGAAGCTGCTGCCGGTCGGAGCGCCGAAGGCATCCCCGTTCAGGAGATTGGCACAGCGGCCCAGAGCCTGACCGAGAATGATGGCTGGCGCCAGTACATCCATCAGATGCAAAGTGTCGAGCTTGTGGTAACGGCAGTAGGCGACACCGGTGAGCACGCCTAAGAGCACGCCGCCCTGAATGGCCATGCCGCCCTGCCAGACGTTCAGAATTTCAGTGAGGTGATGGGAGTAGTAATCCCAATCGAAGAAGAACACATCCCAGAGCCGGGCCCCCAAGAGTCCGGCCAGCCCGCAATAAATTCCCAAATCCACGATATGTTTTTCCGCGCCCCGGCCGTCTGACTTTGCCAGAAAGTATCCAACGCCGGTGGCCAGCATGATGGACAGGGAGATGACGAGTCCGTAAGCACGCACGGGAAAATCCCCGATGAAAAATAAATACTGATGCATAAGAAGTCTCCTAATATGATATATGACCATCATTATTATAAACCATGAAGGGCTTTTTTACTATAGCCACTTATGCTATAATGATAAGATGTATGAAACGAACAAATTTTATTCGAGGTGTTTTTCATGGAATTAAGCATGGATATTTTGGTGAAACGGTTTAAGGATTATGTGAGCTTTGATACGCAGTCCGATGAGGATAACGACAAGGCTTGCCCCAGCACGCCGGGACAGTTGGTGCTGGCAAAGCACTTGGCCGAGGAGCTGAAAGAAATCGGGCTTAGCGAAGTGGAACTCGATAACCATGGTTATGTGATGGCAACGCTGCCGGCTAATGGCATGGAAGATGCGCCCACCGTCGGCTTTATCGCCCATGTGGATACGAGCCCGTCTGCTTCGGGCAAGGATATCAAGCCGCAGATTGTGAAGAATTATGACGGCAAGGATATCGTGCTCAATGCGGAGAAAAATATCATTTTCTCCACGAAGGCTTTCCCGGAAGTGCTCAAGTACAAAGGGCAGGACATCATGTTCACGGATGGCACGACGCTCTTGGGCGCCGATGACAAGGCAGGTGTGACGGCGATTGTCAGTGCCATGGAATATTTGGTACAGCATCCGGAAGTGAAGCATGGCAAGATTCGCATTGGCTTTACGCCGGATGAGGAAACGGGCCGCAGTGCTGACCGTTTCGATGTGGAGAAGTTTGCAGCTGACTTTGCCTATACTATTGATGGCGGCGAGCTGGGCGGCTTGGAGTATGAAAACTTTAACGCAGCCAATCCGACCATCACGTTCCACGGCGTCAGCGTGCATACCGGTGATGGTAAGGGCAAGATGATTAACGCCCTGTCCATGGCCTGCGAATGGCAGCAGATGCTGCCGGCTGGTGAGAAGCCAGAGTATACGGAAGGCCACGAAGGTTTCTTCCATGTCTACAAGATGAGCGGTGATGTGGAAACCTGCACGATGAGCATGCTGATTCGTGACCATAACCGTGAGAAGTTCGAGGAGCGCAAGGCATATCTCGACACCATGGCTGCTTTCTTCAACAAAAAGTATGGCGAAGGCCGCGTGGAAGTAAAACATCACGATGTGTACTTCAATATGCTGGAAAAGATTGAAGACGGCAATATGTACGTAGTGGAACTGGCCAAAGAGGCCATGAAGGCTGCCGGTATCGAGCCGGATGTACAGCCGATTCGCGGTGGCACGGATGGTGCCCGCCTGTCCTTTATGGGACTGCCCTGCCCGAACATCTTTACCGGCGGTGCCAACTTCCATGGCCGTTTCGAATATCTGCCGCTGGAATCCCTTAAGAAAGCAGGGGAAACGGTACTGCAAATCGCCGTGGGCGCAGGCAAATTGAACAAGAAATAAGGAGAATATATGGCATTATTAGAAGTATTAAAGGCGGGCAATCCCGTCCTGAAGCAGGTTTCCGTACCTGTGGAACGCATAGATAAAAAGCTCAAGAAGCTCATGGACGATATGGCTGAGACCATGTACGAAAATGATGGTGTCGGTCTGGCCGCTCCGCAGATTGGGCAGAACATTCGTCTGGTGGTCATTGACTGTCAGGACGAGCATGGCCTGTTGGAACTCATCAATCCGGTGATTACCTTCAAGGAAGGCGAGGTGGTCGATACGGAAGGCTGCCTGTCTGTGCCGGATATTTATGGCGAAGTGACGCGGGCTGCCAAGGTCAAGGTGGAATTTATGAACCGCCGGGGCAAGCGTCAGCATTTAACGGCCACGGGACTCTTGGCCCGCTGCATTCAGCATGAACTCGACCATCTAGAAGGTCAGCTCTTTATTGACATTGCCACGAGTGTTCATAGGGGGAATCAGTCGTGAAGAAATTTCGCGTAGTATTTATGGGCACGCCGGAATTTGCGGTACCCTGTCTGGCTGCCCTGCATGAGCAGTGCGAGGTCATGGCGGTTATCACCCAGCCGGATAAGCCCAGAGGGCGCGGGCAGAAAATGATGCCGTCGCCAGTAAAAGCTTGGGCTGTAGAGCATGACCTGCCAGTGTACCAGCCGGAAAAAATCAAGACGGAAGAATTCACCGCCAAACTTGAGGAAATGAAACCGGATTTAATGGTGGTTGTGGCCTTTGGTCAGATTCTTTCGCAGCGTATTCTCGATATTCCCGAATACGGCTGCATCAATGTCCATGCGTCGCTCCTGCCGCGTTATCGCGGGGCTGCGCCCATGCAGTGGTGCGTGATTAACGGCGAGGAAAAGACCGGTGTTACCACGATGTTTATGGATGCGGGCCTTGACACGGGGGATATGCTCTTAAAGGCAGAATTCCCCATTGGCAAGGATACGACGCTTGAGGAAGTCCATGACGGATTGATGGGCATGGGCGCCAAGGTCCTTATGGACACGTTGGAAAAACTCTCGGACGGCACGCTTACGCGCACGCCGCAGCCGGCTGAATCCAATTATGCGCCAATGCTCACGAAAACCACCGGTCAAATTGACTGGTCAAAAACCGCGCAGGAAGTGCATAATCTCGTGCGCGGCCTCAATTCCTGGCCCGGGGCTTACACGAGCCTCGATGGTGCTAAATATAAGATTTGGCGTACCCGCCGCACGGGAGAACGGGCAACGGTACCAGCCGGGACCGTTGTGCGGGCTGACAAAAAGACCGGCCTCTTTGTGGCTGCCGGTGATGAAGTGCTGGAGATTTTGGAACTGCAGGCTCCTGGTAAGAAGAAAATGGGAGCTGCTGATTATCTGAATGGTCACGGCTTTGCTGCTGGGGCAAAGTTTGACTGACCGTATATGGGAAGTAAAATGACAGATTCGACCCAAAAGAAAACCTATACATTGCCGGGCAGGGCCAAGAAACGGCTGTTTATCGGCGTGCTTGCCCTGACTACGGTGCTGGCATCGGCTCTGCTCTATGTCATCTGGTACATTGCCCGTTTGGGACTGGCCGAGATTGCGGCAATGCTGCCGATGATTGTGGGCGGCGTGTTTATCCTGCTGAGTGCAGGGGCCTTGCTCGCTATATTGAATATGGTACTAGCGGTAAAGGGCTGGTTTTATCTGCCCTTTTTACAGCGGCAGACCTATGAGCTTATCAATATGCTCTTTCCGGTGGCGGTTTATGTGGCCAAAATATTTGGCATCCGCAAGCGCCAGCTGGAGGGCTCCTTCATTGCTACGAGCAATCTCATGTTTAACCGCATGGGCATCAAAGTGCCGGCGGACAAGCTGCTCGTGGTAACGCCGCACTGTCTGCAGCTGGCGACCTGTCCGCATAAAATCACTCGGGACCCCAATAATTGCAAACGTTGCGGTGGCTGCGATATCGGTTCGCTCGTGAACTTGTCCGAGGAAATGGGCTTCCATTTCTTTGTGGCTACAGGGGGGACTTTGGCCCGTCAGGTTGTCTACAACACCCGGCCGAAGGCGGTGCTGGCCATTGCCTGTGAGCGGGACCTCATGAGCGGCATTCAGGATGTCTATCCTCTGCCGGCGGTGGGCGTCTTAAATATCCGTCCTAACGGTCCTTGCTACAATACCCATGTGGACATGGCGGAAGTTCGTGCCCAGTTGGAAAAAATCATCATTCCCAAGGAGCAAGATAATGGATAAAGCGCGGGAAATCGCGATTAAGATATTAAATGAAGTGCATGAAGAAGGCGCTTATGCCAATGTGGCCCTGGCCCGCCATCTGCGCAAGGCTGACCTTAGCGACCAGGACCGTCGCTTTGTGACGGAACTGGTGTACGGAGCCGTAAAGGCCGGGGATACCCTCGACTGGATTCTGCGCCGCTATGTGAACCGACCGCTAAAGAAAATTCCGCCGATGGTGCGGGAAATCCTGCGGCTGGGGCTTTACCAGATTTTCTATCTGGACAAGGTGCCGGCTTCGGCGGCCTGCAATACGGCGGTGGAACTCACCAAGAAGTATAGCCATGCAGGCACGGTAAAGTTTGTGAATGCTGTATTGCGTACCGCTGTGCGGGAGCCGGAAAAAGCGGCTTTCCCCGAAGGCAAGGGCAAGGCAACGGAAGGACTGGCACTAAAGAGCCAACATCCTTACTGGCTTGTGAAGCGCTGGGTTAAGCAGTTTGGCTTTGAAGAAGCGGAAACGCTCTGCGCCTTTGATAACGGCCAACCGGTTCTTTCAGTGCGTACCAACACGCTAAAGAGCAACCGCGAGGACTTGTTAAAAGCATTGCAGGCGGCAGGGGCAGAAGTGCAGGAAAGCCAGTGGACGCCGGAGGGCATACTCGTTACGGCCCATGGTGCTTTGGATAACCTTGCGCCGTTGCAGGAAGGCCTCTGTCAGGTACAGGACGAAAGCTCCATGCTGGTTGCTCATGTCGTTGACCCGCAGCCTGGTGAACTTATTATCGACTGCTGCAGTGCTCCGGGGGGCAAGACCACTCATATGGCGGCACTGATGAAGAACGAGGGCCGCATTGTGGCCGGAGATATCTATGAGCATAAGCTGGAACGCATTGAAGAAAATGCGCAGCGTCTGGGTATTACCATTATTGAACCTACCTTGCTCGATGCCCGTGAAGTGGGCGAGGAGTATGAGGATATGGCCGACCGCGTGCTCGTGGATGCACCCTGCTCTGGCTTGGGCGTTCTGCGGCGCAAGCCGGATGCCCGCTGGAATAAGAGTGCTGAGGAGATTGCGGCCTTGCCGACTCTGCAGGGGGAAATCCTCGATAGTGCTGCCAAGGCTCTAAAAGCCGGCGGTGTACTGGTCTACAGTACCTGCACCATTGACCCGTCAGAAAATGACGAAGTGGTAGAGGCCTTTTTGACCCGTCATCCGGAATTTACATTGGAACAAACTGGGGATTTCCTGCCGGTGAAGCGTCCGGATAAGATGGTACAGCTCTATCCGCAGCGGGATGGTACCGACGGTTTCTTTATTGCACGTATGCGCAAAGCGAAAGGATAAGACATTGACAAATATATTTGGGTTGACTTTAGCAGAGCTGCAGGAAGTCTTGGCGCCCTTGAAGGTGCAGAAGTTCCGCGCCAAACAGATTGCCGAATGGCTCTATCAGCGCGGGGCGGTGGATTTTTCCGCCATGACCAACCTGTCGAAGGCTTTGCGTGAGCAGCTGGCGGAGAATTTTACCATTGGCCGTCCCAAGATTAAGGCGCGGCTCGATTCACAGGATGAAAAGACCACTAAATTCCTGCTGGAGTTTGCGGATGGCACCGCTATTGAGACGGTGCTGATGCGTCAGCCTTATGGCAACAGCATCTGCGTATCCACGCAGGCCGGCTGCAATATGGGCTGCGCTTTCTGCGCTTCCACCCTTCATGGTCTGGCCCGTGATTTGACCTGTGGGGAAATTTTGGCGCAGGCGGTAACCATCAATGATATGCTGCGGGAGGAGTCCGGCAGCAAGGTGGATACCATGGTGATTATGGGCAGCGGGGAACCCCTGATGAACTACGACGAGGTCGTGAAGTTCCTGCGCCTTATCCATGAGCCCTATACTTTGGGCTTGGGATACCGCAATATCACGCTCTCCACTTCGGGGATTGTGCCCAACATGTACAAGCTGGCAGAAGAAGGCATGCCCATTTCCCTGTCGGTGTCCCTGCATGCGCCGAATCAGGAGCTGCGCTCGGAAATCATGCCCATCAACCGCAAATACCCCTTGAAAGATGTGGTGGCAGCGGCAAAGAATTATGCCGACAAGACCAAGCGGCGGGTAACCTATGAGTACATCCTGATTGACCAGTTAAATGACGGCGAGCAGCAGGCAAAAGAGCTTACGGCGCTTATGCATGGCCAGCTGGCCAGTGTCAATCTCATCCCCATCAATCCCGTGGTGGAACGCAATCTTCTGCGTCCGTCCAAGGCACGGATTGACTGGTTTGAAGGGTATCTGGCGAGCCATCACGTAAACGTGACTGTGCGCCGCGAGATGGGCACGGATATTCAGGCGGCCTGCGGTCAGCTGCGCAACAAGCATTTGCAGGATTAGAGGTGAATTCTATGGGCATTGGCAAGTTAGAGTCCTTTTTGGAAAATCATATTGAAGGCTTCTTCAACAAGAAGTTCAGCAGTGATTTGGAACCGGTGGAACTAAGTAAGGCACTGGAGAAGGAAATCGCTCGTCAGGGCAAGGGCAAGCCGCGGCGCAAGGTGCCCAATCAGTATGTATTCTTCCTGGCCAAGGAGGATTATCAGCGGCTCTGCGCCAGACGGATTATGGATGAACTTTATGCCGTGGCAGAAAAACAGGTCATTTTGCAGGACTATATCATGCCGGGGAAGTTGACGGTGCTATGTCAGGCCGATGGCGAAAAGCAGCGCGGAACCTTCGAGCTAAAGGCGCGCTTCACCGAGGAAGAAACACCGGCTGAGACTTGTGAAGAACCCCATACCCTGGTGCTTGCCAAGCCCAAACTGGGCAGCCAGCAGCCGCTGAACCTGCCGCAGGAAGTGAAGATTACTTCACTGAAGGTGGTGGAAGGCCCGGATATGGATGCATATCTGGAATTTGGCGAAGGGCAGATATATATCGGCCGCCGGGAGAAAAACGATTTTATTCTCACCGACACCAAGGCATCCCGGCTCCATGCCTGGATTGCCTATGAAAATCACCGGCACGTGCTCTATGATGCGCAAAGTACCAATGGTACCTATGTGAACGGTGAGCCGGTGGAGTCCCTATGTCTGTGTTCCGGGGATGAAATCCAAATCGGAACGACGGTATTACTATACGAGGTGATTTGATGCAAGGTGCGGCAATGGCCATTAAGGTGGCCAGGGTAGCGCTGGAATATGGCATGCTCCTGTGGCTGATTTATTTTACCGTCAGCCTGTCCCGCAAGATGTTCGGCGAGGTCAAGAAGGAAATGAAGCGCCAGCACAAGCCCGCAGTAAGGCAGAATGAGGCTTTGCTCACGGTGGTGGAAGCCAGCGAGGAGGAACTGCAGGGACGGCGGTTTGCATTCCAGGAGGAAATAACCATTGGCCGGGGTGCGGAAAATGATATACGCATTCCCGAAAATTTTGTTTCCCACCGCCATGCCACGATTTTTCTCCATGGTGCCCAATATGTCATTGAGGATTTGGGCAGCGTGAACCATACTTATGTAAATGGTCAGCCATTGGAGGGCCGGGCTTATCTGAAACCCGGTGATGAAATCCGTATTGGCATGGTTACCCTAAGGTTCGAGAGGTGAACGAATTGCAGCAAGTATATGAAGCCACCGATGTGGGCTTAGTGCGCAAAGGCAATGAGGACAATCTGGCGGTTTTGGAAAATGTCCATGTCTATGCCGTAGCTGACGGCATGGGCGGCGAAGCAGCAGGCGATGTGGCCAGTCAGATGCTGGTGGACACAGTCCGGGAAATGTTATCTGGCCGGGAAAGCGTCGGGGAAGACGATTTGTGTCAGGCCGTGATACAGGCCAATCGTGCCATCCGTCAGTATGTGGTGGAACATCCCGGCTGTGAGGGCATGGGCACTACGGCAACCCTGCTCCATATTGATGACCAGTCCGACAGCGGCAGCTGGGCCCATGTAGGGGACAGCCGCCTGTATGTGCTCAGACAGGGCAGTATGGTGTTGGAGCAGATTACCCGGGACCATTCCTATGTGGAAGATTTGGTGCGGGAAGGCACCATCACGCCTGAGGAGGCCAAGACGCATCCGCAGCGCAATATGCTAACGAGAGCCGTAGGCGCTTTGGAGAATCTGCCCGTGGACAGCGGCCAGATTGCGGTACATGGTGGCGATATCTTCCTGTTGGCTACGGACGGCCTCATGAAGCATGTGCCCGATGAGGAAATTGTCCGGCTGCTCCGGGCAGGTACGGAGAATCCCGCTAGAGCTTTGGTAGATGCCGCGCTTTCCGGCGGAGGCACCGATAATGTTACCGCTGTGGTGGTGAGCCTCCTATGAGAAACTGGGGACTTCTAACGGCACCTTTGGGGATTTTCCTCTGTGGTATGACGGTGTTATACTTAAAGATGCAGGGCGCTATGCAAAAGGTGACGACTAACACTTTGCAGGACCCTTTGACTTATGTACCGTATTTACTTGTGGCCATCTTTTTGACCATCGTCATTCAGATGGTGGTTATCCGCCGCAAGCTCGATACCTTTATCCTGCCAATTATCCTGATGCTCGTGAGCATTGGCCTCGTGGAAATTGCCCGGCTGAAACCGGCACTGCTTTTACGGCAGATGCAGTGGCTCTGCATTGCCATGCTCGTGATGTTCTTCGTTATCCGGCTCTGGCCCAAAATCCGGCGCATGCTTAACTATCCCTATCTATTGGGCATAGGCTGTGTGTTCCTGCTGGGGCTGCCACTGCTGTTCGGTACGGAAATCGGCGGCAGCAAGAACTGGCTGGTACTCGGGCCGGTATCTCTGCAGCCGTCCGAATTTGGCAAGATTATTCTCTTGTTCTTTTTGGCCTCGTACCTGTCCGACCATCGCAGGGTTCTGACTTTGCCTGCCCACAAAATCCTGTTCCTGCGGTTGCCGCCTTTGCGGTTTATCGCACCCCTCATTTGCATCTGGGGCATGGCGGTACTAATGTTCGTCGTGGAAAAGGATTTGGGCTCGGCCCTGCTGTTCTTCGGCATGGCGGTGCTTATGACCTATATGGCTACAGGCAGCAAGTCTTATGTGTTCTTGGCCCTGGCCTTTATGGGCATAGCGGCAGCAGCCAGCTATGCGATGTTTGGTCATGTGCGTGTGCGCTTTGATATCTGGCTTGACCCGTGGGCTGACCCCAACGGCATGGCCTATCAGGTAGTGCAGTCGCTCTTTGCCATCGGCACAGGCGGCCTTTGGGGCACGGGCTTTGGCTTCGGTCATCCTGGCTTTATCCCCGAAGTGCACACGGACTTTATCTTCTCGGCCATTGTGGAGGAGATGGGCCTTACGGCAGGACTTATGCTTATCATCTGTTACGCCCTGCTCTTCTGGCGGGGCATCAAGGGTGCTTTGAAGTTAAAGAACACCACGGAAGCGCTTTTGATGGCAGGCTGTGGTGTGTTGATTCTGTTGCAGATGTTTATCATTATTGCCGGTGTGACGAAATTCCTGCCGCTGACAGGCATTACCTTGCCCTTTGTCAGTTACGGTGGCAGTTCTATGGTGTCCAGCTTTATCCTGCTGGCGCTGTTGTTATCATTAACCAAGGAGCAGAAAAATGTCTGACTGGAAATTAAAACGGCAAATATTGCAGGTCGGTGCCTTTCTGCTCGTGATGGTGGCGGTGCTTTCCCTCTATATCGGCTATCTGGCTGTTTGGGAAGGGCAGGAGCTGGCGGAAAATCCGCTGAATATGCGGGCGGCAGCGGCCAAGGCCGATATCCGCCGAGGGACCATCTTCGATGCGCATGGGCGGGTTATGGCCCAGACCCAGAATGATGGCACCCGCAGCTATCCGCAGGGAGAAGTAATGGCCCATATTACCGGCTATAACGGCGAGAATATCGGCAGCGCTGGGCTGGAAGGCCATGCCAATCGGGAGCTTTTGGGGCTTACCGCCGATATGAGCAAGCTGGGCCCATTATCCCAGCTGTTGCAGACCGACCGCGGCAATGACCTCAAGACCACGATTGAAGCCGATGCCCAGCAGGCCGCTTATGATGGTCTGGACGGGCGCAAGGGTGCCGTCGTGGTGCTCGATGTGGATACTGGGGCGGTGCTGGCTATGGTCAGCTCGCCGGCCTATGACCCCAACAATGTGGAGGCCAACTGGAAGGCCATGTCCCAGGAAGCGGGCGGGCCGTTATTGAACCGCACGGTACAGGGACTCTACCCGCCGGGATCTACCATTAAGCCCATGATTGCGGATGCCGCGCTGACGGAAGAGGTGACCAACGAGCAGGAAACGTTTGACTGCCCCGGCGTTCTGGATGTAGGCGGCGGTCACAGCATTCAGGAAAGTCATGGGGAAATTCACAATCGGGTGAATTTGCGCAAGGCCCTGACGGAATCCTGTAATGTGACCTTTGGTACCTTGGGCATGCGCCTGGGGGATGCCAAACTCAAGAAGGCCTTTGAGCGCTTTGGCTTTGACAAGTCAATTGGCGGGGAAATCGTCATGACGGCCTCCCATCTGCCGGAGTTTGGCAAGCTGGGGACTGGCGATCAGGCCCAGACGGCTATCGGTCAGAGTACCCTGCTCGTAACACCCATGCATATGGCCATGATGGCTGCAGCTTATGCTCACGGCGGCACGGTGATGAAGCCGTACCTCGTGCAGGAGGTCATCACGCCTGGCGGTCTGGTGGTACATCGGGCCAGCCCCGAAAAATGGTTGACGGTAACGACTGAAGCCATGGCCGATAAAATCCACAGCTATATGGAAGATGTAGTGACCAAGGGCACGGGCAAGGCCGCCCAGGTCAGCGGCGTGGAAGTGGCTGGCAAGACCGGCACGGCAGAGAATCCTCACGGTGAGGACCATGCCTGGTTTATCGGCTCGGCAAAACTGCGCAACCGCAACATCGCCTTTGCCATCATTGTGGAAAACGGCGGCGGTGGCGGCAAAGTAGCGGCACCTATTGCCCGGAAAATAATCCTGAGTTTACAAAATTAATCATAGAAAGCCTTGGGGAAGGAGAAATTCAATGAACCAGCGTGTCTTGGATAATCGATATGAATTGCAGGAGCTCATTGGCGGCGGCGGCATGGCTGATGTGTATAAGGCCAGAGATATACTGCTTGACCGCACAGTAGCGGTCAAAATCCTCCATGAACAGTTTAAGCGGGATACGGAATTCATTCAGAAATTCCATCGGGAAGCCCAGGCGGCAGCCAAACTCTCGCATCCGAATATTGTCAACATCTATGACGTCGGCGTAAATGGCGACGACCACTATATCGTCATGGAATACGTGCCGGGGAGCACCTTGAAGGACCGCATCAAACAGGAAGGCCATCTTAGCGTGGCCGATGCCCTCCATGTGGCCCGGGATATTGCCAGCGCGCTGGCTCATGCTCATGCCAACAATCTCGTGCACTGCGACATCAAGCCGCATAACATTCTGATGATGGCTGACGGCAGTGCCAAGGTGGCAGACTTTGGCATTGCCCGGGCGGTGACGGAATCCACCATGACCTATACGGGCAATGTGGTAGGCTCTGTTCATTACTTCTCCCCGGAACAGGCCAAGGGAACCATGATTACGCCTCGTTCGGATGTCTATGCGCTCGGTGTCGTCATGTATGAAATGCTGACGGGGCAGTTGCCCTTCACGGGCGAAACGCCGGTTAGCATTGCCATGAAGCATTTGCAGGAGCAGCCACGCTCGGTGCGCCAGCTCGATGAATCCATCCCGCCGGTGGTAGAAGCCATTGTGGCCCGTGCAATGCAGAAGGATGCTAACATGCGTCCGAGCAGCAGCGAGCTCGTGCAGGATATCACGCAGGCACAGCAGATGCTGGGCGGTTATAGTGCCGGTGTTACGGACCCCTATGCTACGCAGGTACTGCCCCGCGTGCAGGAATCGCCGCTGGCAGTCCGCAGTGAGCGTTATGCGCAGCCGGCTTATGACGAGGAAGAAGAGGAAGATAAATCCATCTTCAAGTCCAAGAAGTTCGTCGCCGGTCTGGTCATGGTGCTGATGATGGGCTTCTTTGTGGGGGCCTTCCTGAGCTTCGGCAAGTTCTGGAGCACGGCCGAAGTGGAAGTGCCGGATGTTACCGGCAAGCAGATGACACTGGCCAAGCAGATTCTGGAGGACAAGCGCCTGCGGGTCAAGGTGGATGAAGAATTCAGCGCCGAAGTTCCTGCGGGGATGGTCATTTCCCAGAATCCTGAAGGCGGGGCCAAGGTTAAGGAAGAACGCCTGATTACCATTAAGGTCAGCAAGGGCGGCGAAAATATCGAGATGCCCGATATCCGTGGCCTTAAGAAAGCAGATGCCATTGCCAAACTCGAAAAGATGGGCCTTAAAATTGGCCTGATAACGGAAAAGGCTTCCGATACGGAAGAAGCTGGTGTAGTTATCAGCACGGACCCGCGGGTAGGTACCCGGGTGACCCGTGGCGAAACCATCGATTTGGTTATCAGCAAGGGCAAAAAGGAACAGAAATCCTCTGTACCGGATGTGACGGGCTTGCCACTTGAATCGGCCCGCAAAGCACTGACCAGCGCCGGATTCAAGGTCGGTAGTGTGGAACGCAAGGCCAGCAAACAGGCGGAAGGCACGGTCATCAGCCAGAGTCCTGGCGGCGGCGCCGAAGCCCTCACGGGTGAATCCATCCATCTCGTGGTAGCCGAAGCAGGCAAGACCACGGAGGAGAAAATGGACAAGTCAACCAAGAAGGACAGCGGCAAACAGGAAACTGTGGCACCAAAGCCAAATGAAAGCAGCAAGAGCCGCTGAGATGGTGTTTATTGATTAGGGAGGAGCATTTATGCAATTAGAGGAAGGCCGGGTAATCAAGGCCTATAACAGCTTCTTCTATGTCCAGACCAATACAGACAGCGAACTGGTGGCCTGCAAGCTGCGGGGCAAGTTCAAGAAAACGCGCAGAAGCCAGGGCGTAGTGCCCGGCGACAAGGTGCTTATCGGCAGGCTGCCGGACGGCACCGGCGTGGTAGAAGAACAACTGCCCCGCGAAAGCATGCTGCGCCGTCCTGCTGTCGCTAACGTAACGCAGGTCATTCTGACCTTTGCGGCGGCACAGCCGGATTTACATCCGCTGCTCTTGAATCGTTTCTTGGTGCTGGCGGAATGGTCTGGCCTTAAGAACATCCTTATCTGTGTCAATAAGGCGGATTTGCATGACGGTGATATCGCCAACTTCCTTAACCTCTACGAGCAGGCCGGTTACCGTGTCCTGCGTGTGTCCGCCAAGGAAAAGCAGGGCATGGCAGAACTCAAGGAGGCGCTGGCAGGTGAAACCACCGTTTTTGCCGGTCCCTCTGGTGTCGGCAAATCCTCCCTGCTCAATGCCATAGATGACAGCCTTTCTTTAGCGACGGGGCAGGTCAGCGACAAGATTAAGCGGGGCAAACATACGACCCGCGTGGCGGAGCTTTTGCCCTATGAGCAGGGTTTTATCGTGGATACGCCGGGATTCAGCGCCATGGAACTGGGGGAGATTCCCTTGGAAGAATTGGCAAACTTTTTCCCCGAGTTCCGCCCGTATCTGGGCAAGTGCCGCTTTGCTCCCTGCAGCCACACTCATGAACCGGACTGCGGTGTAAAGACTGCATTAGCAGCTGGAGAAATCTCCCAGGAACGTTATGAGGCCTACGAGGCCATCTATAAAGAAATTCAGGAAGCGCAACAGTTGAAACGAAAGAAGGAATATAAATGATTAAAATTGCACCCTCCATTTTGTCGGCGGATTTTGCTCATCTGGCGGATGATGTCAAGAAAGTAACCGATGCCGGTGCGGAGTATATTCATATTGATGTAATGGATGGCACTTTCGTGCCTAATATCACGTTAGGTTCTCTGGTGGTAAAGAGTCTGCGTCCGACCAGCAAGGCCGTTTTTGATGTACATCTTATGGTGGAACATCCGGAAACGCATATTGAAACTTTCGCCGAAGCTGGTGCAGATATCATTACCTTCCATTGGGAGGCTGCCCGCCATCATCACCGCATCATTCAGCAGATTAAGGCTGCCGGCTGCAAGGCTGGTATCGCGCTGAATCCCGGCACGCCGCTTTCGATGATTGAAGAAATCCTGCCGGATGTGGATATGGTGCTGATTATGACGGTAAACCCTGGCTTTGGCGGCCAGAAGTTTATCGCATCCCAGCTCGAGAAGATTCATATGCTCTACCATACGATTAAGGATATGGGCTTTACCTGCGACATCGAAGTGGATGGCGGCATCAATGCCGAAACCAGCAAACTCGTGCAGGAAGCCGGGGCCAATGTGCTGGTAGCTGGTTCGGCCATCTATGGTGCCGAGGATGTGGCCACAGCCATCAAGGCCATTCGTGGTTAATGGAGGAGATGTAACAATGGCAAAAGAAAAAGCAGTCGTGCTGCTCTCAGGTGGCCTTGACAGTTGTACCTGTATGGCTGTGGCCAAGGAAGCAGGCTATGAAGTATATCCCATCAGCTTCAACTATCATCAGCGCCATAGCATCGAGCTCGAAGGTGCCAAGAAAATCGCGGAATTCTACAATGTGCCCAAACATCTGATTATCGAAACCAATATGGAGGCCATTGGCGGTTCCGCACTGACCGACAGTCATATCGATGTGCCGGAGGGAGATGTCAACCGGGAAGATGTGCCCATCACCTATGTCCCTGCCCGCAATCTGATTTTCCTGTCCTATGCCATGGGCTATGCCGAGGTAGTGGGGGCAACTCATGTCTATATCGGCGTGAACTCCGTGGATTACTCCGGCTATCCGGATTGCCGCCCGGAATTTATTCAGAAGTTCCAGGAACTAGCTAACTATGCTACCACGGCTACGGCGGTCAACGGCACGAAAATCACGATTGAAACGCCGCTGCAGGATTTGTCCAAGAAGGAAATCGTGCAGCTTGGCTCGAAACTGGGAGCACCTCTGCAGTTTACCCATAGCTGCTATAAGGGCGGCGAGAAGGCTTGCGGCGTCTGCGATAGCTGCAAGCTGCGCCTGCAGGGCTTTGCCGAAGCCGGCGTGGAAGACCCGGTAGAATACGAAACGAGGAACTAAGATGCAGGACGTACAAAACCGCCAGGATAAACGCGGCATTGCCATCCAGAAAGTGGGCATTAAGGAAGCGCATCTGCCCTTTCTGATTAAGGCCAAAGATGGCAGCTATCAGCAGGTGCTGGCCCGTGTGCGCTTTACCGTGGCTTTGCCCAGTCAGTACAAGGGCACGCATATGAGCCGCTTCTTGGAAATCCTGATGCCCTGGAGCAGAAAGCCGCTGGCTGAACCGGAAATGGAAGCCATGCTGGCAGAAGCTCTGGAAAAACTCGAAGCCCATGCAGCGGAGGTCGAGCTTTCCTTCAAGTATTTCGTGGACAAGGTAGCTCCAGTCAGCCGACGTACTTCCGTACTGGATTTGGATTGCTGCTTCACGGGCCGCAAGGAAAAGGATAAGCCCATGGAATTCCAGCTGGGCGTGGAGGTGCCCTTTACCTCCCTGTGTCCCTGCAGCAAGGAGATTTCCAGCTATGGCGCGCACAATCAGCGCTCGGTGGCCCGCATTCAGCTGCGCTTCAAGGATGGCTATGACTGCATCTATATTGAAGACTTGGCCGAGCTTGTGGAAAAGCAGGGCTCTTCGCCCATTTATCCGCTGCTTAAGCGCGAGGATGAAAAATTCGTCACGGAAGCCGCTTATGAAAATCCCAAGTTCGTAGAGGACATTTTGCGGGATACGGTGCTGGCTCTGCGTGAGCTTGAAGGGCTGGGCTGGTTCTCCGTAGAATGCGAGAACTACGAGTCCATTCATAATCACAGTGCCTATGCGGCGCATGAGGAAGAACTGTAAGAAAATAACTATCCCAAGGGACGGTTTGCATGAGTAAAGTTTACAAACGGTTTATGGCTTTAATCCTGCTGGTGGTTGTTATCTCCGGCGTGGTTATCTATACAACCGTTGATATAAATACCCTGAAAAATCTAAATCGCTTTCAACCCTGGTCCATTGTGTTGGCCATTCTGGCCGTGGGGCTGGGCATGTTCTTTGACGGCAGCCGCCTGATGCATATGGTCAAGATTTCCAATGAGAAAATCAGCCTTTATCAGGCGGTGCAGGTGGTGTTCGGCAATTACTTCCTGGCACTCTTAACACCGGGCGCAACCGGCGGGGCAGTGGCCCAGCTGATGTTCCTGCGCCATGCGGGTGTGCCGACAGGCAAGGCTACGGTGCTCGTTATCGTCCGCACGCTGTTGTCCATCTTCTTTTTGGTGCTCTGCATGCCCTTTATCTTTATGCATGATGAAGGCATTTTGCCGGGCATATCCAATCAGACGCTGATGGCCATTACCCTTACGGCCTTTGTGGTCATTATCGCCATCGTGGTGGGAGCAAGGAAGGGAACGCTGGATTATTTTGTCATCCGCTTCACCCGCCATATGAAAAATGCCCGCCGCCGCAAGGTCTTTGCCTTTTACCGCGATACCAAATGCGCCATCGCCCTGCTCTTGCAGTCGCCGTGGAAAATGCTGCTGGTTTTTGTGGAGTCCGGGCTGAACCTCCTGTGCATCTATGCCATTGTCCCCTGCCTGCTCTTGGGGCTGGGGGTAACGGATGCGGACTGGTATACAGTGATGGGCCGCATGATTTTCCTCAACATGCTGCTCTACTTCACACCGACACCAGGCGGTTCCGGCATTGCCGAGGGCGGCTTCGTACTGCTCTTCAGCGAAACGGTGCCTGCCGGTACTGTCGGCATCATCGCCGTCTGCTGGCGCCTGATTGCCGAATATATCCCGTTCCTGATTGGATTGTACTACACGTTAACGGTATTTGGCCGCGACTTCCTGAGCCGTCAGCTGAATAAGTAAAGCCTTCTCCTTGAGGGGGCGGCGTAGCCGCGGGTGTCCAGTGGACACCCCGGGCAAGGGCCCCGTAAGGGGTGGATGAGGTGTCTTATGAAACAATTACGAAGCGGCTACACCACCGGTGCCTGTGCGGCTGCCGGTGTCAAAGCCGCGCTGCTCTATGAACAGGGCGAGGATTGGGATAGCATAGAACTCCGTGCCTTGGATGGCACGGAGCTTCTTATACCCGTCAAAAATATCGTCAAAGATGAACGCGGGATTACCGCCGAAGTGGTGAAATTTTCCGGTGATGACCCGGATATTACGAATGGCGTTTCCGTCTTTACCACTGTCCGCCATTTGCCTGAGGGCGAGGCGGAAGTCAGCTTCAAGGCAGGCGAAGGCATTGGCACTGTAACCAAGCCCGGCCTGTCAGTTCCTGTGGGTGAGCCATCCATAAATCCCGGCCCGCGGCAGTTAATCCGCAATGTTGTGGCGGAAGTGTTCGGGACGGATAAAATCTCTTTGGAAGTTACGATTTCCATTCCGGCAGGCGTGGAGCTGGCGAAACAAACCCTCAATCCCATCTTAGGGGTCGAGGGCGGAATATCGGTTATCGGCACGACGGGTGTTTTGCGGCCCATGTCCGAGGAAGGATTCAAAAACTCCCTCGTGCCGCAGATTGATGTGGCAAAAGCGGCAGGCTTTGATGCATTGATTTTTGTGCCCGGCAAGATTGGCGAACGGCTGGCGGGCAAATGGCAGCTGCCTGCGCAGGCCATGGTGCAGACGAGCAACTTTATCGGCTTTATGCTCGAAGCGGCGCAGCAGCGGGAAATCAAACGCGTGCTGTTGTTCGGCCATATCGGCAAGCTGATTAAGGTGGCGGCAGGCTGCTTCTACACCCATAACCGCATTGCTGACGGCCGTCTGGAAACCATGGCGGCCTATGGGGCGGCAGAAGGGTTGAGTACCAGTGATGTGCAGGCTGTGCTAAGTGCCAATACCACAGAGGATGCTTTGGCGGTACTCGAACGAGCCGGACTAAAGAGCCGTGTATGTCAGCGCCTGGCCGAGCGGGCCAGCCTGCGAGCCCAGCGTTATCTGTTTCAAAAGATGCAGGTAGGCACCGTGATGGTCACCATGACGGGCGAACTTTTGGGCATGGACGAGACAGCGCAGGCGATTTGCAAAGAATTAGGCGGGGAGGTGCCGGTTGGAAATGCAGAATAAAATTATCGTCGTGGGCATCGGCCCCGGTAATCCGGACTATATCGTACCCAAGGGGCTAAACGCTATCAGACAGGCGAAGTTCCTCGTGGGCGGCAGACGGGCCCTGTCCCAGTTTGCCGTGGATGGGCAGGAAACCTGTCCGATAACAGCCGATATTCAAGGTGTAATGGATTTTATCCGTGTCAAGTTGCAGCAGGCTGATGTGGTGGCTATGGTATCCGGTGACCCCGGCTATTATTCCCTGTTGGATGCCCTGCGGCGTGAATTTCCCGCAGAGCAGATAACGGTAATCCCGGGCATCAGCGCTATGCAGTATGCCTTTTCCCGCCTGGCTTTGCCCTGGCATGATGCCACGCTGGCCAGCTTCCATGGCCGTACACCCACAGCGGAGGAAATCGCCTACAAGCCGGGAAAAATTCTGGGCTTGCTAACCGACAGCCAGCATAATTCCCAGACCATTGCTCAAATTCTGATGAAAGCAGGCTGGCCATCCGAGCAGCCTTTGCATATCTGCAGCCGTCTGTCCTATGAGGATGAGGAAATCATCACCACTACCTTGCAGGAGGCGGAAACACTGCCCTTATACAATCACTGTATTTTGATTGCAGGAAAAATGTCATAATGCCCATGAGATGACAAAGGGGGATATCCAAGATGAAAAGATTTACTGTTTTGGCAACGCTGCTATTAACCTTGTGCCTGCTGACAGGTATTGCCTTTGCTAGCAGCAAGGATGTGGACAAGGAGCGGACAGAGATTGACCATCTGTCCCAGAATGCGCTGCACAATCTCTATACGCAGAAGCCCAATGCCCGCAGCATTATCAAAAATTGCTATGCCTATGCGACTCTGAGCAATTCTTCCGTGAAGGTCTTGCTCTTTGGCAGTGCCCATGGCCGCGGCGTGGCTGTCAACCATAAGACCGGAGAAAAATATTATCTGCGCATGCAGCAGGTCGGTGCCGGCGTTGGCATTGGGGCCAAGGAATATGAGCTGATTTTCCTCATCACCAATGAAGATGCCTGGAAATCCTTTATCGCCGGCAACACGCATTTTGTAGGCAGTGCATCGGCAACTGCTAAGGACGGCGGTGTAGCTTATGACGGTGCAACCTATGTGGCCGACGGTGTATGGATGTATCAAAATACTTCCAAAGGTTTGGCGCTGGAGGCTTTCATCAACGGCACCAAAATCTATGCTGACAAGAAACTGAACCGTAAATAACAAACAGCTTTGCGCCTTGCTTATGGGGAAAAAACATGATATGGTAGGTGTCGTAAATGTTTCGTGAATGGTGGTGGAATTTATGCTGACAGCCAATGTCTTTGTCAATATTCCCGTAAAGAGCATAGCCAGGGCTTATACCTACAGCGTGCCAGCCGAGCTTTCCTATCTGGAAGCAGGCTGGCGCGTTTTTGTGCCCTTTGGCGGGCGCAAGGTGGAAGGCTTTATCGTATCGGTGGCGGAAAAAACTGCTACAGAGCTTGGGGATATGGCCGGCAAACTCAAAACCATTGAAGCAGCCGTGGACGAGGAGCCGTGGTTTTCGGACAAAATGCTGCAGGCTGCGCAATGGCTCGCGGATTTTTACCTGTGCTCTCTGGCAGAGATGATGCGGCTCTTTATGCCCGGGAAAAGCGGCATCAAGATAACGGTCATCTATCAAGCGGTGTCGGAACAGGAAAAACACCTGCTGCTCGCCATGCCTGCGTACCGGGCTGTTTATGACTGCCTGTCAGATGGTGAAGGCTTGAGCCGCGGCGAAATCGGCAAGGCTCTGCCGGAGTATAAAGCGGATTTGCACCAGATTTTGGATAAACTCTGCCAGTATGGCATTCTGGCCAAGGAATATCAGGCAGGCAAGCGGGAAAAAGCTCGCTATGAAAAATTTGCCCAGCTGCTTGCCGAGGTTACGCCGGAACTATTGGCGGAGTTCCGGCGCAAGAAGGCCCAGCAGCATTTGCTGGAGGTGCTGTCGGCAGCGGAACAGGGACAGATGGCTTTTGCCGCGTTAAAGGCACAGAAGATTACAACTGCTACCATCCATAATTTGGCCGAAGCCGGACTTATCCAAATCCGTCAGCGGCGGGTACTCAGGGACAGTTACAAAGATACGGAATTGACATGTCAACCGCACATAAATTTGACCCTTGACCAGAATAAAGCCATTGATGCCATGTCGCCGTTCCTCAGCGAAGCGAAACATCACGGTTTTCTGCTCAAAGGGGTCACGGGCAGTGGCAAGACGCAGGTCTATATCGAAATGGCCAAAAAGGTCCGGGCTTTGGGGCGTCAGGTAGTGGTTCTGGTGCCGGAAATCGCCTTGACCGGTCAAGTGGTGATGGCCTTTAAGGCCTACTTCCCGGATGACATTGTGGTGATGCATAGCCGCCTGTCCCTGTCCGAGCGCAATGATGCGGTGGTGCGGGTACGCCGCGGAGAAGCTGGTATCGTTATCGGTGCCCGGTCGGCACTCTTTACGCCGCTGGATAATATCGGCCTGATTATCATGGACGAGGAGCAGGATATGTCCTATAAGCAGGACGAATCGCCCCGCTACCATGCCAAGGTCGTGGCAGAAGAACTGGCAAAAATCCATCAGGCGGTACTGCTGTTGGGCAGTGCTACACCTTCTCTGGAAAGCTATTACCGCACCCAACAGGGGGAGTTGACCCTGCTGACCATGCCCAAGCGTATCGGCGACATGCCTCTGCCAGTGGTGCAATGTGTGGATATGCGGCAGGAGCTCAGGATGGGAAACCGTCATATCCTTTCGCGTCCCTTGCAGCTGTTGATTGAACAGACTATGGCCAAGGGACAGCAGATTATCATCATGCTGAACCGGCGGGGATTTTCGACTTTTGTCATGTGCCGTTCCTGCGGAGAGGTTATCAAGTGCAAGCTCTGTGGCCTGCCATTGGTCTATCATAAGAATGGCAAGCTGTCCTGCCATCACTGCGATGTGACCGAGCCGGTGCCCGATGTCTGCCCAAAGTGCAGCAGCCGCTATATCAAGTACTTCGGCTCCGGCACGGAGAAGCTGGAACAGGAACTTCATCAGATTGTGCCTTCAGCCCGCGTTATCCGCATGGACAGGGATACGACCAATACAAAATTTGCCCATCAGGAAATTTTGCAGAAGTTCCGCGAGAAACAATACGATATCCTCTTGGGCACGCAGATGGTGGCCAAGGGACACGATATTCCCGATGTGACGGCGGTAGGCATTATCAGTGCCGATTCCAGCTTGAACCTGCCGGACTTCCGCGCGGCAGAGCGCTGCTTTATGCTGATTACCCAGACGGCAGGACGGGCAGGGCGCCATGAACATCAAGGCAGAGTGGTGATTCAGACATACAATCCGGAACATTATGCCGTGACCTGCGGCATTGCCCAGGATTATGAGGGCTTTTACGAGCAGGAAATGAAACTGCGGCAGGGCTTGTTCTATCCGCCCTTTAGCCGTTTGGTCAAACTGCTGTTCCAACACGAAGATGAAAATACCGCCAAGGGCAATGCAAAAAGTTTGGTGACGGCCTTTAACGAGCACTTTAATGGTATCCAAGGCCAGCAGATTATTGGCCCGTCCCCCGCAGTAATCGCCAGATTACGCGGTATCTACCGTTTTGTTGTGCTGATTAAGACAACCGATTTGCCAGTCGTGCAGGCCTTCCTGCGGAAACAGAACCTGCACCTGCGGGCGGATGTGGCAATTGATATAGACCCCATAACCATGCTTTGAGTGTTCTACCATGGTTATGCCAAAAGTGAGGAGGGAGGGGGCGGCAATATCTTTCGGGAGCGTTAGGCAAGCCTGCATAAGCGGACGAAAGTTATTGCTGCCCCCTCCCTCCGTCTGTATATCTCGAACAACTTCGGCCTTTTAGTATGCCTCTTTTTGTGCTATAATATCGAAGTATGTTTTTACGCTAACAACTAACATCTATGGATGGTGAGAAAATGAAAGTTACCAAAGAAGATTTGCAAAATGTAGCGGTTCTTTCCCGTTTGGCAATTCCTGCCGACCAGGAGGACAAGTACATTGACCAGATGGATAAAATCCTGACCTATATGGACAATCTATCCGAGCTGGATACGGAAAATGTTAAGCCGACCACTTACGCCCTGCCCATGCAGAACGTGTTCCGCAAGGACGAAGTGAAAGAGTCCCTTGACCGTGAAGCAGCGCTCGCGAACGCTCCGCTCAAGGAAGACGGCTACTTCAAAGTACCGAAGGTTCTGGAAGACTAAGGCAGGAGGATTGAACGTGAGATTATATGAAAAACCGGCTCATGTGCTCCATGACATGCTGGTGAATAAAGATATTACAAGTGTAGAGCTCACCGAAGATGTGCTGGCGCGCATTGACGAGGTGGAAGGCGACGTTAAAGCCTATTTGACTATAACCCGCGACGAGGCTTTGGCACAGGCTAAGGCTGTGGACGAAAAGATTGCCAAGGGCGAAAAGATTTCCTTCCTCGAAGGTATCCCCGGCGCCATCAAGGACAATATCTGCACCAAGGGCGTAAAGACGACCTGCGCCTCCAAGATTTTGGAAAACTTCGTGCCGCCTTATGATGCTACGGTAATGACCAAGCTCAAAGCCGAAAATCCCGTTATCCTGGGCAAGCTCAACATGGATGAGTTCGCCATGGGCGGTTCTACGGAAAATTCTGCGTACCATCCGACCTGCAACCCCTGGAATACGGAATGCGTACCGGGCGGTTCTTCGGGCGGCAGCGCTGCATCTGTTGCTGCTGGTACGGCTATTTGGTCGCTGGGCTCCGATACGGGCGGCTCCATCCGTCAGCCGGCATCCTTCTGCGGCGTGGTAGGCCTCAAGCCGACTTATGGCCGTGTTTCCCGTTATGGCCTTGTGGCGTATGGTTCTTCTTTGGACCAGATTGGCCCTGTGACCCGTGATGTGACGGACTGCGCGAACATCCTCAACATCATCGCCGGTCATGATGATATGGACTCCACTTCCAGCGCTGCAGAAGTGCCGGACTTCACCAAGGCTTTGGTGGAAGATGTGAAGGGCCTTAAAATCGGTCTGCCGAAGGAATACTTTGTCAAGGGCATGGACCCCGAAGTGGAAAAGGCCATTCGCACGGCTATCGAAAAGTACAAGGAAATGGGCGCTGAAATCGTTGAGATTTCTCTGCCGCATACGGATTATGCGATTTCTGCCTATTACCTCATTGCTCCGGCTGAAGCTGCCACCAACCTGCAGCGTTATGACGGTGTAAGCTATGGTGAACGCGTAGAAGGTGAAGACCTCGTCGCTATGATGACCAACACCCGTACGGAAAAATTTGGTGAGGAAGTAAAACGCCGTATCGTTATTGGCAACTACGCTCTGTCTGCTGGTTACTATGATGCTTACTACCTCAAAGCCATGAAAGTGCGTACGCTCGTAGCGGAAGACTATGCCAAGGCCTTTGAGCAGGTGGATGTAATTCTGGCGCCGGTTGCCCCGACGACAGCCTTCAAGATTGGCGAAATGGCTGGCGACCCGCTGCAGATGTACCTGCAGGATGCCTGCACTGTACCTTTGAACTTGGCTGGCCTGCCGGGCATCTCCATCCCCTGCGGCATGAGCAGCAAGGGAATGCCTATCGGCATGCAGCTTATCGGCAAGGCGCTCGATGAAGAAACCATTATCCGTGCGGCTTACACCTATGAACAGAGCCAGGAGTATCACACGAAAATGCCGCAGCTGGGAGGTAACAACGAATGAAGTACGAAGCCGTCATTGGCCTGGAAATACATTGCGAATTAAAGACGAAAACCAAGATTTTCTGCGGTTGCGCCACGGAATTTGGTGCTGACCAGAACACCCATGTATGCCCGGTATGCTTGGGTATGCCCGGTGTACTGCCCACGGTAAATCAGCGGGTAGTGGAGTTCGGTATTAAAGCTGGCCTTGCCACGAACTGCGAAATCAACAAGTACAGCAAGTTCGACCGCAAGAACTATTACTATCCTGACCTGCCGAAAAACTGGCAGACGTCCCAGTATGACCTGCCGATTGCTGAACATGGCTGGGTAGATATTGACGTGGACGGCGAAAAGAAACGCATTCGCCTGACCCGTATCCATATGGAAGAAGATGCCGGCAAGCTCGTGCACTCCGGCACGACCATCAAGGATTCTGCTTCCAGTAATGTTGACTACAACCGTACCGGCGTGCCACTCCTCGAAATCGTATCCGAACCGGATATGAGCTCGGCTGAAGAAGCCCGCGCCTATATGGAAAAAATCAAGGCCATCATGGAATACATTGATGTGTCCAACTGCCGCATGGAAGAAGGCAACCTGCGCGCCGATATCAACGTATCCCTGCGCCCGGTGGGCACGAAGGAACTCGGCACCCGTACCGAGATGAAGAACATCAACTCCTTCAAGAACCTCGAAGATGCCATCAATTACGAAATCGAGCGTCAGACGGAAGTTCTCGAAGACGGCGGCCATATCGTGCAGGAAACTCGTACCTATGACCCCGCCCGCGGCATTACGCTGTCCATGCGCAGCAAGGAAAATGCCCATGACTACCGCTACATGCCGGAACCGGACCTGCCGCCTATTGTGACGAGCGAAGAAACCATCGAAAAGTACCGCAGCGAACTGCCGGAACTGCCCGATGCCCGTCGCGCACGTTTGGAAAAAGACTTCGGCCTGTCCGATTACGATGCCGGTATCATCACGAGCTCCCGCGCTATGGCAGAATACTTCGATGCTGTAGTGGCTACGGGCGCTGATGCCAAGCTGGCTGCCAACTGGATGATGGGCGATTTGGCCAAGAACCTCAACGAGGAAGGTCTCGACATCAGCAAATCACCGGTGGACGCTCAGCGCCTCGGCGAAATGATTCAGCTTATCATGAAGGACACCATTTCCGGCAAGATTGCCAAGAAGGTCTTCAAGGAAATGTGGACGAATACCGACAGCCCGGAAAAAATCGTCAAGGACAAGGGCCTTGTACAGATTACCGATACTAAAGCCATCGAAGGCATTGTGGACGAAGTAATCGCCAACAATCAGAAAGCCGTTGACGACTACAAGGGCGGCAATAAGAAGGCCATCGGCGCCCTCGTAGGTCAGGTGATGAAGGCCTCCAAGGGTAAAGCCAACCCGCAGATGGTCAACAAGCTTTTGGCTGAAAAATTAGGCTGATTTTTATAGAATACAGGAAGGGGATGCCAAACGGCATCCCTGTATTCTCTTTTAGGGAGGAAATTATGCAGTATAAAGCAGCCATCTTTGATTTGGATGGCACATTGATTGACTCTTTGGCCGACCTGGCCGACAGCGCCAATGAAATGCTCACAAGCTATGGCTATCCCACTCACGATATCGATAAATACCGTTACTTCGTGGGCAATGGTTCCCGTAAGCTCATTGAACGCTGCCTGCCCGCTGACAAAGCTGCAGATGCGGCCTTTGTGGATGAAGCTTTGGCGAAATACAAAGAATGCTATGACCGCAATCTTACCCATAAGACCGCTTGCTATGCCGGCATTATGGATATGCTGCAGACTTTGCAGGCCAGGAATATCCCCTTGGGCATCTGCACCAATAAGCATCAGTCGGCTGCGGATATCATTGTGGCAAAGCTGTTTCCGCAGGATATGTTTGTGTCAGTGATTGGTGACTGTAAGGAACTGCCGCGCAAGCCTGATCCGCAAAAGGTTTTGCTGATTGCCGAGAAGATGGGCGTAAAGCCGGAAGAAGTTGCCTACTTTGGCGATACCAGCGTGGATATGGATACGGCAAAGAATGCCGGCATGCTGTCTATTGGTGTTACCTGGGGATTCCGCCCCAAAGAGGAATTAGTGGAGTATGGGGCGAAAGTATTGTTAGACAGTCCGTTGGAGCTGTTTGACAAAGTGGAGTTTTAATGAAAGAGGAAAGACAATGAGCAAAAAAGTTCCCGTCGAAAAAGGAAAAGCTTATGAAATCGTAATCAATACGCTGGGGACCAGCGGTGAAGGTGTAGGCCGCTATGAAGAGTTTACGGTATTTGTGCCCTATGCCCTGCCGGGCGAAACGGTGGAAACCGTCATTGATGAAGTGAAAAAGACCTATGCCAAGGGGCATGTCAAAAAAATCATCAAGCAAAGTGCAGACAGAGTGGAGCCGATTTGCGGCATCTACGATAAATGCGGCGGCTGTCAGCTGCAGCACCTTGACTATATGGCTCAGCTGAACGCTAAGCGTCAGCAGGTTATCGACGCGGTGACGCGTATCGGCAAACGGCCGGACTTGTATGTTGAACCCACTATTGGCGCTGCTACGCCGTGGAATTACCGCAATAAAATGCAGTTTCCCATCGGTAGGGAAAAGGGCAAGACCATTATCGGCTGTTTTGCCCAGGGGAGTCATGCCATCATTGACACCACTGACTGTCATATCCAAAAGGAAGGCAACAACGAAGTCGTCAACGCCGTGCGCGAAATTGTCACCAAGCTGAATATTCCCGTCTATAACGAGGATAAGCATACCGGTGTTCTGCGTCATGTGGTGGGACGCGTGGGCAAGAATGGCGATATTATGGTTGTCATCGTTACTGCCACCAAGACCATGCCAAAGGAAAAGGAATTTGTCAAAATGCTGCGGAGTAAGCTGCCCAAGGTGGTCAGCGTTCATCAGAATATCCAGACCTACCATAACAACGTCATTATGGGCCGTGATACGAAACTCCTCTGGGGGCGTCCGACTATTCAGGACAGCATTGGCCGCCTGAACTTCCATATTTCCCCGCGCTCTTTTTTCCAGGTCAACACAAGTCAGGCAGAAGTCCTCTATAACAAGGCGCTGGAATATGCCAACCTGAGCGGTCAGGAAACGGTTATTGACGCTTACTGTGGTACAGGTACGATTACCCTGTTCCTCGCACAGAAAGCGCATAGCGTTATCGGTATCGAAATCGTGAAGCCGGCGATTCTCGATGCGCAAAAAAATGCCCGCGACAACAATGTGCGTAATGCTGAATTTATCGTCGGCGATGCCACTAAGGTTATGCCGCGTCTCTATAAGCAGGGCGTCCGGGCAGATGTAGTGGTCGTAGACCCGCCACGGGCAGGCTGTACGCCGACGGTTCTCGAAACTTTTGCCAATATGCAGCCAGAACGCATTGTCTACGTTTCCTGCAATCCGGCAAGCCTTGCCCGCGATATTGCCATCCTTGACGAACTGGGGTATAAAGCAGTAAAGGTACAGCCTGTGGATATGTTCCCGTGTACTTCGCACGTGGAGACTGTGACGTTGCTACAACAGACAAAACCGTGAAGCTCTTTGAGTTTACTTGCTTCTGGCCATTTTTCGAGTTCAAGACAAAGCCTGATGGAAGCCGTGAAAAAGTGCATTATTCGGGCTTCAAGGTGGAACTACGATTACATGTGGTATGCGGAAACACATTAAAATAAAACGCATGGTTTGCTATGAAAGCAGCCGACTGATATCAAGTGCTGATATTGGTCGGCTGCTTTTTTTACGGTGGGAGGGATGCTTATGAGCGTAAAGAAATAGACCAGCATTTGCCCCTGCTGGTCTCAAAAGAAATCTACTACATCGCGAAATTTCAATTTCTTATATTATAACAGATTTTATTCGCTTTGTCCTTATTATTTTTGAAATTGAAACCGCGATAATAACAAAAATTATTAAAAAGAAAAGGACAAATTAATTATGGAAAATAAAGATAAGCTGAAAATATTTCCTAATACGGTATTGGAGAGTGGCTATGGATTAGTGGGAAAGATTGTTATGAAGGATCGCAGGATTAAAGCAGGTAGTAAAGCATTATATGCCTATCTTTGTACGCATGCAAGATTTCAAGATGGAAGTTATGATAGTGCATATCCAAGCCGTGCTGTAATTTGTGAAGATCTTGGCATAACGAAAGATACATATTATCGGTATCTCAATCCGTTGATTGAGATAGGCTATATTTCGGTTCAGAAACATTTGTCTGAAAGACATGTATTTCAGCATAACACTTTTATTATTGAAATTGTACCATGTCCGAAAAATAAGGATATGGGTAATGACGGTATAAATGAACCGTGTCCTAAAAAAGAGGACATGGAAGATACGACCGTAATTTATCCATGTCCCGAAAAAAAGGATACGGCAGAACCGTGTCCGGATAATCGGGATAAAGAAAAACCGGACACGGAAAATGTGGATACTAACAATAATAACACAAACAATAACAACTATATCAATAACACAACAACATATAAACATCGAGTTAGTGAACTGAATGAACAAGCCCGTAGAATTGTTGTACAATTTGCAATTCCTGAAATTACGATTCTTCGCTTTATGGAAAACTACAAAGTTGAAACAGTGGAAAAAAATTTATTGTTGATGTCTGTAGTCTCAGAAAAAAAACGAATTAATAACCCTCCTGGGTGGCTACACGCTGCTTTGAGGGATGGATATGCAGATAATGTTGAGGCATATCATAAGCAGCAGGAAGATATACGGAGAGAACAACATATCCAGAATGAAAAAATCCAACAGGCTATGCAAAAGCAGATTACCCAAGAGATGATTGATAAACTGGCTAACAGCAAGACCATTGAGAAATATGGCTCTGGATATGATGCAGCTAAGAATTTTCTTGCGTCCTTGAAGGGGGATTTAGCGAATGCTTGATAAAGAGAAGGCGAACAAGCAGAAGTATCCAGAGGCAGAGCCTAAAGTTATCCGTGTACAGGAGATTCCGTCAGCGGAATATATGGCAATAAAGCAGCGGTATAAGGAGAATGTGCAGCGGGTTGAAGAGCTGGAGGAAAAGTGCAGAATGCTTGAGGATGCATTGAAATACGGCGAAATAACCACATTGTCCCGGATGATTATGGAGTACCAGGCTATGTCTGTAAGCTATCTGGAGCATATTTCCAAGGAAATGCAGATATATCGTTACAGCTATGAGGAACGTCAGCAAGGGATGGAGTTCATCAAATACCTGAGACAGGTAGCATCTGAGATGGAAGGCCTGTTATGGCCAGGAGGCGTTAATGCCTGATTTTGGAGACCGTATAAGGCATCTTCGCAAAAAACGGGGACTAACCATCATGGATGTGGAGAACGCCACAGGTATTGGGCATAGCACCATATCAAGATGGGAAAGAGGAGAAAGTGTCCCAAATTCCTCAGATATCTATCGAATCCTGATGGATTACTTCAAAGTGGATATGTGCTATCTGCTGGGAGTAACAGATGGTGTTCTGCGGGAATCTGAGGTTATCAAGGAGATTGTCACGAGATTAGAAGTATTGGAAGAACGTGCCGGTTATGAAGTGCAGGAGGAGGAGTCAAAATGAGGATTATATCGTTTATCAATAAAAAGGGCGGCGTAGGCAAATCGACGATTGTGGCCAATATGGCATATGTTCTGAATGACCGTTATGGGGCTAGAGTGCTGGTGGTAGATAACGATGAGCAGGGTAACGTATCCCAGTTCTTTGAAGGCCAGGGGAAGTATTCCATAGCAGATGTCCTTCTGGAACGCGTAGAGGCCGGAGAAGCCGTGGAAAACACGCGTTATAAGGGGATTGACCTTATTCGTGCAGATTTTGGCCTGGCAGACGCAAATGTGGAACTAAGGGAAATGGATAAATCGGGAAAGGAATGGCAGCTGAAGAACGCCTTAGACTGCGTGGCAGAAAACTACGATGTGTGCCTTATCGATAACCCGCCACAGATAAATGCATCCATGGTAAACAGTCTGGTAGCTTCAGATGAGGTAGTGGTAGTAAGCACAACGGATATGTTCAGCCTCTACGGTGTAAGACAGATGCTTTCTTGTATTGAAGAAGCGCAGAAACTGAATCCCCATATGAGTTACCGGGGAACGGTAATCAACATGTTTGCCGGTGATGGCGATTCCCTAGCCGCTATCGCAAAGCTTCGGGAAGAGACGGAGGTTTTGCCAGTCAGGCTCCATAAGACCGATGGCAGGATAAGGGTGAAATCAGCCACGAACCGCTTGCAGACCATATTTGAGTATTCCCCAAGATGCATGTTTGCGCGGGACATGATTGATTTTGTGGATTATCTGTTGGGAGCGTGATGACGGTGAAAAAACAACCAGCAGGGCTTTTGGAAAAGCTTTTGAAAAATCGGGAAGATGAGGCTGTATTCGTGGAACGGCATATAGACATAGACGTACATGATTTGGAGCCGAATCCCAAAAATTTCTACAGTATGTCGAATATTGACCGGCTGAAGAATCTTATCAAGACCACTGGCAAGGTGGAAGAGCTAACCGTAAAACCTATTGGCAAGGGTAAGTACATGGTGGTAGCTGGTCATAGAAGGCGGAAAGCCGTTTTGGATCTTATTAGGGATGGGGAAAAAATACCGCATAAAGTGCCTTGTTCCGTGGTAACCTTCAAAGCAGTGGGGAATAAGAGCGCAGAAGATATGGAACTTCTGTGGCTTAGCTCATCGAATCTGGGGCAACGGGAATACCGGACGATGTTTGAGAAGATACTGGAGGTTGAAACCATCAGCAGGCTTCTGCGCAAAGATTATGATGCGGATTATGCTGGGGGCTTTGTCACAGGGCCTTTTCGGAGTTATCTGGCAAAGTTCCTGTGCATGACAGAAAGCCGATTACAGAGGCTTATGGCCATGAAGAACGTCATTCCCAAGTATTTGGCTATGGTGGATAGTGGCGAGATGAAAGAAACAGCTGCTTATGAACTGACTAACCTTACGGATGAAGAGCAGAAGAAACTGATGGATGCCATGCAGGGGCAGGAAATAACGGTAAAGGGGATAAAGGATAAGAAAGAAGAATTGTTTGGCTCATCCATGGATGAAAAGAAATTGGAAGTATTGCCTGTTAATTTTATGGATGCTGGTGGTGAGCGCACTGAAACCGAGATTTCTCCGGCAGAAGAAGATGCTGCGGAAGCGTCGGCTGAAGTAGATGTGCCTAAGGGTTCTATGGCTGCTGAGCAGGTAAGCACAACTGATATAGAGCTATCGGAAATAGGGAGTGAATTGAAGGTTCGCAAAGCCTCAGAGAAGAGTCAGTTGATGACCAGCATAGATATGCTGATGACTTACTGCGAGGGCAGACATGATGCCAGCAATACTCCCTGCCGGGGCTGCATGATGGAAGAGCGTGAGAATAAATGCCGTATGGGGACTAAGCCATGTAAGTGGCATATTGAAAGCACGGCACGGAAGATGATGTTTAGCAAATAGAATGGACAGTGATGGAGCGGAGGATGTTAATAATTAACATCCTCTGCTGGAAAGGATTGTTATGAGAAAAGCTACACCAAAGGTAAGGCTGTATCTGGCCAGGCAGGCACTGGAACGGTATTATCGGGAGGATGAACTAAGCGAAGAACAGAAAGAATGGATGAATAAGCTATATGGGGATAATCCAGACAGCATAGGCATTAAGAAGATGCGGATGCGTCTGCTATCAAGGGAGTGCTGCGATATTATCGTGGGAGCAGTCATTGCTGAGGCCAGCCATGAAGAAAAGATATTCCTGAGGGATAAGTATAAGCTCAGACGTAATTTCACTGCCATTAGCTGCAAGCTCCATGTACATATCAATGGCCTGCAACGTTGGCGCGATAAATTCCTCAAAGAGATTGCCCTGCTGATGAACTATGAATTGCCGGAGCGGGATGTATGGTCATATCGGAAGGTGGGGGCACTTCTCAAGGTGCTGGAGCGTAATATTGAGTTTTGGGAGCAAAATGAGGAACGCGACAATGAATCCTTACGGCGCCTGTGCGGGCTTCGGGATAAATATCGAACAATGTATGAGGGGATGGAGGAATATCTAAAGTCCAATGACGAGTCTTCACATGTAAAGATAGTCAGGGAGCGCTTGCTTCATGTGGAGATGGGGACGGGAGAATTGGCTGCTCATGTGGGATATTCGCATACTACGGTGGATTTGTGTCTGGCGGAGTTTCTGAAAAAGTATTATTATCCGCCAGTCGCAGGCTCGCTATCCAGCTGATGGAGGATGGAGCGAAGACCGTATGAGAAGCCGTTTTAGGGAACTTTATAGTAACGAAGATTTGTGGTATAATGCAGGCAAGAGAGAGGAGCCGTTGTAAAATGCAACAAAATCAGACGCCAGCCGAAGAATTACTGGGTTTCAACAACCCGCAATATGATTTGGCAGCCAAGAGAATTTTGTCAGAGAGAGCAGTGGCAGCATATCTGCTGAAGGGGACAGTGCCGGAATTTAAGGAGGCCAGTCTTGCTGACATAGCAGATAAGTATATTGAAGGTGAGATTAAGGTAAGCTCTGTGCCGGTGAATCCCGGCAAGACCAATGCAGCGTCGAAGCCGCAGAAGATTAAAGGCCTGCGGAATGAGGCCGGTGATCCTACAGAGGGTTGGATAACCTTTGATGTTGTATTTCATGCGGTGGCACCGAAAACAGGTGAGCGTATCCGCTTGATTATCAACCTTGAAGCTCAGAAGACATTCTCAGAGTCTAAACTGAAGTATCTCCTCATGAAAAGAGCAGTATTCTATGCTAGCAGGCTTATTTCCTCACAGAAGGAAACAGAATTCAGTGGCTCAGATTACAGCGGTATCAAGAAAGTCTATACGATTTGGATATGCATGGAATCACCCATAGAAAAAAGCGTGATTAATCATTACAGATTGACTGAGCGTCAGGTGTTTGGCAAATATAAGGAGCCACAGGAAAATTACGACTTGCTCAATATAATCATGGTGTATTTGGGGCAGGGGCCAGTGAGAAATCGAATGCTGTCGATGCTGCAGGTGATATTCCAGGAAACGACAAAATCTGCAGAAGAGAAAAGTGAAATCCTCAAGAAGAAGTTCGATATCGAGGTTACATCCGAGATGGAGGAGGAGTTGAGAACAATGTGCAATTTGAGCGAAGGCATTTATGAGCGCGGAATGGCTAGTGGTGCAGAAAACAAATTGATAGAAGTGATTATGAATTTGTGGAATGCCGGCACAGATATAACTACTATCAAGATTGCCAGTGGCTGGACAGAAGAGCAGATTATGAAAGTAGTCAAGAAGGATAAATAACAATGTGCAATTTGAGCGAAGGCATCTATGAGCAGGGAATGGTTCGTGGTGCAGAAATGAAAACCATAGAGGTTATAAGAAATCTATGGAAAAAAGCATGAGTATTGAATTCATAAAAGATGTTACAAGTTGGACAGAAGAACAAATTATAAAGGTAGTCAAGAAAAATAAATAATGAAGTGCAATGTACGTTCCTTCATACAAACTGATAAAAACAAATCTGTTGGCTAATCCACAATCAAGCACCTATGCAGTAGCAGGGTGCTTTTCTTATGCAAGAAATGGGAGAGGCATTGAAAAAGAGGCAAAATAATAGAGCCTCCTGCAATTTCTATAAGCCTTTTTTCTATAAAAATCTACAGTAATTTCGACAAACAATATAATAAATAATTTTATCATTTAATTGCATGATGTTAACCTTTTGACATAAATATCGCTTACTGTTATACTAAAATTAGAAAACAATTAGAAGGCGATGATTCTTATGACGAACAAAATTTACATTCAATGCCAGAATTGTGGACACCATCAGAAGATTGACCGAAAGATGATTGCAGATGTCTTAGGCGCAGCTACGGCAGGCTTTGGTTACTTTGCGTGGGTGTCTTTCTTGTTTGCGGGGACAGGATTGGCGATGCCTATATGCATTGCAATTATGGTAGGTGGCGCAGCAATGCTAAAGTATTCAAATGAAATTGCCGAATGGCTAGGTAAAACTTATCCTTGTCCTAAATGTGGATATAGAGTATGGAAGACAGTAACCGAGGATGGTCTTGTATTGGAAGATGTTCGTAAGAAAGCTGTTACCATAGAAAGCTATAATGAAATCAGTGTGTTTCCGGTGATGCGGAAGATGTATGAAGATGCTGAGGAGTATCTTTACCTGTCTTTTCCGTGGTATAACATAAAGTATGTACAAGATGATTTTCCAATGCTAAGAGATGCCTTGTCCAGAGGAGTAAAAATCTTCATTTATTATGGCATAAAGCCAAGAGGCGGGAAATTAGCGTCTTCTGATGAGGCCTCAGCCCGTAGAACGCTTCGTGCTATTGACTGGTTGAAAGAAAACCTTGGAGAACGGAATGTCACATACTGTCCGGTTGATTGTCATAAGAAGATAATGGTATGTGAAAAATATTCGCTTCAAGGCAGTCATAACCTATTTACTTACCGACCAGAACAGAGGGACAGGGGCGAGTTAATGACTAAGATGGCGGGTAAGAAAGCGGTTGAGGATGCCCGCAAGGCCATAATATCACAGCCTAAACTCATCCAATTTGATGAACTTTCCAACAGAAGGAAAAAGCGCCCATTCTTTACCAATGAATTAATAAAAGAAGGGTGCGAGATGACCGAAAAAGATGCCGTAAATCTAGCACATTCTTTAGGAATGTCTTTATCTTTTGAGGCAGAGAAGATTATAGTAAAGGATGCTGAACAAATTCGGTCATTTGACTGTAAGGAAGAATTTCTTTACTGGATGGTATATATTGAAGAAGTAAATAATTCCGTGTTTAAATACGGATATGGAAAAAATCCATATATAGAGTGGGATGGTGAAAAATGGGTGCCTTCGGACTTCTCTCAAAAACGTGCAAACGAATTATTAAATGAAGGAATACGAAAGCATAAATGTTGCTAGATGTACAATGCCTATGGGGATTGTTGCCAATGGGGAGCTGTATACGTGCGTTTTCTCCGGGACACTGGAAATCGTGGCGGTGAAAAATTCGTATGCCTTTCTCATTGGGACGCAGCAGTCGTTTTGGATGGTACATCCCTGGGGATTTTTGCTGGGCAAGTCCTGGGGGAATGCAGGTTTATCTAAGCCTTTTGCTGTGATTGTAGGGAAGGAGCCTAGTCACTTTATGGTCAGTCAGCTGAAGGTGGTTCTGTTGGGAAAGGAATTATAGGGAGGTGCGTCAATGGCTTATGCGCCAGTGAAGATGAAGGAGGCGCGGAATTCAACCGCGCCTTTTTTCGTGGAGCTTTATGTGTTGGAACTGCGGATGGGAGTTACGTAAATCGCCGCTTGTGATGAGGATATTGAGTATAACGGGAATATTTATATTGTCCTTTTTCTTTACGGAGCTGCCGAAGGTGTTGACTGGGAGGCCGGGTCTGGGCATACCATGGCCCCAATTGTGTTTGCTACGCCTTATGGGAACTTTGATGGGATTGTGTTCGTCTCGGCGTGGAAGAAGGAGAAGTATTACGACAGATACCGTGGGGGGCAGAAAGGGATTAATGTGGTGCAGGGGGGAGCTATGAGTTCATTCGGAGTCCGAAGGGAATTATCGTGGATGCACGGCAGGTGATGGCATGAAAATAAGCAGGGAGGCGAGTACCCCTGCTTATTCTTATGCGTACATCTGACGAAACTGTATAAAATATGACTAGCTCAACTAAAATAAGAAAGTTTTTTAAAAGAAATATATTGACCGATATTGCGATATAGGCTATAATCAAATTAACAGGAGGAGGGTACCTCTTCTCCATAAAGGAATTTGGGATTGGAAAATGTAGGCGAGTTTATCCAAAGGAGGTAAATGTCATGTTAGAAAAAGTAATTGGCGGTGGGGCTGGATTTGTAGCTGGTAGGCTCATAGGGGGTATCGGTATCGCAGCTATGGGTGGTGCTATAGGTATCCCAGCGCTGGCTGTTACGGGAATTTGCACAGTGGCCGGAGCAGCAATAGGAAATGCAGTTGGTAACGCTCTAAAGAAATAAGCTCATACGGGGAGAAGGGGGACCCTCTCCCTCAAAGGAAATTGGGACTGGAAAGTGTAGTGGTGTTTATCTAAGAGGAGGCGCTTGAAATGAACGAAAAATACTATGATATTCATGATATTAAGATGACGGGGGGGGATTGGTTATATTTAGCTGGAGTAGGAATCTTTTGTGTGTTAGGTGCATACGTAGTAAAAGTAATTAGAGATGATAAAAAAGATAGAGAAAAAAAAGAGAAAGCTCTATGGAATGATGGAATATGTCCTAAATGTGGAAACAAATGGCATTATAGGCATTTCTATCCAGCTGGTTCAAGAGGGCAATACCAACATGTGAATATAAAATGTCACAAATGTAAAGTTGAAGCTACACTTGAGGAGATAGATATCCCCAATAAATATTCAGCAATCTATCTATAAATTTATGACATTAAATGTGGTGGCTACTGTCATTTATGACAGTGGCCACTCTCTAAATTATGCATTTTAAAATTAATAGATAATTATTAAATATATTCTGATAGAAGGGTGGCATTAACTTTGGCTAATGATATTGCAAGATATAAAAAAGATGAATTGATTCTAAAAATGCAAGGTACCCAAAAAAGCACCTTATTAAAAAAAGTGAGACAAGATTTATTAGGGATAAAAAGAGCGACGGAATTAGCAGAAATCCTTGATATTAGTCAGCAAACATTAAGTAAATTAGAGCGAGGGATAAACAAGTTAAGTGGCGCTCAATACTTAGCGATATGTTCTTTGTTAGATAAAGAAAAAAATGAATTATTAAACGAATTAAACATCAAAGATAAGAATGAAAATGTAATAAATCATCTTGTCGATATGTCTGCGTTTTACAATAATTCATTTGTGTTTGATTTAGTTGAACTTATACTTTTTTATCAAATGGATTATACATCTGCGGTAAATAAGCAAGAATTTTTCAACGATATTATTCATGGTTTATTGAAAAGGACTTGTTTTGAAAATTGGCTATCATGCGTAAAATGTAAGGAGACAATATCTAAAGAAAAAGAGAAGAGAATAATTAATAACGGAATTGTTATTATGTCTTTAGTATGTAAAGATGACTTGCTTCTTGCGATAGAAATAATGGATAAGCATCTGAAAAAAAATAACAAAGGAATACTGTTTTTTGATTATGATGATATTATCCCACTTTTCCGAAATATCAAAGACCAAATAGATAATAACGATAAGATGTCAAGGACGGATGATAATGATGATACAGATGATGTAATAGAAGATGATGTAATAATAAACTTTTTGGTTAAATTTTCGATACTTAAAAATAAAGGTAAAATTAAGTTCATGAATATTTCATCTGGTAATATTTTCAATATTATTGAATACATACAAGGTAGAAATATTTCATTTATATCTCAGGATATAGAAAGGGCACATCGATACAAATTTTTTAAATATGAGATACAGAAAATTGGATATAATCAAAAAACAAATAATTATATTACTCAAAAATTAGGATGTGCATTTTTTGAAACCGGTGATATTTATAAATATGAACTAGGTTCTTTTAAGATATGGAATTTTGATAATGATTTTATTGAGTCTTGCATCGATTATTTATTTGATAACACTAGCGACATAATAGAGTATACGCCGGAAGCAAGTAAAGTAATATCTTCGGTTGATAGCTTTATGAACAATAAAGGTGAAAAATTAGAGGAACGGCTTGATAACTTAAAAGGGTCTATGAATGAATATGCTGATACATACAAGAGGTTAGACCAAGAAATGAATAAAGAAATGGATGATTTATTAGATAAAATATTGAGTTATTTAAAACCAAATAATTAATTTTATGCTTTGTTTTGAGGTATGTATCATGAAAATTAATAATATATGTTAATTACGGTGATAAGATTCGTGAATCACTAGCTTAGGCTTATGATGTGTAATCTACCTATGATGGTTATGTACTCAATGGTTGACTAAAGGGAAAGAATGACTCATGGGGAATTTTTATGAATGCTAATAGAAGGATTTTTTATTATAATTATGAAGATGATATATGGCAAGAAAGTAAATGTAATGAAAATAATGTTGAATATCGTTTAAAAAAATTAAATGTTTATGATAATGATTATTCAACTGTATACCTGCCAATGATTTGGAGTGTCGAATTACGCGAAAATAGAATAGTTGAACTGATTTTGTATACAAAAGCATTAACTATTGAAAATGGTAGTATTTCTAATACTCAGTATAAAGAATGGACTATAGATTGCGATTTTGATAATCATATAATGCAAGGATGGCCTGTGTCATTGATTCGCAATACGAAAAGAAATTGGCGTAATGGCTATGTATGCGGTGCTAATATAGCATTTCCTGAATTATTAGCGACAACGTATGTAGATATTCCTGTAACGGTTATAGATGTTGCTATTGAATATTTAAGAGATGTTGCAAAAGATAGGTTTGGATTTAGACCTAGTTACTTAGGAAATGCTCACGGTCTAAATAATTTAATTGCTTTTTTCGAAAGCCCTTTAGACCCTAACCTTTATATGTTAAAAGATGTTATAGGAGAAAAAAACTATACAAACATGTTGAGGAGTGGATGTTTTGATACTTATCGAGAGTTATGTAAATTATTTGGAATCGAGAAGCCACCATCCAGCTTGCGAAAAGCCTATGTAATGAAACCTGAAAATCTAGTGATTTATATTTTCCTTCGAAATTGTGGCTTTGCAGATATAAACATTATAAGGCGTTTTTTTTATAGAGAAGAAATATTTGGTTATCCTCTATTAAAACTTCATTATGATGATATTACTGGACAGATAACACAAAATAGTCATTCAGGATATGCAATAAGCTATTTTCAACGATTTTGTCGTTGGTTATTAAGCCATCGTTCAGAAAAAGCTATTGCTTCACGTATATTGAGATGGAGTAATGAAAAATTCAGTCATGCAGCTATTGATACGTTGAGAATGTTCATAGCGGCGGAATTATACGAAAATGAAGAATTAATAAACATTACAATAGTTCACCGTCTTATTAATGAGGGACTCACACAAGAAGTTCATGATGCTTTGTTTGAAGATTTGTATATCATTCGACCAGATATTGCTGACCCTTTTCACAATAGAAAAAAATTAGAATACAAAAACACTACATACAGTTACAATGATAAGGAAATATCTCTTGAGACCACGATAGAAGGATATGATTTTTTCTTACCTAAAGATACAAAGGAATTGCAAAAATGGAGCAATAAATTTCATAACTGCGTTGCATGCTATGATTCAATGATTATAAATGGTAATTCATTAATCGTAGCAATGCAAAAAGAAGACAAATATGTTGCTTGTATTGAAATACAACAGAGGAAAATCACACAGGCATTAGGGGTATGTAATACGAACTTGTCCAAAGAGTATAAGTTTATAATAAATATATGGGCAAAGGTAAACAATATATTGTATGTATACAAATAGCTTCGGAAAGCGGTCCTTTTTCGGGGCTTAATTATCTGACTAATAAAGAGGTTATCAAAACAGCTATTTCTTGCCATTTTTTCCCAAAATTGCCAGGCCAACAAATGTTAGAACGGAACCAAGGGCAGTGAACCCCAAATCCCTCCATAGTGAAGGTTTATTAGACTGGCTTGAATCATTTTGGAGAGGATTATGATTTCTGTCAATTCTAGCTGATGAGAAATACTGCGGAGTGTGATTGGTATTATAACGCTGGTCTATCCATTGAACGATATCAAATAAATCTCTCAATGATTCTATGGCAACATCTTCAGTGTATGCTATGCCATTATGAAGGCCTTTATTTCCTTTTTTACGTATTTTATGCATTTTGTCTTGGATGGGGAGTGGTATCAATTTACGAAACTCGTAATTAGACAACATTGCAGATAGCTTCATGTGATTATAGTCATATATCATTAAATATCGTTCTTTTGAATATATAAACTTTATACATTTTTCAAGTGCAACACGACATTGAATGACACATGGGCTATATGAAGGCATATTAATAGTATTTTCGGCTTGAATACATAAATCGGCAAATGAAGTAAATTCGGGAATGTCTTGGAGATAATTAAAGTTTGACATTTTATCACTCCTAAAATAACTTATTATGCATAATAAAAAAATACAAATGTATAATTGTATAATCCCCTAATTTATAATTAAGATTGCTGATTGACACGTTCTAAATAAAATCTCCCTTGATATAGGCCTGCTATAGCAGATTTTTTATAATACTCTATTGCTTTATCTATATGTCCTAATTTTTCATATGAAAGACCAATATATAACTGTGCAATAGATGAGTTGTTTTTTTCGGCAGCATGAAGATAATTTAAGGCAGTAATATAATTTTGTGCATTATAATATAAACATCCTAATTCTAGTTGTGCGTAATAATCTCCAGATTTAGCCAAATCGTTTAGTTTGGAATATGTGTTATTTATTACATAAACTGCATTATTTGTTGAGCTATCGTAAATTGAAGTGGCATAACATAAGATATCATTGAGTTCTGTTCCTTTTTTACGCCAATAATTAGCTCGTGTAATATTTTTTTTACCTGTACATAATAACCATGAATATATTTCTCCAAGAAAATACATTGCTCTTGTGACACCGATAGCAGCGAGTTCTTCTAATATTGGTATAGCTTCTTCAAACTTGTTACTGAGGTATAATTCTTCGGCTATATGTAATTTTTCGTATTTTTCATAATCTGATATAGAATGTATAGTTTTGATGGCATATAATAGATTATGAAAGAAATTTAGGTTATCAACATCTGTATCTATAAAGCAACCTTTCTTACTTAAATAATTGATTATGATATTGTCTTTTATGTTATCAATAGAATTAGAGGACAAAGTATCTTTTATTTCTTGATAAATACCATCTAAAATATATGCCTCTTCATGCTCTATAGCATACATTTTTCGTAATGCCATAATTATGCCAGAATTTGTTACGCTAGCATTCGTCAATATATCACTATTTCCAATTAATTCATCTAAAAGCTTTTGGCTATTAAATAGGTCTCTTATTATCCTATAGAGGTTTATTTTATTTTCTGGAGGAAGTCCAATACTATTCATAACTCTCTTTAACAGATCAATATGTTCTTCTTTATATAACCTCCCAACCTTTTTATATATACGCATTGTTAATGTCATGAATTTAGTTATATCAGACATTTTTTTGTATTCTTCTTTATTAAATATTATATCTTTTTCTATGTTGTCTAAGTCCCTATCGATTTCTAGCATTGTTGTTCTTCTATCCAAAAAAGTAACTTTCTCTTCTAATGCGGATAATCTATCTGAAAGTTTATTGTTTGAATCAAGGATTAAGGTACGTGCCATCCCAATTATGCATGTATCTAACATATGTTTTTCCACTATCTTATTCATAATCAATAGCGATAATTCTTGTGCTCGTGAATCGATTTCGTTTATTTTTACTTGTTTCTTGTGATTACTACCTGTTATACCACCCCAAATTCGGTTTAGAATACCATTTGGTTTTAGTTCGTAGTTTGTTTCCTTCTTTTCTACATTCAGCTTTATTGATTCGGACATTAACGTAGTTATATCCTCAAAATAAATTTCCCCTTTAGTAATGAGACCATCAATTTCATGCTCTATAAAATCTTTATTCATAGTTATTTCTCTCCTTGTTGGTATGTCATTAATTTTTAAGAGTAATTTTAATGATTGAAATTGCATTAAGTTTATTTGTTTTTGTCTTTTAATATATATAGCTTTTTTTTCGCCTAGCGAAATATGATGCTTGTTTGTATTTGATAAGGGGTTGATAGGTGAGGCGCTTTGATGATTATTAAAATCAATATCTTTAGTTGTTGTGGCAATAATTTCTGGATTGATTTTTATTTTACTGCGCCAGCTAATTAATTGTTCAATTATTTCTATTAGGATATTTCGAGCATATTCATTGCGATTATTGCTTTCATACATTTTAAACATAGTTTCTGGCGTTAATGCTAGGTGCAACTCATCGATAATAATATCTGTTTCTTCTTTTGTAAGTAAATATTCATCGTTAAGTTTTATGAGTTCATCATTAAAAATCCGCAACATAAAATCAACATCATCTTCGACAATCTTTGAGATTAATATATTAGTTCCCTGACCTATTGCTGTAGCACCAATTATTCCACCTACAATTGAACCTGCTGTAATTCCAGCAGGTCCTAAAGGTGCCCCTATTGCTCCACCTGCAGCAGCTCCGGTATATCCGCCACTTAATCCGGCAAATAATGTTGTTATGTTTTTGAACAGCTGTTTGGCAGATATTCTGCCTCGAAATGCGTTAGTAATATCTTCTGCTGACAAAGCTATCATTGTCACTCCGGCAGCTATAAGATTACCGCGTAATAATTTTGCCAAGTCTCGTGTAACTTCTTCACTGCAAGTAATGGAACCGTTTTTTAATGATTGTGCCAATATTTTTCTAGCTTTTCTTGGAAGTAATTTAACAATTTTAATAGAAGGCTTTAATAATGCATTGTTAAGTGATGTTCTAGTTAATTGAGCTGTAGCAATAGAACAAATAAACGCATATCCACCTGATTTAATTCCATTATATATTGCTATATCTATAGCCTCGTTTATTTTCTTACCCGACCATAGACATTGTGCAAAGCTGATGATACCAGATATGCCAAAAACACCAGAGGCTATAATCGAACCGTTAGCTGCATCATATAACAATGAGTCAATATTTCCCGCTTTGGCAATACGACATGCTGTTTGATAGTCTATATTTCCTTGGCGAATAATCTTATCAGCCTGGTCGGGGTCTGTGATACCAGGAACTTCCCCCTTGGCAATTCGCTGTCTCATGTATTTGAGTGCTTCTTCATATTGGTCTTTGGGTACCTCTAATTGCATTGGCATACCATTAGAGTCGATATACCTGTATTCGCCATGACGAAAGGCTGCACTTACGGAATCAGCTGCTGTTCGACAATATTTTGTTTGAATAAGCTGCCCATCAGAAATTCTGTCAGGGCCATTTTTTTTATTGTCATTTCCAATAACTTTGGCATCTCTAAACCTGAACCTATCTATTAGATTGTTTCCATCTTCTGCAGCAAATCCTTGACCTTGCCTGGCATTATACTTAGTTGCTTTTAACGAACGGAAACTGTTCTCGTGAATGCTTTGATACAATACACTCGTATCCTCAGATGGCTTATCTTTAGTGGGGTACAATAAATCATCATTCGATATTGTATCTTTATTCTTCATTCTTCTTTACCTCATTTCCGTTATGATAATATATGTGCCATATCATTTTTTATGGTACTATTTAAACCTTTTGATAAAAGCATTAAAGCTACCATTTATTTCTTTGTTTATATCTGTATATTTCCATTTCTTGGCATACTCATTACAAAATCCTTCATAATCTCCTAAGCGAGTTGACAGGTGTTTTTTTTGTGTTATTTCAAGCTGATTGTCTTTTTTAAATAAAGCGAAGCCATCGGAATTATATACGATATATAATCCTTCGGCTTCATTCTGTGGTTGACGAGTAGTGTGCCCAAAATCTTTTCTTAACTCGTTTATATAATCTATAAACATGTGAATTTTCGTATATAATGATTGGTCTTGAATGAATAATAGTTTATTGGATGATATTAATTCTGTTACTTTGACATCATTTTTTATATCAAAAAAAACAGCCAAACCCTCGTCGTTTTTATTAGCAATTATCTGTGTTGCATTTATTAAGTTCCTTGAGGGCAAGTATATTATAGAATTTATGCAATAATTAATATGAGCAATAAACTTTATAGGGATAAATAGTCTTTGTTTATTGATATGTAGGTCTGGTAAAGCTGTTAAAGCTTCACCTAATTTCTCAATATTCTCATAAAAGAACACAAAATCATCATATTCGCTCATTAGAGACTCAATATTTATACTTTTCTGCATATCTAACTCCTATTAATCCCTTCAATCAGTGTCTGGCCTGTGATTATGGCCATATCGTTCTTAGCAAGAGAATAGCACAGTCTTTCGCAGAAGTCAATAAAATATTGTTACTGCCTAAAATCTTGACAAAAGCAATACTGCGGACATTGTACATATATTTACCACACTATAATATTGTGATATACTTGATGAAGAGGTGATAGTAATGGCTATATCGGAAAATGACAAAGCCATGATAAAAAGACTACAGGACAACCTTAGTACCATTAGAAATTTGGGTGGCTGGTCTATTCGAGAGTTTGCGGATATGTGTAATGTCTCCCCGCAGACTATATCTAATTGGGAAGCTAAGGATTCATCTAATCCCATGTATATGGGGAACTACTGGATGATTGTTGCCGCATTGGGGGCTGAAATGACCAAACGTGGCGATGATGATGTTTTCACCAAGTTGGTTACATATATCCTCTCAGGTGAAGATAATGAAAAATCTTATGAAGAAAATACAAAAAAAATTGCAACTTTAGGCCAAACTGCTAAGGGGGGGGCTAGTTCAGAGGTAATAGGGGCTTTGGCCGCCACTTTAGGGGTAGCTGTTCCGATTGTAGGGTCTATCCTTATAGGCAAGAGTCACATCCCCCAAGTGATTGGTGGTCTTTTAGTCAGTTATTTCGCAAGCAAGAAATAAAATGATAATTCAGTCAAATTTGCGGTGATACTTTTGCTGTTTATTACTTTCAATATTTCTTTTTGAGGGCTTTTTTTCCTGCTTTTAGTGTTTGATTATATAATTATACCTGTATAACGGTGTCCTAGTATAATTGTACAGGAGGAATGGGGATGGGAACAGCTGTTTTCGGAATAGGCGTGGCTACGTTCGGACTGATTGCATTAGCATTCCTGGCCGGAGCGGCGTGGGAGGTTATCAAGCTGATTTTCAAATTGATTGCAGGATTCTTCTCTAAATGATAGGACAGGGGAGCTGACAGGCTGTTTCGGCCAATCAGATCCCCTTTTTGTGATTATAGGACTCATTTAAATATTAATTTTAGGTTGTCTGATACTGCGGTTTGCGTTGCTGAGTGGCCACTCAGCAACGCAAACCGCACTTGACTAATAAAGAAATAGCCCGCCAAGGCTATATAATCTTGACGAGCTATTACGTGCAAGTATGTGAAAACTAGAGAACCACCGTGTACCGAACGGTACGCACGGTGGTGTGAGAGGTCGGGCTGGTCAAATAATGGCTCGTCTTCTATTCGATGCTGAGAGGGAAGGCAAAATGGTACCATAATAAGGGGAATAAATTACAGATTTAACGGTATACCATTATACATTTATACAGTTAAAACATTATAATGGCGTACAAATGGATTTATGGATGCGGGGGATGTGAATGATAACCGATGATATTGCAAGGGAAATCGAGAAGATTCAGTTACGGGAACATCGTTCCGTGCCGGAGATTATGAGCTATGTGCCGTCCGAAGTGGCGGAAAGCAGAAACTGCCTGTTCCGATTCCAAACTGCCTGGAGCAGTATGGGGAATGTGCCAAGTCCTGCTTTTGAGGTGTGAGCGTGATGGCTGAAGCAGAGGATTTGGTTTCCCATCCCAAATGGGGAAATTGAAACTTTAGTAGAATGTTGTATGGTGCCAGTAGAGATGTGGGCTGATGCAGCGGAATATTCACCTGTCAGTAAGAAGGAGATTGGTTATTGACACGGAATTGTTAAAAGAGGGGTGAAAAAGTCGAGGCGCGTAAAGGGATTGAATGTTGACAAATGGTTATGAAGAAGTAGGAGGATATAATGAGCAGACTAAAAGAACTTAGAAAAGTAGTTGGTGACAAATTACGTGAAAGCATAACGGACGCAGAAAAGCTGGAAAAAGCCTATGCGCATTTATACGGTGTTTCTCTTGCAGCCACGGTGATAGCAGAAAAGCGTGGTGAGAATTCAGAACTTGCCAGCATGTCAGCTATGTTGCATGATATCGCGGCTTATGTCAGTGGAACTTATGATGACCATGCACATAGAGGCGCAGACTTGGCAAGAGAAATTCTGCTGAGAAATGCCTTGGCCAATCCAAGGGAAATTGATTGGATTTGCTCGGCTATATACCATCATGATGACAAACTGGTGAAAGATGAGCCATTTGATGAATTGCTGAAGGACGCTGATGTCATGCATCACACCTTCGATGATCTGAGCAAACCGGTCAAAGAAAAGGAACTAGCACGCTATCGGGCACTTAGAGAGGAATTTGGGCTGCCCGTACAGGAGCAATCATCATGAGACTTTTCATAAGTGTTCAGTTTACGGAACCAATGATAAAGGCTTTGGAGGCTTTTCAGTCACGGCTAAAAGCATCCGGTGTGGAAGGTTATTTTGCTGTCCGGGAAAATCTGCATTTAACGCTGGCGTTTATCGGAGAGTACGGAGCACCAGATGATGTCATGGACATTATTGATTTTGTTCCGTTTGATCCTATGCCCATGAAACTCAATGGTATGGGGAATTTCGGAGATTTATATTGGGCCGGGATAGAAGAGAACACCGGCCTGGATAATTATGTCAAGAGGCTGCGCAGGGCTCTTGCTGAGCACAAAATTCCCTATGACCGCAAGCGGTTCTCTCCGCATATTACAGTAGTTCGCAAGGCAATCTATCATGGCAAGACGATTTTGCCTGAGGTTGAGCCGCCACAGGGAAAGATGGTTATCGAACATATTTCCTTAATGCGGTCAGAACGCGGCAAGCATGGTATGATTTATACGGAGATTGGAAGAACTGAGAGATAATTGGGAGGACAACATGTTACACGCTGAATTTTCAGAGCACCTGCTTGAGGATGAGGAAAAAATCCGTCAGGAAGTGTTTGTATCTGAGCAGGGCTTTGAAAATGAATTTGATGATATAGACAACATTGCAACGCATATGACGCTTTATAACGATGCCGATGCAGTAGGCTGCTGCAGATTCTTTCCGGGAGAAGAACCCGGTGAATATATCATTGGCCGTATGGCTGTGCGAAAAGCCTATCGGGGGCAGTCTATGGGACGTCGTATTTTGGAAATGGCCATCCAGCACCTAAAGGATGCTGGAGCATCTAAAATATCGCTATCGGCACAGGTTCAAGCGAAAGGCTTTTATGAGACTTTAGGATTCCAGGCCAAAGGAAATGTATATATGGACGAGCATTGCCCGCATATACATATGGAGAAGCTTCTGCAATATGGATGTTAATTATTAACATCCATATCTTGGGCATCCGCGCTGAATAATCCCTTATAAATTCCTACATTCCTACGATATAGATAATAGAGCTGTCTACGTTGGAGGTGATTTCATGGAAATCAAATCGCTGCAGGGAATAACTGCCTGGAATGACAAGGGAAAGGCGGCTGACAGCAAAGACAATACCCTGCAAGCTAAAGAAAAGTTCAGCAGCATGCTACGGCAGTTGGAAACAGGGGGAGCCATCACCGATACTGGGGAAAAGCCGGGTGAGGATACTACCACAGTGACGCGTGTTATGTCGGATGGCTCTGTATTGATTACCGTGTACGAGAAAGACAAGATTATTTCCCAGACTAAGACCCATTCTCCCCATCCGGAGAAAATACCTACCATCCTCAGCACCAGAACGGAGCACTCCTTGCCGGATGATCCGGAGGAGCAGCAGGTTTCCGGTATGGTTGACACGCAGATGCTGAACATCTTGATGCAGAAGTAAATCATCTGAATATAAAGCAGGGGTTGTTGCATAAGTGATATCACTTGAGCAACAGCCCCATTTGCGCGTGATGGAATACCTATTGAAGGATGGTTATATAGTGAAGAGGATAAGACCACCTTTGCGTTCATGGCCGGTATTCCATAGCATATCGAAGTCTAACCAACGCCAGCTTCCGTAGCTGACCGCTTTGACAATGAAGGCGTCCTGAAAAGCTTCGTAGCCATTAAGGATGTACCAGTGCCAGACGTAATCATCCATGGCAGGATGCTCGTGCAAAAGGGTAAGGCAGGGGATAGGCCAGCCATTATTTATCTGCTGCTGGATGACAGTTTTGGTGTCATTCAAGCTATTGTTGCCGCTCCAAGGGGAGAGGGTGATGTCGGTAACATTGTGGTCATGAAGAAATTCGGTAAAACCATCAATGTATATGTCCAAAGTGTCTATACCGCCTTCGCGGGGACGCAGGTATGGCTCCATGAGATAGGCAAAGTCTACATAGGCATCTCTGGTTATTGCTGTTTTGTCATGGGGATATAGCCCGGTTTTTCCCTTGTAAAGTTCAAAGTAGAGGCAGCAATCGCAGGCAGTGATAGCACCGCAGCCGCCAATGTTCATCCAATAGGTGGGGCACCATTCCTGGGCACCGCCATAGGCTGAACCAATGTTAAAGTGAGGAAGTTCTTTTTTCATGGAAGTACCCTTTCAAGTATCCGGTTCATTAGCGGGGGCAGATTCACCGTCCAACTGGCGAATGAGTGGAGCAAAGTACGTTTCCTCGGCAGTAAGGCGGGCCGCTTTTGCTTCTTCCAATGTTGGGAAATGTCCTATATAGTGGTACTGACCCTGGCTGGTAATGGATACTTCATAGGCATTATGGGCAAGGCGTTTCCGCATGTGGATGCCCTTTAGCCCCGTATTGCTGTTTGCTTTATGGTAGCGGATGGAATCATTGGTTTTTAGCTTTTGTGCATTGGTGAGCCAATGACGAACGGTTTTAGGGCGCGGACGCTTCTTCAGGTCACATCCGCAGCTTCGTTTGTAGCCATAAGTAAGTTCGGCAGTATCGGCAAGGGTGTATTCACCGCAGTCGCAGAGGCAGAGCAGCCTGAATAGTCCCGATTCCACTTCAACGATGCGTTCAACTGTCAGATGGGAGAAATGCTTGCCAATCATGTCCTCTTTGGTGCGTAAATGGCGATACTTGCATTTGCCGCAACTGGTGTATTTGCCGTTTAAGAGGCCGGAGGAATAGATTTGTACTTCTTCACCGCAGTCACAGATACAAAGCCATAGGTTTTGGTTCTTCGGATTTTTGCTGCGGGCAACAACGGTCAGGTGGCCAAAGTGTCTGCCGGTTAAATCATCATAAGGGTGCTTGGCAGCATGATGGACACAGCCACAGCTGGTCTTTTTGCCAGACAATATTGATGAAGCGGGAAGTTCAATCGTATTGCCACAATCACAGCGGCATAGCCAGCTTGACTTGCGCCTAAGATTAGGACTGCGAGAAATGACGGTTAGATGGCCGATTTGTCTGCCGGTGAGGTCAGCCATGCTGTTGCGTTTGGTATGGTCAGTACAACCGCAGCTGCGATGCTTTCCACTTATCAGCCTGCTGGTGCAGGTGTATATTTCCTTGCCGCAGTCGCAACGGCAAAGCCATCTGGCTTTATGCCGGGGGCGATTATCTTTATCTATGACAATAAGGTGGCCAAAACGGTCACCGATATGAATGGTCTTGTCCATATTAGCCTCCTGAATACTGAAAGGGAGCTATCTGCGAAAAGATTCTGTATCTGCTTTGATTATACCATGATTGAGAGAGATGTATAAGCAGATTTATGCGATGAATTTGAGTAAAAAGCATCTTGGCATACATTATAAAATGTGAAAAAATGTCTATTGTATACGGAATAATCTCATAGCTGTGGTATAATAAAAGAAAAAGGCTAAATGTAAGATGTTAGTCACGTAGAGAAATGAAGGTATCAACTGGTGAAGGGAAAAATGTATGAATATAAGGGTGAGCTTTGCCCGGTAATAAAGATTTCAAAAATGACAGGGGTTCCATATGGTGCATTGCTTCGCAGGCTGAATGAGAAGCATTGGTCACTGGAGAAGGCAATCGAGACACCGATTCGTAAACAAAAGCATCCTGAACACCATACATGTATACTGGATGGTAAAATAGTAGGCGTGGAGAAAGTTGCAAGACGATTCAACCTTAACAGCCAGAGTGTGCGCAGACGAATAAATCGAGGCGAGACGTTGCAGGATGTAGTTAACAATCCAGTACGCCGTCGTACAGGTGGAAAGCCTAGAATCCACCTAGAATATAAAGGTCGCATATATAGTGTGCGTGAACTCTCTGAACAATATAATATCTCGATTGCAACGATAAGAACACGGCTTAGCAAGGGCTGGTCTGTGGAAAAAATAGTAGAGACCCCCGTAAAGCATACCAAGTTGTATGATTATGAAGGAAAAAAATATACTGCGCGTGAGTTATATGATATGCTGGGAAGTAAGGTGAGTTGGGATATATGTAAAAATCGGCTTCGCTATGGCTGGAGTATTGAGCGTGCAATAAGTAAACCTTGTTGCAGACGGAGGCGTAAACAAAATACGGTGGTAGATATAGACAGACATTTTGGATGTTAATAATTAACATCCAAAATGCCATATTTGAGCAGCTGAAAGACGAATAGTAGGTTTTCAAGATATGGGAGGGCTGGAAATGAGCAAAATTGTGGTTTTGGTGGGGAGTAACCGAAAAGGTGGCAATACAGATTTATTGGCACAGGCTTTTGCAGAAGGGGCTGGTGAGCGTCACCAAGTTGAGCTGATATCTGTAGCAGACTATAAGGTTAGCCCTTGCATTGGCTGTAACAGCTGTTTCAAAAAAGAAGGAAATCCTTGCTTTCAGCAGGATGATATGCAGCAGATTTATGACAAGCTCAAAGTGGCAGATATCTTGGTTATCGCATCCCCGGTGTATTTCTATGGACTTAGTGCCCAACTGAAGGCAATTATTGACCGGCTGCATAATCCGAGACGTGATACATTTAACATTAAAAAATTGGCAATGATTCTGGTGGGTGCGGCTACGCTGCCTGAACTTTTTGATGCGATACTTATGCAGTATAAGCTAGTCTTGAATTTCTTCAAATTGGAGGATGGTGGTACTGTGCTGGTGCGCGGTGCTAAGGAAAAAGGAGATGTAAGGCAGGGCGACAGTTTGCAGAGAGCCTTTCAGCTGGGAAAGACCATTTCGGTATGAGAAGACTTCGGCTATGATGCAAAAGTGTAATATACGCAATATCTTATGGAGGGATGGATGCCTGTGTATCGTGCATTGCTGTTGCTCTGCCTACTGTGGGGCTTTAATTGGGTGGTAATGAAGGTGGCCAATGACTTTTTTTCGCCAACTTTTTTTGCGATGCTGCGTTTTTCGTCTGGAGCAGCTATATTATTGGTGATAACGCAGGTCAAAAGGATTCCATTGCCGGATAGAAGATACTGGCCATGGATTGCTTTTACGGGAGCCACTCAGATTGCTTTTTGCAATGCAGCAATGCAAACCTCTTTGCAGACTTTGGGAGCTGGGCTTGCCGCTATGCTTAATTATACTATGCCTATATGGGTGGCAATCCTGGCGAAAATATTTTTGAAGGAAAGGCTCAGTGGACGGAAACTTGCGGGAATAGCACTTAGCCTATCCGGTTTGGGATTGCTGCTTAATGTGGATGTTTCCGGCGATTGGTCAGCCATACTGCTGGCCTTATCTGCTGCAATGGTCTGGGCAGCAGGAAATGTGGCTATGAAAGGAAAGCTCATGGGTTGTGACCTCACAGCGCTGACGGCATGGCAGATGACGGTGGGAGCAGTTGTTTTAGCAATATATACAGCCGTTATAGGGGACTGGAGAGCTGAGTGGAATGGGCTTTCCATTGCTTGTGTGGCCTATAACGGGGCCTTGGCCTCTGCAGTAGCCTTTATCCTGTGGTGTTACCTGATAAAACATATGGAAGCCAGTAAGGCAGCCATTTCCTCACTGGCTGTGCCAGTGGTTGGTGTTGTATCCGGAATCATCTTCTTGGGAGAAAGCCTTACGTTGGCTATGGGGGCAGGGATGCTGCTGGTTTTTGCAGGTATTGTCCTAGCGCAAAAAGGGTAAAGGGATGTTAATAATTAACATATGTAATGGTATGTAATGGTTTTGCTGGCTGTATCTGTAGAAGAATATAAAAAAATGCCCTGACTGGTATTACTTGGGGAAGTGCCAGTCAGGGCATTTTGAATTTCGCGAACTGGGGAAGCTCACTAACGGTGCTGCCCAATGGGGATTGGGGAGAGGGCAGTTCCTATAAATGTTATGTGTGTTATTATACGGCATAACATTGCATGCTATACTGTAACTTTTTACATAGTTCATGAGGGGTGACTGTGGAAATGCACAGTCCGGTCAGAATTGGGAAAAATGACCTTGCAGGTTAAGCTGAGTATATGATATGTTATTAGGGCTGTTATAACGAAAAAGATGTTAAGGAGTTGCAAGAGAATGTGTTTGGCAAGGTTTGAAGTAAAGCCCAAAAAATTTAATGAAGGAAGTGATGTTCGGCTTATTGATGTACTGAGAAATCAGAACGTAAATGATATTGCGCTGGAAAAGCCGGATATGCAGAAGGAAGAGCAGCGCGTTTAATGGTCTTGCGAGTAGGCAGGGATACATACTCCAAGACAGGCTGCGTGTGTCAAAATATGGCCCGGACAGGTGCAGAATGGGAAATTGGCAGTTGTTCCGGATAGAGAAAAGATAGGTTTTATATGGGCATGGAAAAGATGACAATTCGTTTTGACGGGATAGATTATCCGGCAAGATTGCTTGAGATAAATTTACCCAACATCAGTGGAACGCATATGATATCCGTGGACAGACTGGACGTAGCGTTAATGACAAAAGATGGCCATTATGTCTCAGAGGAGGCGCGTGCTATCGATGAGGGAATTTTCCTATATGTTCCGGATAAACTGATAGATGTAGATGAAAAACAGCTTATGCAGGTCGTGAAGGATTTTGCTGCATAACGAATAAAATCATAAGAGAGCCTGTGTGGAAAATGTTTGTTAGTAATCCTACATCATGATTTTTTTATTCAAGAATCAGAAAAAATCATTTTATAAAGCAGGAAAAAATTCATGGATAGTCGAATTACTCCGTATAGTAATTCATATACTTTTAGGAGGAATTTGACTTATGGCTAGAAAAGCAAACTATGAAGAAAAGATTAGCGCAATCGAAGCAAAAATTGAAAAGAAACAGGAAGAACTCAAAAAATTGAAGGCCCAGCTTAGCAGCCTGAAAACCAAGAAGGCTGACGGTGATTATAAAGAACTCACTGAGTACATGCTGGCAAACAATATCAGTGCCGGAGATGTTCTGGCAAAAATCAAGAAATAAGCATATGAAAAAATGAGGCTGATGCAATGCATAGCCTCATTTTTCATACTTGTGAATAGTGTTAGTGACTCCAGACCAGTTCTGCGATTTCTTTTACCAGTGCCAGTTTTGCCCATTGTTCTTCTTCTGTTAGTTTATTGCCAATCTCGCAAGAGGCAAAACCACACTGTGGGCTAAGATATAACCGCTCTAGTGGTACATACTTCGCCGCCTCATGAATGCGGGCAATGACGGCATCCTTATCTTCAAGTTCCGGCGTTTTGGTCGTAATTAGGCCAAGTACCACTTTTTTATCTGGTGAGATTTTTGCCAGTGGAGCAAAGCTTCCAGAACGTTCATCGTCGTACTCAAGATAAAGTGCATCGACATGCTCCTGAGCGAAAACATAATCAGCTACCGAATCGTAAGACCCACTTGTAAAGAAAGTCGAATGATAATTACCACGACAAATATGGGAGTTAATAACCATATCTGCTGGTTTTCCATCTAGCGCAAGATTATTAACTTTGAGAAGCTGCTGTTTGACCGACTCAAGGTCAAGTCCTAATGCTTTATAGCGCTGCTTGGCAGCATCACCAACAACTGCTCCCCAGGTACAATCATCAAACTGAAGATTACGGCAGCCTGCAGTATAAAACTGTCCAATAACCTCCTGATAAGCCGTAGCGATATCGGCGATAAGCTCATCATCCGTGGTATATATTTGACGCGTCGTTTTCAAATTCTGTGGAATAATAAACTGTTGATACATCTGCGCAGGAGCCGGAATCGTGTATTTAGCCACTGTCTCATCATCTTCAAACTGCTTGAGGAACCGGAAATACTCGACGAAAGGATGTGTCTTGGCCTTGATTTTGCCGACAAGCCATGTATCATCGAGCTCCGCTACCTCACCATGAAATTCGACACCGCCACCTGCTTTATGTGCAACTCCCTCAAAGCCCCACATGAAATCGAGATGCCAATATGCTCGACGGAATTCACCGTCCGTTATTACATGGAAGCCTACTGCTTTTTGCTTGGCTACAACATCGCGTACGGCATCATCCGTTATTGCATTAAGCTCCTCTTGACTGATTTTGCCCTCCTTAAACAAGGCGCGTGCCTCTTTTAGTTTGGCTGGCCGCAGGAAACTTCCTACAAAATCGTAGCGGCATGGTGTATAAATTGTCTGCATTATCCATCATCCTCCAGTAGTTTGCTTGGTGCTATTTCTGTTCTTATGATAAGGATTTCATGTTTTTCTGTAAAATACATAAAATATGGCATTGTTCATAGAAAAAATCTATGGTAAATGGTATAATACCACCCAATGATACAATGCACAGGAGGAACACTATGACACTAAAGCAGCTTCTTTATGCCGTAACGATTGCGGAAACCGGCAATATTACCGAGGCGGCAAAAAAATTATTCATCGCGCAGCCAAGCCTTACCGCCGCGATTCAGTCTCTTGAACAGGAATATGGCATCACGATTTTTTCCCGCTCTAATAAGGGCATAGAGGTTACTGCAGCTGGTGATGAACTATTAGGTTATGCACGGCAGGTTTTAGAGCAGGCCGACCTTATGCATGAACGGTACCTTGGCCAGTCAGCACTCAAGCAGCATTTTTGCGTTTCCTCACAGCATTACTCTTTTGCCGTTGAAGCCTTTGTCGAGCTGATCCGTCGCTTTGATGGGCCTAAATACGAATTCCATATGCGTGAAACGCAAACCTATGACATCATTGATGATGTCGCCCATCGCCGCAGTGAGACTGGTCTGCTTTACCTTAATACCTTTAATCGCTCCATCATATTGAAGACATTAAAGGAAAACAATCTAGCCTTTGAGCCACTATTTACGGCCAAGCCACATGTTTTCATCAGCAAATACAGTCCTCTTGCCAGTAAAGAACAAATCACTTTAGAAGACCTAGCTCCGTACCCGCGGCTCTCCTACGAACAAGGCAATCATAATTCCTTTTACTTTTCCGAAGAAATCCTCAGCACCGAAACAGTGGATAAGGAAATTGTCGTTTGTGATCGGGCAACACTCTTTAATATGCTGATTGGCCTCAACGGTTACACCATATGCAGCGGCGTTATCAGTGAAGAGCTCAATGGCTCTAACATCATTGCCCGGCCGTTGGCTGTTGATGACTATATGGAAATTGGCTATATCCTGCCTAAAAGTATTCGCCCTTCTCGCCTGACCCAGAGCTATATTGCCATTCTAAAAGAAATCATCCGCTCCTAACAGTGACACAGGTCGTGCAAGCTTTATCGAAAATGTAATGTCCAAATGGTTGTAATGCTTTTGTAATGGTTCCTGTAATGCGGTGGCGCAGCAATAGGGCAGGCATGATTGCCTGCCTTGTTTGGTTATTTTATGAGGTCTTTTTCCTTCATGCTCAGGTATTTTTGCTGAGCGATGATTACATGGTCTATAATGGGAATATCCATGATTTTGCCTGCCTTGACCAGCCTTTCTGTAACCGCAATATCTTCCTTGCTGGGGTTTGGGTCGCCGCTAGGGTGATTGTGGACAAGGATAATACCGGCGCAAGGGTATTTTATGGCCTCTTTGAATATTTCCCTGGGATGAACCACCGACGCCGATAAAGAGCCTATGGAAATGGTAGGGGCAGCGATGATACGATTCTTGGTATTAAGCACGGCAATCATAAAGTGCTCCTTGGTTTCGTGAAGCAGTTTGGGCATGAAAAATTTGGATACATCTTCGGGGCCGTGAATAACTGGGTTATCATTGGGGGTCTCCTCCATAATGCGGCGGATGACTTCCTTGATAACATAAAGCTTGTCTGCTTTTTTGACACCAACGCCTTTTATGGTCAAGGGCGCCGTTAATACCTCAGAAATTTTTTTGCAGGCAAGGTTTTCGGCTGGAATATCCAGCAGGGACGAAAGCAGAGAAGCATTGGATTCATAATGCAGATTCTTGTTCATGGTGATTTCCTCCGTTATAGCGGGCTGGCCGTGGCCAGCCCTGCCACAAAACAAGATGCTTTAAGCCGATTTTTTGGCCTTGGTTTTCTTTGATTCCGTATATTCACTGGCTTCACCTTGGCGCTTGGGCTTGGCACCGAATTTAACCTTTTCAGCGATAATTTCGGTTACATAGTGTTTTTCGCCATCTTTTTCGTAGCTGCGGTGCTGGAGCCTGCCTTCAATCTCTACATGCTGGCCTTTTATAAGGTTAGCGGCGCAGGTTTCAGCCTGTTTGCCCCATACGGTCACAGGGATAAATTCGGCCTTTGGTTCTTCGCCAGCCTTGTAGTATTCGGATTGTACGGCAAGATGAATAGTGGTAACGCTGTTGTCGTTGCCCGTGGTGTGAAGTTCGATATCCTGAGAGATATTGCCAGTGAGTGCTACATGATTCATGATAGTTTCCTCCTCGTAAATAAGCAGTTGATATTCTTGCAGGCTTCTCTGCCCTCCCTTTGCCGCCTGCCCGCCGGAATTTTTTGTTTTTGACGCCCATTATAAACGGGCGAAGCCGGTAAAGCGCAAGGGCGCAGAGCGGCGAAGCGAACCCTTGCACTTTACTGGCGCAGCCCGTATAATGCGGCAGACAAAAACAAAATCTGTAATAGATTAAGCCCGGATGGCTGCCGCCATCTGATAATGTCTGTTATATTATTGGCGGCAGGATACCTGCCGCCGTGTAATGGTTTGTAATGCATTGTGAGGAGGAGCAGCCGATGTTAATAATTAACATCGGGCTGATGAATGCGTTACTTGATATATCCCAGCATTTTCATGTTGCAGAATCTTTTAAACAGGAAAGTTATGCGCCATGAAACGGCGTGATTTTGCCGAGAAAGTGAGTGGGGGAGTATGAGTAAAATGAAGATCAAGGCGGTAAAACTCTATGAGAATGGTTTTATGACCCAGCCCTTTGCTATGGGGCTGGAAGATGGCGAGGATAAATTTGACAAAAATGTCAAATATCGCTCTACTTTGCAGAACTTCCTCATTGATACCGGCGATGAGGTCATTCTGGTGGATACGGGGATGCCGTTGGAATCGCCGGATATGGCGGTCGATGTGGATGCGCCCATTTATATCGGCTCCCGCATTGACGATTATGTGACGGCTTTGGAAAAACTGGGGTACAAAAAGGAACAGGTGACGAAAATCCTCGTTACCCATAAGCATCCAGACCATGTTGGGGAACTGCGGAGTTTCCCAAATGCCAAGATTTATATATCCGGCGTCGAGGCGGATGCCATGGAACTGACGGGCGATAATGTGGTGCGGGCAGACTTTAACGACGGCGCATACGAGAACTTTGACAAGAGCATGAAAATCGCCGAGGGGATTCATTATATTTTTGCTCCCGGTCATACCACTGGTACCAGCATTGTTATCGTAGAAAACGATGGTCTGTACTACATCATTCACGGCGATGTGACTTACACCGATGAAGCCTTGTACTGCAACAAACTTTCCATAGCCACCGAGGATAAAGTGGCCGCTCGCGATACACTGAATAAGGTGCGGGAGTTTATCAAAAACCATAAAACCGTGTACTTGTCCACCCATACGCCTTTAGGCTATGAAAATCTGGACAACAAGAAGGTGGTGGATCTGGATAAAATGCCGGAGACTATCCCTCCAGCAATGAATTATGGTCAGCAGAAATTCACCGGCAAATATATCTGCTCCATCTGCGGTACGGTATACGACCCGGCTGTGGGCGACCCCGAACATGGCATTCCCGCAGGAACGGCCTTTGAGGACTTGCCCGCCGATTGGAAGTGCCCACGTTGCAAACAGGGCAAGGATAAGTTTAACAAGGCATAACAGTCTTAAAGAATAGCATCTATATATTTCTAGCATTGACTATACGAATCTAATAGATAATATAAAAAAGGTCTAGCCAAAGGTGTCTTTAGCTAGGCCTATTTTTATATTATATTGATGTTCTAGGAAAGCTTCTATTAATGGATATAATTCGAAGAGATTGTGTCCATTTATGACAAAGATAATTTTACTGAGTTTTTTTATTAAGTTGATAATATAATTAAATTCCTTGTATGCGTGTTCTGTCCTTGAATTGAATATCAACTTGGTATTCGGAAAAGCGAATAGTGGGGATAATTTGATATCCATTATTGGATATCTCTGCAATTTTAGATTCGTCAGGGTGCCCAAAAGTGTTAGATAATCCATAGCTTATGATTGCAACACTATCCGAGTTGGATTGAGGCTTGAATGGGAACGAACTCATCTTTGAGCCATGGTGAGAAACGACAACGCAGCCATAATCTTTTTCAATTAATGATTTTGGGATAACTGAATAATCACAATCGCCACATAATATTGCATTTTGATAAGAACCATGTAACATCATAATTAATCCGAAATTATTAGCACGATTAATGATATGGGTGTTTTTTGAACCGCTATTTTTTCGTATTCCGGTCCAGATTTCTATTGCAGAAGTATTGTTAGAATTTTTCTTATAGATACATGTTTGCTTAAGATCTTCACTGATTATATATACTTGATTGGTTTTTACTTGAATAAGTTTGAGGAAAATTCGAAAGGCATATGATGATACCTGCTTTGTTTTTCGTTCTTGTGGATTATTATTTGAATTGTTTTTTTTCTTATACCAAAGAGAATGTAAATCTGGAACAATCCATTTTCCGTTATATATTTCTTGGCCCCATAAGGATAATCCTAATATATGATCGGTATCCCAATGAGATAAGATGATGATGCTAGGAGTTCGTTCTTTTAGATTATTGATGCTCTTTATGATTTCGTTTTGGTTCCTTTCTGTTTTATACTTAGTTAATCCTACATCAAAAAAAATAGGTACATTATACGCATCGCCGATGATCTCTATGCAATTTCCTTGCCCAATGTTATAACATTTGATACCTTTTGCGGATATTGGAATATCTTTTTCAGTAAGTGGCATGTTATCATGGTAAAGCTTATCATAATAGTCGTCATAGTGATTTATTAATAATGCATTCAATTCAGCTTTGCTTTTAATATCTGTTGTTTCTTTTAGAATGTGAAGGGTGACTGTTTTTTCTGATATTGGACTAGCTACAAACATCAAATTTCCACTGATATAAAAAGGCAGGTCATCTATGGCATGCCTGGTATTGTTAGTGATAATCTCTCCGGTTAGCCAAAAGTTGCTTTTATCGTTGTCGAAATATACTTGTAGTATTTCGATAACTTTATGTAAGGGAATAGAATTACTATGAAAGCCAAGATAATATGGTCGTTCAAAATCTGGTTTCTCATTTAAAATAATATCAAACTCTATGTATACTTTTTGGGTGTAAAAGCGATGCTTACTAGATTTTTCAGTAATTCGATAATTCTTTTTTAGGAAATCTTTAAGACCGATAATATCATCGTTATCGATTAGAGTTTTGAATTTATCATATTTTGCTTCACCGAATAACTCACCCAATCTGCCCATAAATTCGTTGTTGAATATTGGGCGAGCATAAAAGGTTTCACCTGTATCAATTTGCTCAAAATAATTTCTGAATTCATCAAGTTTCATTGGTTACCTCCAAGGGGAAATATTACATCGTATTTTTTTCGCATTTTATATGATATCATAAAAATGTACATGTTTCAATTTATACCTACTGTAAATGGTTGCTTATTCAGTGAAATAAATATAGAGAGTTTTCTACTAGATGTTTAAAGTTTTGGTCGTTATATACTGAAGTTGATAGTAATAGCAACGGATTTGTTATATGAAAATGTGTGGTCGTACAAGAAACGCTATTATCCTAATACTTTTGGTTTGGGCAGCTGGTTAATTGTGCAAATATGGTATGCTGTACAATAAAGAGAACACCGGAAGAGATTGGCAAGATGTCCGGCATAGTACTTCCGGTAGATTATCCCAAATACAAGTGGATGGAAAAGTGGTACGTCCATACCGACCTTCTGCCTAGCAAAGGAAAATCGGGAAGAGTACAACCGGGAAATCGATGAAAATATAACGAAAAACACCCGGATGAAACGGTGGATGCAACTATGTATGGGGAAAAAGCAGGATTTTGACAATATGACGGCGAATATTTTATAATTGTCGTAACAATATCTTTTGGAAAGAGGTAATCAAATTGGCAGAAGTACTTAGCAAAACTGCATTAGTAGACAAAGTAGCAGAGGCTGCAGGCGTATCCAAGAAGGATACCAAGGCTGTAGTAGATGCCCTGCTGGAAACGGTTAAGGAATCCGTAGGAAAGGATGCAGAAATCCGTCTTATCGGCTTCGGTACCTTCAAGAAGGCACAGCGCGCAGCCCGCAAAGGCCGCAACCCGCAGACTGGCGAAGTAATTGATATCGCAGCCAGCGAAAGCCTTGCGTTCAAATCCAGCGTGAAATATTAATTCAGGCAAAATGGCCACCCTGCGGGGTGGCTTTTCCTTTAGGAGGCAAGGTGGATGGATAAACTATCCGGGGCTGAAGTAAAGCTCAGCAAGAAAATTGCCTGTGTACTCAGGCATAAGCCGGAATCAGCAGGCCTTAAAATGGATAAGCATGGCTGGGTGAGTGTTTTAGAATTAATAAAAGCTCTATCGATGGATATGGAAACGCTGGAAAAGATTGTGACACTCAATGACAAGAAACGGTTTATATTCAGCGAGGATAAGTCCAGAATAAGGGCTTGCCAAGGGCACAGCATCAAGGTGGATGTGGAGCTGAAAGAGTCTGTGCCGCCAAGATATCTGTATCATGGAACGCCAATCAAAAACAGGGAAAACATAGAAAAAGAAGGCCTGCGCCCCATGAAAAGGCTGTATGTCCACTTGTCCGCTGATATCGATACGGCTTGGCAGGTCGCCAAAAGGCGCAAGTCGTCAGAGGGTTATGTAATATACCGTATAGATACAGAAGCCATGATTAAAAGCGGCAGAAAGTACTATCAGGCAGAGAATGGTGTCTGGCTGACGAAGATAGTTCCAACGTCCTGCATGGAAGAGATAAGTTGTGAGTCTGCGGATATGGAGATGAAATAGATGGTCGATTTGCATATGCATACTAAGGCATCCGACGGTACAGATAATAGCCGTAGTTTGCTGGAAAACTTGCGGTCGAAGGGAATCCGAATATTTTCAGTTACTGACCATGATACGTTTGAAGGCATTTACGATATGGAATACGAAGTCCCAGCTGATATGGTATTTATCCGTGGCATAGAGGTCAGCTGTGTCACAGAGATTAGAAATTGTCACATCCTGGGCTATGGTTTTAATAAGGATGTGCGGGCCTTTGCAGCAATGGTGAATAAAGCCATGGCGAAAAGGCAGGAAGTCGTAGAAACACATCTTAACTTCATCAAGGATAAGTATGGGATTGAGATAAGTGAAGACCTGAAGCAGTATGCCAACAAGGATTGGAAGGCACGATTAGCCAAAATACTGGTTGCCATGGGAAAAGCTACGGATGAGAAGCAGGCAAGGGAAACGTATATCAAGCCCTGTAATACCAATGGCATCCGTATTGATGCCAGAGAGGCGATTGCCGGCATTTTAGCCGCCGGAGGCATCCCCGTGTGGGCACATCCTTATGGCGGCTATACCAAGCGTGATATGAATGATGAGGAATTTGAAAAGCAGCTAAAAATCCTGCTTGATGCAGGGCTGCAGGGGATAGAGTGCTATTATTCGGGATTTGATGAGGCTCAGGTAAAATCCCTGCTGAAGGTCGCTAAGGAACATAACCTTTTCATAAGCGGTGGCAGCGACTATCATGGTGAATGCAAAGACATTAAGCTGGGAACATTGGATAGCTATGGAAAAGAGGTCAGCGAGGAAGAATTGACCATACTGGCAGAGCTTTCCAAAAGGCAAAAAGAAAAGCCATTTCCCTTGATAGAGATTGAGGAATGGCATAATCCTGGCGCGTGTTTCTGGTTTGAGCCGGTAATGGTGAAGGATTTGAGTCAGAATACATATTCTCTGGATAACCTGCGTAGTATGGAAGAGGCAGAAATATCTATTTCCAGCAGTTCCTTTGAAGATTTTTTGTATCCGCTTTTTGAGCGCCACTTTGATAAAGATTTGCCTGAGAATAAAGGGCGATATGAAGAATGGCCGGAAGGCAGAAAGTACATGACTGAGTTTGAGTGGTACCTGACGGATAATTTCTATACCTACGATAAAATGGTTCTGGTACTCCATGACATAGAGCTCGTGGCAAACAGGCTGGAGAATAGCTATGAGGATACCAGACTGGATTTTCTGCGTGAAGGTTTAAGGCATTTGCCGGATTATATGCCGGAGTATTGGCATTTGGATACGAAACTCTCGGATTCCGAGGCAGATAAGATTACAAGTGCCAATAGAAGTCATATCGTAGATTTTTACCGGCGGTTCGTAAAATCAATCCGAGAAATGATGCAGGCCGGAGAAAAGGCTGGCTATAACCGGATTTCTGTGTGCGGGCCCTAATTCTGATGACTTTGAGGTAATGCACTGCAATGTTGTTGTGATGGTTTGTAATGCCTGTCGCGCAAAGGATGCCGGCCATCTGGCCGGACATCCCCCGCATTTTAGCAGGCTGATTTTACGCCGCCAAGAAGTCCCATATGTGCGGCCTTATTAAGCTTATCTATGCTGGACTGCATAAAAGAACCAAGCTCTTTAGCTTCGTCGGTGCTGATGCCGATAGTTTCGCCTTCTTCGTTGCATTTTGCTATAATAAAGTTACCGCAAATGACGTCGAAGTAATTCGGCTTCAGCTCACCGAGGAAAAGGGTGGGATAAAGAGGACCGTTTTTGAGCAGGAATTCATCATCGAACCATACATCGTACTCGGTGCCGTTATACTCAAAGGAGCGGCAGTCAACGCATCTGCAGCCTATGATTTTGTAGGCTTCCTCCAGAAAGTTCCCTTTGGTGATGTATCCAGTTCCTGATGTAAGGACAGTGCCCCGCTCACTCTTGATAAGTTCGGCGATGTAAACGTTCATCTTGTTGTTGTTCTTTTCCATTTTGCATTCTCCTTCCGAGGGAGCCTCTAGCCCCCTGCTGCGCAGTTTATTTTTTTGACGCGAAGGCTAAACAGCAGGCAGCGGGCGCAGGCAAGAGCGCTTCGCAGAAGCGGCGTCAGCTTCTCTTGCCGAAGCCCGCTTCCTGCTGTAGACTGAGGCGGCCAAAAAAATAGGAATGTAATGATGGAAAGGAAAATGGTTGAAATATGTTGTAATGGTTTGTAATGGTAAGGGGGCTTAGAATGTCAAAAAAGCTGGATAGGCGCAATTATATGAGAAATACGCTGCTGGCGCTGTCGGCAAAGGATAAGCCGTTTATCATACGCGGTTACTATGTGGCAAACCCAAATCTTGATTATGTCACATACACCGATATTCGGCCTTATGTTCCGCAGGGAGCTTCCACCAATCAGATATGTAATCATATCAATATCACGGCAGAACAGGTAGAACGGTATATTGATATACGCCCGGAACTGCATTATGTAAAAGATTTTCTTGTCTGCAGGGCACGGATATATCACGGACGGGGCGATGTGTGCCGTGGAGGAGTGGTTCTTACGGAAGAACTGGGGATTCCGCCAGTAATGCGGGTGGATTATCCTAAGTCGCGGGAAATTATTGCCCAGATTCCCAAGGAAAGATACATTGACTTTTTTACGTATGCAGAAGGAAGATATGCTTATTACGGCGAAAATCCATGGGTTAATGGGCATAAAGTAAAAATGTCCAAACCGCATATAGAGCGTCGCAAGGTTCAATATCAGGAACCGGAGGATATCACGCCGGAGCTCTTTATGGATATGTTTGCCCAGGCCAATCCGCTATGGATACCGCCACCAAGGAATAATTTGCGTTTTGATCCGATGGAGTTTATCAGTCAGTATATACCGCAGCGGGACTTGCAGGAATTGCTGTTCGAGCGGCCCAGGCTTCGTAAACAGGTGATAAGTGAGTTCAGGAGAAGAATGTGATATTGGAGGTTGATGGATTTGGAAAACAAACCTGATAAGCTTACTGGTATCCGATTGGCTAAGAATAACAATGTAAAGTCCCGCTGGAATAGTGGCATCTGTTCGCTCTGTGGCAAATGGGTCGAGATGATAACCCAGGAACATGCAAAAGAACATGGCTTTAAGAATGCCGATGAGATGGCCAAGGCTGGCGTGATAAAGTAAAGAAGAGGAGGATTTAGAGTGAAGAAAATTGGCTTGCTGATATGTATGCTGCTGCTCATGGGCATGAGCAGTGTATTTGCTAATGGGATGACGGATGGTGTGGACATCACCGGGAAACGCTATGATGCAAGTGTGGAATATAAAATGGTGCCGCAGCACCCACAGCCGGATATGTCCGAGCGAGGAAACTATCTCTACTTGAACCATAACATTCCCATATGTGGAGTGAGTGAAGCTGCGGTCTATTATTTGGATCTGACCAGTTGCAACTACTATGTGGAAGATGGCATTGCCTATGTAAGCTGCATTGTATATGCAGGCAGCGGCGGTGCAGATGGCCAGGGAAATCCCGGTAAGATAGCTAAAAAGACTTATCGGTTCAGTACGTTCAAAAATAATGGCCAGAGAAATATCCGACTGCTTAGCTGTGTAGATAAAAATGGCGAAAATGTGACAGCCCGTGAATATAAGTGGGATAACGGTTTCCTGTATTCCATTTTCTGGAAGGCTGCGGATAAAGTTGGTCTCAGCCAGTATCTGGACTGATGTAATGCGAGGGATTTTTCATGAATAAGGTATTGGTTGTCGGCAGTTTGAATATGGATTTTGCGGTCTATATGGATAGAAGGCCTAAGGCCGGGGAAACGGTCATGGCGCAGAGTATGAAGCTTGTGCCCGGCGGTAAGGGAGCCAATCAGGCTTATGCGCTGGGAAAACTGGGCGCAGATACTTCCATGATTGGTGCTGTAGGCACGGATACCTTTGGTGAGCAGATGCTGGCCAATCTGGAAAATGTGGGTGTGGCAACGGATGGCATTAAAAAAATTGCCGGTACGGAAACCGGCAAGGCATTTATCGAGATTGAAAAAACCGGCCAGAACAGCATCAGCGTGATTGCTGGTGCCAATGCCGCCGTTGATGAAGACTTGGTGAAGGCGCAGGAGGAAAAGTTTGCTAAGGCCGATGCTGTGGTCATGCAGCTGGAAATCCCCATGCCTGCCGTAGTAGCTGTCGCAAAGCTTGCAAAAAAACATGGCAAGACCGTAGTGCTTGATCCGGCTCCGGCACGGAACGATTTGCCGGATGAACTTTGGGCGCAGGTGGATATCACCAAACCCAATGAAACGGAACTTGCCCTGCTCACCGGCCTCCCTACTGGTACGGAGGAAGAAGTGGTGACAGCGGCAAAAGCGCTCATTGCCAAGGGTGTGAAAAACGTACTGGTGACTTTGGGCGGTGACGGCACTATGCACGTTTCAGCAGATAAGGTGGAAAAATTCCCGGCTTACAAGGTAAAGGCTGTCGATACCACCGCCGCTGGCGACTGCTTCCTGGCCGCATTTATGAGCCGCTTTGATGGCACCAATTTTGCCGAAGCTATCGACTTTGGGGCAAAGGCATCGGCTATCGCTGTAACTCGTCAGGGTGCGCAGACATCCATTCCTACGGTGGAAGAAGTAGAAAGCTTTAATTAAGCGTTAGCTATCCGGCTGATGATGTAAAAATTTTAATGAATATGGTAAAATAATAAGTGCTGGGAAACCAGCCGCATACTTGGAGTCGGCCATCCCCATGTGGCTGGCTCTTTTTTATGGCTTAATTTGTACAAGGAGATGCAGCTATGACACTTTATGAAAACAATATCGATTTCAGATTACTGGATAAGGTAACCGGCGGCTTTATCACTGCGCTGGCAATTCATGCGATGGATAACTTTGTTGAAGATGAGGAGAATGAAAAAGAATTCGGCGAAGAGGACTATAAGGCGTTATGCGATTATGATTTCACGGCAAAGAATTTAAGCCCGGAAGTGCTAGAGAAATGCTCTGCTATTCTGGAAGATTTTAGAAGCAACCTTAGCAGCGAACAGAAAGAAAGCATAAAAGGGATGGAAGAGGAAGAGCAGGTCAGCTGGGGATATGATTTATATAATACGCTTGTGCGTGGCCTTTTCTGCTTGGATGAGGAATATGAGCCGGTAGTAAAGGCAATGACAGCTGTTAATGCCATGCCTGGGATAGGAAAAGACGATACCGGAGCAGTTCGGATTTTCTTTAAATAAGCGGGAGGAAGAATGGTCAATAAAATAATTGGAAATTTCTTTATGCGCAGGCTGCCTGAGCTAAGAAGAGAGCGCGAACTTACAAGAAAAGAGATAGCAAAAGGCGTTGGCGTAACACTCGGAAAATACGATAAATGGGAAGCGGGAAAGGTTCTGCCTAAGTCTGAGGATATTGCAAGACTGGCAAAGTTTTATGAACTCAGTGTAGATGACTTCCTAGGCCTGACGGCTGAAGAAAGTGAAGCCATCCACCAGCGCCTTTTGGAAGATGCCGAAAAGCTGCTGCCAGAGGCGCGAAAAATAGTGCTGGAGGCTATGCAGTCTGAGAGCCATCGCTAAGGATGAAATTATGTGGTGCAAGAGTGCCGCATGATGGTGCTACTTTAAGAACATGATTATCAGAAATCCTATACCGCCTATAGCAGCGAGGACAAGAAAAAGCCCCAGAATTATTCCGCAATAAGCCAAGAGATTTTGCTTTTGCTTTTCCCGCTCTTCCGGAGTATCTGCAAGCTTCATTGCACATAAAATACTGGCACCAGCCCCGGCAAAGATGAGAAAAATGGCAAAAGCTAACGCTATTAATTCTATATTATCCCCGCGTTCCGTCGTTAGTGCCATGATTAGCATGGATAATGCCATAAAACATAGGAATACTGCGACGTTGTATTGCTTTTTATAAAAAAAGTAATAACCTGCTGAGGTCAGGAAAAAGACGCATCCTGACAGCATAAAGCGCGGGCCTGCAATACCGCTGCGGTGAAGCCATCTGCCTAAGCCGGTGCAAGATGTACATACAAGTGTGCGATGCTTTTCTAATTGTTCATCCAGATAGTTCAATAAATCTCTTATAGACACGGGCGTCATCTCCTAATATGTTCTGATGCAATCTTACCATCTGAATCTTAGCTGGAGATTAAAAACGAGCCGATGTCCATGCCTTGCCAAATAATACATCAGCCCCTATAATAGGGATATGCTATTTTAGGAGGAAGATTGAATAATGGCAAGAAAAGCAAATTATGAAGAAAAAATCAGCGCTCTGGAAGCAAAAATTGAAAAGAAGCAGAGCGAAATCAAAGCAATGAAGGCTAAGGCTGCTGAGCTGAAAGTCCAGAAGGCTAAATATGACTATCAGGAATTGACCGAATACATGCAGGCTAATGATCTGACTGCTGCGGAAGTCCTGGCTTGCATTAAGGACTAAATTTAATCATGAAGAATAGCAGGGCTGATATGGCCCTGTTTTTTGATGAAAAACGCCTCGGAGAACCTCCGGGGCGTTTGGCTATATGTGAATTTTTAACAGAAAACCAAGAAGGCTTTAACCATATGTTAAGAATATCGTGATATAATCTCTCAGTGTTTGTGTGGATACAGCTATTATAAACACCTGGCTATTTCCGTAAGCAGTAAAGAATCGATTTGACTGTGATGAGAAAAACTATGCAGGTTTAACGGAGGAATGGAAGATGAAAAAAATCGTAATGGCAGTTATAACCATACTGTTAATGAGCAATGTGGTATTTGCTATGCAACAGCGGGGTTCGGATGGGATTGTCTACTGGAATGGTGACAGAAATTATCCGATTTGGGATGCTGGCAACCATGGAGGTTCCTGCATAGACGTAAGTTCTGCCGTGATGAAGGTAAACAGTAAGAGTGAGTGCCTGATTGCGGTACTGGATTACTCCGTAAATTTTGATACGGACAGCATGGCTTCCAAGGGCGTTGTGCAATTCAAAGAGGATAAGAAAACCGGCCAGATTTACTTTTATGTACAAGGAAGCAAATGGGGCTGGCAGAAATTCGGTTCCAGCTCCCATCCGGAAGTATACTATCTTGTGAAGTCCCATTTGAATCAAAGATAGGATTAAGGACTGTGTAGGCAGGTATCCGCAGGTAAGACCGCGAATAAATGACGCAGAGCCAGCAGAACATTCATTGGGAGGCGTCATTTATGATAGCGGATAAGCATACCATACAGGTCAAAGGTATTGGCCGAGTAAGTAGAACACCGGATACCATCATCGTTTGGATGCATGTGGAATCCTGCGATACTGACTATAAGCAGGCAGTAGATAGTGCAGCACAGCAGCTGAATCTTATCCGGGCTAACCTTGGGACGATTGGTTTCACGAAAGAAGACCTGAAAACCACAAGCTTTGATATTCATGCAAGACATGATAACATCCACCGGGAAGACAATACCTACAAAGAGGTGTTTATAGGCTACGAAGTCAGACATGACCTCAGCCTGTCCTTCTCTAAGGATATGGCGAAGCTGGATGAGGTGATTTCTGTTTTGTCGATGTGTCTGGCAGACCCTGATGTCAGAATAGGCTTTGCCCTTTCGGATATTGATGGGGCTAAAAAGGAAATTTTGGAAAAGGCAACAAAAGATGCCTTGGAAAAAGCCAATATACTGTGCAATGCAGCTAATGTGAAACTGGGGCAGTTGTTGTCTATAGATTACAGCTGGGACGAAATAAGCTTTGAAGCACATGATAAGTTCAGGATGAGTGACCTGAGCATCGGCTGCGAGGAGGCGAGTTTCGATTTTGAGCCGGATGACATAAAGGCCAGCGATACCGTGGAGTTTACATGGGAAATTAAATGAGCAAAAAATCCCTCGGCTTTTGCCAGAGGGATTTTTAATAGCCAGTATCAAGAGGCCCCCGGAGCTGCGGGATAGTCTCCGGGGGCGGGGATTGGAATGTCAGGGCCATTCCAGGAAAGGTGTGATCACAAGAGAATTAACAAAGGGGATCACGTCTTTAAGTGTAGTACTCCTGTTCGTTAATGTCAAGAAATGTTCTAAAGATTTACTATAATTATACTATATAGTATTTCTCTGGTAGACTTTATGGTATAATAAATTTGTGTGTGCATCATTGCAGAAAGCGTAGGGGATTGCCATGAGAGCTAAGATTTGCAAGATTACCGATTTGTTTACAGCACTGAACGCAGAAGATGCAGGGGCTGATTTCCTTGGTTTTGTATTCGATGATAAAAGCGATGCCTATATCTCACCGCTAAGGGTAGAGGTGATTGCGCAGCAGATTAAGGCAGCTCGTCTTGTCGGTGTGTTCCGCGATGAAGATTTAAAGACAGTAAATCACTGGGCCAATAAAATCGATTCGGATTACGTACAGCTTGACGGCAATGAAGATGCTGAATATGCCAGAAAAGTAGACCGCCCCGTGATTAAGAGCTTTCGCTATGATGATAAATTTTCTGTGGAAAGAGCAATGGTGTATCCGGCGGAAATGATACGCCTGGATTTCGGGGGCCAGCTTATGCTTGGCTTTGACAGGAAGAAGGCCATAAGGGATATCTGTGCTGTTAACAAATCTGTGATACTGGCTGGCGATGTAGACCCGAAGAAGGTCAAAAAGCTATGCCTGAAGCTGCAGCCCTATGCTTTTGATACGCCTATTGGTATGAATGGTGCATATGGCATAAAGGATTTTCTGCGTCACCTCAAGGGAAATGTGCAGGATGAAGTTATACGCCACTACGGCTATAGCATGGCATAAATATAGAGCCGCTCCACTGACCGATTTGTAGTGACCCCATAAAGTTAGACTTTACCGGTAGTAGCAATTATTTGCTGCTACCGGTTTTTTTAGAGGGTGTGAATAAAAGTCTGTAAATAGGTCTTCTATGACTTTAGCATTTATGTATTTTACGGTTGTAATCTGTCAGGGTACATAATGGTCAACTCGCCCCTTACCTTACCCCAGTTCCGAATTGGCATAGTCCATTTCTTGGTAGCCTCAAACGTTGCCAGATACAATGCCTTCAGCAATGCCTGCTGGCTGGGGAAAACACTTCGCTGGCTGTTCAGACGGCGATATGAGGAATTCAGGCTCTCAATGGCGTTGGTCGTGTAAAAGGCTGTACGGACGTCTGTTGAGAACTTGAATATCGGCGTTATTACATCCCAGTTGTCAA